>NZ_JAQJIO010000004.1:0-386149 GCF_027947415.1 Cobetia sp. MMG027
GTCTCTTTGCAGGTTATTTCGTCATTTTATTAATAGCAAGAAGCCCCTTTCCTAGCTCTTTGTACAGAGTTGCCATTGCCGCGGCGCATGGTTGCGCGTTCCGGCGCGTCGATCCGTTGTACCTGTCATCAAAGTCTTATGCGCTGTGAGTGCTTTCTTGGGACATACAAAAACAACGGCTTGCTCTCGATTCCCCGTGTGGCTTCACATGAGGGAGAAGGGCAGCGGCGACAGACAAAGGACACACGATGACAGACGTAGTCGAGACGGATCTGCAGGAGTCTTCTGTGGTTCAGGCGGTTGAGAAGGACTCCCCCTCATCGCGTTCGCGTCGTGGTGTCCTGGGCATGAGTGGGGCGGCAGTTGCTGGGTAGCGTTGGGTCGGTACCTGCCGGGCACCCACAGTGTTTAGCTGGTGAAGTGTCGCTTGTAGCTGGTGCTCTCAAGTTCCGGCCAATGGACTTCCATGACCTGCCTTTTTTACATGGGGCAGGTCACTTTTCTTTGCCCGCGAGCATCATGACTGAGTTTTCAGTATTTCTTGGCTTTCATCCCATGACGCCCGACGGGCACCATCATCGGCTTGCCGGTGACGGGGTCCGGGGTGATGTGGCTTTCCAGCCCGAACACCTCCTTGACCATCTCGCGTGTGAGTACCTGCTCGGGCGGGCCACTGGCATGAATCTGGCCGTCTGACATGGCGATCAGTACATCCGCGTAACGTGCGGCCAGGTTCAGTTCATGCAGCACCATCACGATGGTGGTGCCGCGAGCGTGGTTGAGGTCCGTCAGCAGGTCGAGCACTTCCACCTGATGATTGATGTCGAGGAAGGTGGTGGGCTCATCCAGCAGCAGAATGTCCGTCTGCTGGGCGAGCGCCATGGCAATCCAGACACGCTGACGCTGGCCGCCGGAGAGTTCATCCACCGCGCGTTCGGCGAGTGCGGCGGTGTCGGTGGCGTTGAGGGCTGCCAGCACCGCGGTGTCATCGTCACGCGTCCAGCGCTGGAACAGCCCTTGATGCGGATGCCGCCCTCGGCTGACAAGATCCAGCACCGTGATGCCTTCCGGGGCGATCGGTGACTGGGACAGCAGCCCCAGCTGGCGGGCCAGTTGGCGTGCCGGCAGGCGGTGGATCGACTTGCCATCCAGCAGCACCTCGCCCCGCGAGGGAGGCAGCAGGCGCGAGAGCGTGCGCAGCAGGGTGGATTTGCCGCAGGCATTGGCGCCGACGATCACGGTGATCTCGCCCGGAGCGATGTCGAGGTCTATCGACTCGAGCACCGGCCGCTCGGCATAGCCTGCCGTCAGGCCATTCACGCACAGGGAAGGGTGGGTCATGAGGAAACGACTCGCTGAGATGACGGGCGGTGAGGGGCGGAGGAGGAAGATGGCGGCGTCGGCTGCCTGCCGCGTCGTTGTCTGCGCCCTGAGGGGCCGGGACCCTGATGTTCCCGCATCAGCAGCAACAGCAGCACCGGTGCGCCCAGCACGCCTGTCACCACGCCCACCGGATAGCGCGCAGGCAGCAGGAACTGGCCGATGAAGTCCGCGACCAGCATCAACAATGCCCCGATCAGGGCGGCCGGGATCAGCATGGAGCCGCGCCGCCGGAACAGGCGCGTCGCGATGGGCCCGCTGACGAAGGCGACGAAGGCCACCGGGCCGACCACCGCCGTGGCGCAGGCGACCAGCCCGACCGCCGAGAGAATGATGATGAAGCGCGTGAGCGAGAGCCGCACGCCGAGACCGCTGGCCATGTCATCGCCCATGCGCATGACGTCCAGATGCCGGCTCATCATCAACAGCAAGCTGCCCAGCAGGCCCAGTGCCACGGCAAGTGGTGGTAGCTGACTCAGGGTGATGCTGTTGAGGCTGCCGGTCATCCAGCGCAGCGCTTCCTGCAATGACCAGCTGGGCGCCTGCGTCAGCAGATAGGCGGTGATGCTCTGCAGCATGGCGCCCAGTCCGATACCGACCAGTATCAGTCGTGCCCCGGCCACTCCCTTGCGCCAGGAGAGGGTGTAGATCAGCAGCGCCACGCCAAGCGAGGCGGCAATCGCCAGCAATGACACCAGCGTGCCGCTCAGCGACAGCATCACGATGGCGAATACCGCCGCCGTGCTGGCGCCGGCACTGATGCCGATGATGTCCGGACTGGCCAGCGGATTGCGGAGCATGGCCTGAAAGGCGGCGCCGCCCAGTCCGAAGCAGCAGCCCGCGAGAATTGCGACCAGCGCACGCGGCAGGCGCAGCTCGGTGATGATGAAGCTGGCCCCCGGCACGTTCTCGCCCAGCAGTACCTGAAGCACCGTGAGTGGGGGAATGAAGCGCTGTCCCTGCATCAGGACCAGGCTGAAGACGGCGAGCACCACGGCCAGCAATCCCCAGAGGGTGAGGCGGCGCTGACGCTGTCGGGCACGCCGCAGGCGCGTCAGGGTGGCACGCGAGGTGGGATGAATCGCAGACGAGGCGTCAGGCAGGAGAGGGCTCACAGTGATTTCACCTTGTGGCGACGGACGATCCAGATGAAGAACGGTGCGCCGACCAGCGCCGTCATGATGCCCACGTCCAGTTCGGCGGGGCGTGCGATCAGACGTCCGAGAATGTCCGCCGAGATCAGCAGCAGGGCACCGGCCAGCGCCGAGAGCGGCAGAATCCAGCGGTAATCGCTGCCCGCCATCAGGCGACAGACATGCGGCACCACCAGCCCGACGAAGGCGATGGGGCCACATACCGCGGTGATGCCACCACATAGCAGAATCGCGCCCAGTGCCGCCATCACCCGCACCCGCGCCACGCGTTCGCCCAGCCCGCTGGCCATGTCATCGCCGAGCGCCAGCAGGTTGAGTCGGCGCGCCGAGAGCCCGCAGATCAGCAGGCCGCTGAGCAGGAAGGGCAGCGCCGGGGTGATCTGTGCCCAGGTCGCGCCGCCGACACCGCCGATCAACCAGGACTGGATCAGCCCGCCGATGTCGGCGCGCGGCAGGATGATGGCCGTGCTCAGAGAGCTCAGCGCCGCGGAGATGACGGCCCCGGCGAGTGCCAGGCGCAGCGGGGTTGCCCCGCCACGCCCGAGGCTGGCGATCAGATAGACCACCACGGCACTCAGCCCCGCCCCGAGAATGGCCAGCCACAGATAGTCGCTGGCCTGCTGGATGCCGAACCAGGCGATGCCGATTACCACGGCGAGCGCCGCCCCGGCATTGACGCCGAGCAGCCCCGGGTCTGCCAGCGGGTTGCGGGTCAGACCCTGCATCACGGCGCCCGACACGCCCAGCGCCGCCCCGGCCAGCATGGCCAGCAGGGTGCGCGGCAGGCGGCTGGCCACGGCGGCCTCGGCCATCGAATCCAGCGAGCCGTCCAGCAGCCCCGTGATGTCGGCCCAGTGGGTCACCCGCGCACCGAAGGCCACCGACAGGGCGAGGCTTGCACACAGCGCCAGCCACAGCAGCAGGGTGCCCAGCCAGCGCCGCTGACGGCTGGCCGATAGCGGCGTGAGATCACTCGCCCTTGCGGGCGGCGACGGACAGCTGGTCAACATAGTCGTCAAGTACCCAGGGAATCGAGAGAGGTGTGGGGTTGGCGGCAGTGCCCATCGGGCCGTTCTCCAGCAGCACCACGGCGTCCTGCTGGATGGCGGGCAGGCGGGAGGTCAGCAGATGCTCGTTGAGGCGGTCGATCAGCGGCTGGCCACCGTAGGTCAGCACGATATCGACATCGGCCAGCTCATCGAGGCGCTCGGCGCTGATCTGACCGGCAAAGCGACCCTCGACGGCGGTCTCGCTGACGAATGGCGGCGAGGCCATGCCCAGCTCGTGGAAGAAGCGCACTCGGGCATCGTTGTCGTTGTAGAAGGCGATGCGGCTCAGATTGGTGGGGTCGATGTGGCTGATCACGATGATCGACTTGCCCTGGATCTCGGGATGATCCGCGATGTTCTCGGCGATCCGGGCCTCGAGACGCTCGATCAGCGCCTCACCCTCGGTGGCCATGCCCATGCCGGCACTGTCGTGGCGGATCATGTCGCGCCAGCTGGAGGACCAGCGCGGCCCCGGACGTGCCACCACCGGCGCGACCTTGCTCAGTGTCTGATAGTCGGCCTCGCTCATGCCGGAATAGGCCGCCAGGATGACGTCCGGCTGGCTGGCGGCCACCGCTTCGAAATCGATGCCATCGCCCTCGTCGAACAGCGTGTACTCGCCGGCGTCAAGCTCCTCCAGGCGCGCCTTGACCCACGGCATCATGCCGTCATCGTCGTCATCCCCGAAGGCCTGGCGCGGAAAGCCCACCGGTACCACGCCGAGTGCCAGCGGCACCTCATGATTGGCCCAGGCGACGGTGGCGATGCGCTGCGGCTTTTCCTCGATGACCGTCGTGCCGAAGGCGTGCTGGAGGGTGATCGGGTAGTGCTGGGCGTGCCCTGCCGCTGCCGAGGCGTCAGACGCGGATGCCGTGGAGGGGGTGTCAGCGTGAGATGTCGCTGATGCCTGTGCCTGGGCGGCAGGCACGAGACTGGCGGCCATGATGGCCAGGCCAATGGCGCAGGAAAGTCGTGTGAGTCGCAAGGGAGAATCCTTTTTCAATCGGATCGCGGATGACAGCCCCTGCACCTGAGGGGCTGTCCAGAGGAAAGGCTGTCCAGAGGAAAGGCTGGCCATCGGAAGGGCTGGCCATGAGAAATGACGCGCCTGTCCTCAGAAGTCGTAGGTCATGCTCAGCAGGGCACTGCGCGGCGCACCATAGAGGTACTGGCTGTAGAAGCCTTGCTGGGTGTAGTACTCCTCATCGAAGAGGTTGGAGACGTTGAGCTGGGTGCTGAAGTGGTCATTGATGCGATAGCGCGCCATGGCGTTGGCCAGGAAGACATCGCCCTGACCGACCTTGGCGGTGCCGGTCGGGGTATCGGCGTCACGATAGGTGCCGCCCTGCCAGGTGCCGCCGGCGCCCAGGGTCAGGCGTGACCAGTCACCGGGCAGCTGCCAGGTGGCGTAGACCTTGGCCTGCTGGCGTGGATAGCTGGTATTGAGCTGGGTGCCATCGGAATCCTCGGCATCCACCAGCGCGTAGCTGGCGGAGAGGTTGATGCCCGGGGCGACTTCACCGGCCACTTCCAGCTCGAACCCTTCCACCACCGCGCCGTCGGATTCGGTGTAGGCCTGATCGGTGGTGCCCGCGACATAGACGCCGGGGATCTCGACGGCCAGATTGTCCTGCTCGCTGCGGAAGACGGCGAAGGACACGTCAGCGCGGTCATTGAACAGCTCGGCCTTCAGGCCCGCTTCATAGCTGGTGCCTTCCAGCGGATCGAGCAGGGCGCCATCGGGGGCACGCTCACTCTGGGTGTTGAAGATCTGCGTGTAGCTCGTGTAGGCGGTGAGGTTGTCGGTGATATCGACGATCAGGCCGGCATAGGGCGTGAACTCGTCGTTGTACTCATAGCTGCGCTCACCGCGGTAGTCCTGGTCGATCTCCCAATCCGTCAGGCGGGCACCGAGGATCAGATGCACGGGGTCTGCCAGCGAGAAACGCGTGACGGCGTAGAAGCCTTCCTGCCTGGTCTCGGTGTCATCGCTCAGGCCCCACTCGCCCCATTCGGGTTCGGCCAGCGCCGGGTCGTCACGATCGGTGAAGCTGCCCAGCGCCGGCACGCTGCTCGCTGGAGTGCGACTCCAGATCTCGTACTCTTCCTTCAGCTGCATATAGCCGAAGCCCAGCTGATGCTCGCGACCGAACAGCTCGAAGGGACCTTCGGCGCTCAGGTTGAGGTTCTTCTGGGTCCGGTCTCCGCGGTAGTCCAGCAGATAGGAGCCGGTGGGCACCTGGCGGTTGGTGTCGTAGTAGAGGATGCCGTTGTCACGGTCGACGTAACCGCCACGGTAGTTGTAGGTCAGCCCGTAATTGGCGTCGCCGTGGCTGTAGGCGGCGGTCGCCTTCCAGCCATTGGCGAAGTAGTGGGTCAGGTCCGCGAAGCCACGCGTGTTCTCGGTAAAGAAGTGGGCCCACTCGGTATTGTTGGCGACTGACTGATCGAAATCAGTCCGCGAGCCGTCGGTGTAGTAGAGCGGCACGCCTAGATAGGCGCCGTCCTGGTCGTAGCGCTGGTATTCGACGCCGACATTCAGTTCGGTATCCGGTGTCAGTTCCGCGGCGATCACCCCGTAGAGGGTCTCGCGGTCATTCTCCACGTCATCCATGAAGCTTTCTGAGCGGTCCTTGGCGGCCACGAAGCGCACGCCGACCTTGCCGGCGTCATCCAGCGGCGTGCTGACATCCACCACACCACGGCGGCGGTCCCAGCTGCCCACGGCGCCTGTCACGCTGGCGGCGGCTTCCTCCAGCGGCTTCTTGCGCACGAAGTTGACGGTGGCGGAGGGATCGCCCACCCCGGTCACCAGGCCGGTGGCCCCGCGAATCACCTCGACGCGGTCATAGATGGCGGTGTCCCACTCGGCGTCACCGAAGGGCCAGAAGCTGCTGGTGTTGCTCTGCTGACCATCGAACTGGAAATTGCGGATCGAGTAGCCGCGCGACTGGAAGTTGGTGCGCGTGCCATCGAGACGATTGGAGGACACCCCCGGCAGGCGGTTGACGGCTTCCGTGGTGCTGGTGAGCGCCTCATCCTCCATCTGCTGGCGGGTCAGGAAGCTGATCGACTGCGGTGTCTCGCGCGGTGACAGCGTCAGGCCATTGGCGCGGGTACTGGCGCCGACCGTGTAGTCACGGGTCAACTCGGTGGTGGAGGTCTGCGCTTCACCGACGATGGTCATGGCTTGTAGCTCACGCGTCTCGTCAGCCGACACCAGGCTGGGAGATGCAGCGCTAGCCAGCGCGATGGCGAGGGTCAGTCGTGAAAGCGGCAGTGCAGATGGCGCGGATGGATGTGACACGTTGGCGTTCCCTGAGTGCTTTTATAAGAATGATTATTATTCACTGTGAGGAGCGGTCGATGTTTTGCGAAATGCCAGAAAACCTTTGCGCAGCGCCAGACTTTGCACGAATCGAGGAACTTTTCGCGCGTTGATGCCCATGCTGCCGGCGTTGGTGAGAAGAATTGCTGAGAAGAACTGAAGGGAGGCATTGAAGAAAGTCGCTGGAGAGGTGCTGGAGAGGTGCTGGAGAGGTGCTGGATAGGTACTGAAGAGAAGTGCGAGGGAAGAGCCGGCGAAAAGCGGCCGGCGAAAAGCGGCTCGCTGATAAAGGGCAAGGGAAAAAGGGCAAGGGAAAAAGGGCAAGGGAAAGGAAAAGAGGCAAGGAAAAGACATGCCCGCCGGCAGTGGCCCCTGGCGGCGTTGCGAGAAGCGGGGCATCGGGTTACGGCGGCGCAACCGCGTGATGGATTGTGAGGCTTACGAAAGTCTTATATGTTGGTTTTGCTCATAAAGTATCAATAAATATAACGACAAGGACATGACATGACTGACGTTTCAGAGGCGGTGGTAGCAGAGGCGGTTGGGCCACAGCAGAGCCTTCATGAGCAAGGCATGACAGGGCCGGGCGCCGGCGAGACGGCGCGCAAGGCGCGGCCGGCGTCTCCCTCACGGCGCGGCTTTTTGGGCATGAGTGGCGCAGCGCTTGCCGGCGCGGCCCTCGGACAGTTCCTCCCCGGCATTCCGCAGGCTTTCGCCAAGGAGGCCCCCGCGACGGCGGCCACGCTCACGCCTTCCGCCAAGGCGCCGGTGCGACTCAACTACAACGAGAATGCCCTCGGCATGGCCCCCTCGGCGCAGCGTGCGGCCTCGGCGTCCATCGCGCATTCCAATCGTTATCCCTTCGCCCACATGGGCAAGTTGCAGTCACTGGTGGCGACGCATCACAAGGTGACCCCTGAAAGCGTGCTGTTCACGCCGGGCTCATCCGATGCGATTCGGGCCAGTGTGCTGGCGCATGCGACCCCGGACACTCAGCTGGTCATCCCGGAACTCACCTACGGCGATGGTGCCTTGTACGCCGGCTTCTATGATCTGGCGATCAACAAGGTGCCATCCTCGCGTGAGGACTGGTCGTTCAAGCTCTCTGACATGCAGCAGGCCGTGGCGGACCACGCCGGCCCGTCCATCGTCTATCTGGTGAATCCCAACAACCCGACCTCGACCATCATCTCCAGCGATGCGCTCTACGCCTGGGTCAATGCCAGCCGCTCCGACACGTTGTTCATCATCGATGAGGCCTATGCCGAATTCGTCAATGACCCGGCCTTCCGCTCTGCGGACAGTCTGGTGGCGGGGGGCGCGAAGAACGTGCTGGTGCTCAAGACCTTCTCCAAGATCCACGCCATGGCGGGGCTGCGGGTCGGCTATGCGGTGGGCGACGCCGAGCGTCTCGAGCATGTCTCGCATTACGTGGAAGATGACGCCATGACATTGTCCTACCCCGGGGTCATGGCGGCGACGGCCTCGATGCAGTCACCGGAGTTTCTGGCCCACAGCAAGCAGAGCAACGACGAAGCGCGTGCCATCTTCACCGCGACGCTCGATGAGCTGGGCTGGGAGTATCTGCCCAGTCAGACCAACTTCGTCTTCCATCGCATTTCCAGGCCGCTCAAGGAATTCCAGGCGGACATGAAGGCGCGTCATGTGTTGATCGGCCGTGCCTTCCCGCCGGCAGACGGCTGGTGTCGCATGTCGCTGGGCACCCCGGCGGAAATGCACTACGTGTCAGCCGTGTTGCGCGAGATGAAGGCGAAAGGCGTGGTGTGATCCGCATCGGCTCTTGCTGAAGCCAGCAGAAACCGGCATGCATCGAGACACCCCGGCAATCAGGTGTCTCGATGTGTTCGGTATGGTTCGCTCGGTTCTCGCGTGACCTGCTTCTCTGTTCTAAACCTCCACATTATCTTGACCCCGTTTCTCTGTCGCAAAGCGCTTCGCCGTTATTCGCTCTTGTACTTGCTTTCACATCCCAGATTATTCCCACAACATTCCCACTTGCGCTGATTCAACTCAGCGCTTGATATGGATCAAGTCGTGAAGGCCTGCAGGCGCTCATCATGGCGATGAGCGATCAAGGAGAGCTTGCCGCCTGAGGCAATGTTCATGGTCAAATATTGCGAGAAGACCGTCCTATTGAGTTTTTCTATATGGGGCATCGGGTCGCTGCGGCAATTTGTCCTGCGACAACATGCTATGCGACACCGACCTGCCAGACTTCTATGCTTGGACTCATGACCTCGTGAGTGCCGGATCATTTCTCTTTCGATGTGGGATATCTCCGAGAGATCTTTCCGCCCTCGATGCGTCAACAACTTGAAACCGCTGTCGGACAAGTTCCCGCCAGAAGGAACATGCCCAGCCATCCTGATGATCGTTATCGTGAGGAGTTGCCCATGGAACTGGATCCCGTGATCCTGTCGCGAATACAGTTCGGATTTGTCGTGTCATTCCACGCCGTCTTTCCGGTGTTCACCATCGGATTGGCTTCCTATGTCGCCTTGTTGCACGGTCTTTATTACAAGACCGGCAATGCCGCCTGGGACCGACTTGCCGCCTTCTGGGTGAAGGTGTTCGCCGTCGTGTTCGCCATGGGGGTGGTCTCGGGCATCGTGATGGCCTTCCAGTTCGGCACCAACTGGAGCAACTTCAGTTATGCCAGCTCCAACTTCATCGGGCCGATGCTCAGCTATGAGGTGGTGACGGCGTTCTTCCTTGAGGCAGGCTTCCTCGGCGTGCTGCTGTTCGGGCGTGGCAAGGTGCCGGAAGGGGTCCATCTGTTCGCGGCCCTGATGGTGGCGCTGGGCACCTTCATCTCCGCCTTCTGGATTCTCTCCACCAACAGCTGGATGCAGACACCGGCGGGAGTGGAGATGGTGGACGGCCACTTCTTCGTCAAGGATTGGGCCGCTGCCATCTTCAATGCCTCCCTGCCGTATCGCTTCGCCCACATGGCGATCGCCTCCTTCCTGACCGGTGGCTTCGTGGTGGCGGGGGTGAGTGCCTGGTATCTGCTGATCGGGCGCGATGTCGACGCCAACAAGCGTGCGCTGTCCATGTGCATGTGGCTGCTGCTGGTGCTGGCACCGGCGCAGGCGGTGGTGGGTGACATGCACGGCATCAACACGCTGGAGCATCAGCCGACCAAGGTCGCCGCGATGGAAGGCAACTGGGAGACCCAGTCGGGCGCGCCGCTCCTGCTGTTCGCCTGGCCGGACAAGGAGGCGCAGATGAACCACTTCGAGATCGCGATCCCGAAGCTGGCCAGTCTGATCCTGACCCACGACCCCGATGGCGTGGTGCCGGGGCTCAAGGAGGTCGCACCTGACAAGCAGCCGCCGGTGTGGTTCGTGTTCTGGTCGTTCCGTGTGATGGTGGCGATGGGGCTCTTGATGATCGCCGTGGCCTTCATCGGTGTCTTCCTGCGCCGCAATGGCAAGCTCTATCGCTCGCGCCCCTTCCTGCAGACGTTGCGTCTGATGTCCGTCGCGCCGTTCTTCGCCGTGCTGGCGGGGTGGTTCGTGACCGAGGCCGGGCGCTCGCCGTGGCTGGTCTACGAGATGATGACCCAGCAGGAGGCCGTCACGCCGTCACTCACCGGCTGGATGGTGCTTACCACGCTGATCGGCTATTTCCTGGTCTATCTGGTGGTCTTCGTGACCGGCAGTTACTACCTGACCCGCGTCATCCGTGGTGGCATGCAACCGGAACTGCCCCATGACGATGTCGAGACCGCGATGCGCCCGCTGTCCGCCGCGCACGAGAGTCTGGACGATGATGCCAGCCGCACGGTAAGGAGTTGAGCTGATGGAAATGATCAATCTGACAATGATCTGGGCGCTGATCATCGGCTTCGGCGTCATGATGTACATCCTGATGGATGGCTTCGATCTGGGGGTGGGCATCCTGTACCCCTTCGCACCCGATGAGCACGCCCGTGACGTGATGATGAACTCGGTCGCGCCTATCTGGGACGGCAACGAGACCTGGCTGGTGCTGGGCGGGGCCGGGCTGCTGGCGGCCTTCCCGGCGGTCTACACCATCCTGCTGCCGGCGCTGTATCTGGGGGTCTTCCTGATGCTGGCGGGGCTGATCTTCCGGGGGATTGCCTTCGAGTTCCGCTTCAAGTCCTCGCGCAATCGTCACTGGTGGAACATCGCCTTCAGCGGCGGCTCCTTCCTGGCGACCTTCTGTCAGGGCGTGGTGGTCGGTGCCTACATCCAGGGCTTCGCCACCGAAGGGCATGTCTACGTGGGCGGCGCCTTCGACTGGCTGTCACCGTTCACCGTGATCACTGGGCTTGCGCTGGTGGCGGGGTATGCGCTGCTGGGCGCCACCTGGACCATCATGAAGAGCGAGGGTGAGGTACAGGAATGGGCCTATCGCATCACGCCGAAGCTGCTGATCGCCGTACTGGTGGGCTTCGCGGTCATCAGCCTCTACACGCCGTTTGTGGATGAGTATGTGCGGGAACGCTGGTTCGACCATCTGGGCGTGTTCTGGGTCTTCCCGGTGCTGGCGCTGTGCTGTGCGGCGCTGATCTGGCGGGCGGTCAACAAGCGTCAGGAAGGGCAGCCCTTCGTCGCGACGCTGGGACTGTTCCTGTTCACCTATCTGGGGCTGATCTTCAGCAAGTGGCCGTATCTGGTGCCGCCGGACATCACCCTGTGGGACGCGGCCTCCGCGCCGGAGTCGCAGCTGTTCCTGCTGCTGGGCGTGCTGTTCGTCATTCCGATGGTGCTGGGCTACACCGCCTGGAGCTACTGGGTGTTCCGCGGCAAGGTACAGGGGGTCGGCTATCACTGAGTCACTCAAGGCCCCGGTCGGCAAGGCTGACCGGGTCACGCCAGACCGGGTCACGCCAGACCGGGTCACGCCTGACCGGGGCACGCTTGACCGGGGCACGCTTGACCGGAGCACCCGGGAACGACGCCAGGCAGGCAGATGGCTCCGACAGCAGGCGACGCGAGAGCGTCGCCTGCTTGGGTTTGCGGCCTTGTCCGGGGTCGTGGCGGGTATCCTGACGGTCGCCCAGTTGGTACTGACGGCCTGGGTGATCACCGAAGCCATCGAGCATCCCGAGTCATTGGGGGCGCTGTGGTGGCCCTTCATCGGCCTGCTGGGGTTGCTGGGTGCGCGGGTGCTGGCGAGTGGTGGTCAGGAGCTGCTGGCCCAGCGTGCCAGCCAGCGACTGCGACAGGCCATTCGTGGCGAGGTACTGACGGCACTCGAGACGCTGGGGCCGGTGCGCGCCGCCCAGTATCACAGCGCCGATCTCGCCCAGCGCTGGGTGGAGCAGGTGGAAGCCCTGGAAGGCTACTTCGCGCGCTTTCATGTGCAGATGCGTCTGGTGGTGATCACGCCGCTGCTGATTCTGGCCATCGTGGTCAGTCTGGACTGGCTGGCGGCCATCCTGTTGGCGCTGACCGCGCCACTGATACCGCTGTTCATGGCGCTGGTCGGCATGGGGGCCGAGTCGCTCAATCGTGACCAGTTCCAGGCGGTCGCGCGGCTGTCGCGCCACTTCGTGGATCGCGTGCGCGCCATCACCACCCTGCGCCTGTTCGGACTGGGGGAGCTGGCGACCCGCGAGGTGACGCTGGTGGCCGATGACTACCGCAAGCGTAGCCTGCGCACCTTGCGGCTCGCCTTCCTGTCATCCGCGGTGCTGGAGTTCTTTGCCTCGGTGTCCATCGCCGTGGTCGCCATCTACATCGGCTTCGGCCTGCTTGGTGACATTCCCATCGGGCCAGCCGATGAGCTGACCCTCTTCAGTGCGCTGGTGATCCTGCTGCTGGCCCCCGAGTTCTTCCAGCCGCTGAGAACCCTGTCGCAGTTCTACCATGATCGCGCCTCGGCGCTGGCCGCCTCCGAGACTCTGATGGAGATTCTCGAGGCTGCCGACATGGCGCCGTCTCGTCACGCCGATGCCCGCCCAGACGCGACGGGCGAGCTGATGTGTCTGACGGATGTCCATCTGAGCCACCCCGAGCGCGGGCAGGTACTGGGCCCGCTGGAGCTGGCGCTGAGGCAGGGCGAGGTGCTGGTCGTCAGCGGGGCCTCCGGGGCGGGCAAGTCGACGCTGCTTCAGGTGATGGCCGGATTCGTCGCACCGGACAGCGGGCAGCGTCAGATAGCCCCCGCCACGCGTCTGGCCTGGATGGATCAACGTCCGCTGCTGATGCAGGGCAGTCTCGCCGACAATCTGCGTATCACCGCGCCGCAGGCCAGTGACGCCGAGATCATCACCGCGCTTGAGCGCGCAGGGCTCAAGGCCGAGCTTGCCGCCTTGCCGCAAGGCATCGCGACACCGCTCGGCGAAGGCGGGCGCGGGCTGTCCGGTGGGCAGGCACAGCGGCTGGCGCTGGCGCGGGTGTTTCTGAGCGATGCCTCGCTGGTGCTGCTCGATGAGCCCACCGCCAGTCTGGATGCCGAGACGGAACGTTATCTGATCGCGGGCTTCGAGTGGCTGAGCGCTCAAGGGCGGACCCTGGTGATCGCGACCCACCATCGGGCGCTGATCGCCATGGCGACGCGCCATCTGGTGCTGGAGGAGGGGAGAATCCTGCCAATGACAGCCACGGCGACAAGCCAACAGGAGGACGAGCGTGACGCATCCCGAGACTGACGGCGTGACCCTGCGCGAGGCGCTCACGCGTCTGGCCCCCTGGTGGCGCCTGCATGATCAATACCGTCGCCGTCTGATACTCGGCGTGGTGCTGATGATGCTGACGGCCTGTTCGGCGCTCGGCCTGCTGGCGGTTTCCGGCTGGTTCATCACCGCCTCCGCCCTGACGGGGGCTGCGCTGGCCGCCGGTGCGGGCATGACGCTGGATGTCTACACCCCGGGCAGCGGCATTCGGCTGTTCGCCGTCTCGCGCACCGTGTCGCGCTATCTGGAGCGGCTTTACAACCACGACACCATCCTGCGTCTGCTGGCCAGCCTGCGCGGCACGGCCTTCGCCGCACTGGTGACGATGGACCCCGCGCGGGTGGCGGCGCGGCGCTCCAGTGATTGGCTCAATCGCCTCACCGCGGATATCGACACCCTGGATGCGCTCTACCTGCGTCTGGCGGCTCCGCCACTGATGGCGCTGGGTCTGATCGCGGTGCTGGTGGCGCTGGTCGCTGTCTGGCTGCCGACAACGGCGGCGTGGCTGGCGGGGTTCCTGGTGCTGGGCTGGGCCTGGCTGACGCTGGGGCAGGCGCGCTGGGGGCTGGTGGCCAGTCGGCGGCGCGTCACGACATTGGAGTCGTTGCGCTCGGCGCTGATGGAGACGTTGCGTGGTCAGGCGGAGCTTGAGGCCTATGCGGCGCTGGGCAGTGCCCGTCAGCGCCTGGATGAGATCGAGACCCGCCTGTTGAGAGATCAGTGGCGACTGGCGGTGATCACGGCCATCGGCAATGGCCTGGCCAGTCTGGTGATCGGCCTGTCGTGGTTGCTGTTGCTGGCGGCCGCCATGCAGGGAATGACGGATGAGCGACTGACGCCGGCGGTGATGGTCATGCTGCCGCTGGCGGCCATGGCCTTGAGTGAGGGCCTGGCGGGATTGCCGGCGGCCTTCACTCAGGCCGGTGCTACCCTGGGCGCTGCCGAGCGACTCAATGAGCTGTCCTCCGCCACGCGGCCGCTGGAAGGTCGGCAGACCCTGGCCAGCGGTGCCGTGCAGGTGCAGATCCAGCAGGTGTCGTGGCGCTATCCCGGTGCCTGGTTCGAGGCGCTTGACGAGATGACCCTCGAGATCACCCCCGGCACCCAGATGGCCATCTGCGGTGCTTCCGGCTCCGGCAAGTCCACGCTGGCGGCCTTGCTGACTGGCCAGACTCGGCTGCAGAGCGGCAGCATCACGCTCAACGGACAGCCCATCGACGCCTGCTCGCCCGAGTCACTGGCCCATGCCGTGGGATGCCTGACCCAACAGGTGGAATTGCTGGATGCCAGCCTTGCCGACAACCTGCGGCTGGGTGCGCGTCAGGCCAGTGATGAGGATGTCTGGCAGGCACTGGAGGCGGTAGATCTCGCCGAATGGGTGGCGCAACTGCCTCAGGGCCTTGCCACCCGAGTGGGAGAGGGCGGTCGGCAGGTCTCGGGCGGGCAGGCGCGGCGCCTGGGACTGGCGCGCCTGGTACTGACGGATCCGGGGCTGCTGATTCTGGATGAACCCTTCTCCGGGCTGGATGCGCGCACGGCACAGCGCATGGCACAGCGTCTGGAGGGCTGGTTCAAGGCGCGTACGGTGATCTATCTGCTGCATGAGCATGACCTGGCATCGCCGCGTCCCGGTACGCAGAGCATCACTCGTGTCTGGCGGCTAAAGGATTGAGCGATTGCCGGCCGCGGCGTCGAAGTCTGTCGGCCAGTATCCATGGACAGCAACGCAAAAGGCCTCCCGAGGGAGGCCTTTTCATTTCTCTGACGCGGCATCAGGCACAGGCCTGAGGGCCATCAGTCCCAGTCAGGGGCGAAGTCCGGGTTGGCGATGCGCTCACCGCGATCCAGCTCGGCGATCTTCGCCATGTCTTCACCGGTCAGTGACATGGAGAAGGCCTCGAAGTTGCTCTTGATATTCTTCGCCTTGGTGGAGGACGGGAAGGTGACGATGTCCTGCATCTTGAGCCATGCCAGGGCGATCTGCGCCGGGCTGGCGTCATGACGTTCGGCGATGGCCTTGAGGGTGTCATCGTCCATCACCTTGCCGACTGCCAGCGGCATGAAGGCAGTGACTTCGATGCCCAGCTCGTGGCACTTGTCGATCACCTTGCGGTTTTGCAGGAACGGGTGGACCTCGACCTGGTTGGTGAGCAGCTCGTCACGCCCCACGATGCCCACGGCACGTTCCAGTTGTTCGCAGGTGAAGTTGGACACCCCGATGTGGCGTGCCTTGCCCGCTGCCTTCAGCTTGGCCAGTACCGGCAGGTAATCTTCCATCGGCACTTCATCGTTCGGCGACGGCCAATGGATGAGCAGCAGGTCGACGTGATCGGTCTGCAGGCGTTCCAGGCTCTCCTCGACACTCTTCTCCATGTCACCCGGCACCAGGCGGTCGTGCCAGATCTTGGTGGTGATGAAGAGCTCTTCGCGCGGCACCTTGCTGTCAGCGATGATCTGTCCGACTTCCGCTTCGTTGCCATAGAACTGGGCGGTATCAATGTGGCGATAGCCGGTGTCCAGTGCGGTATTTAAGCTGTCACGCAGCGTCTCACCCTCGAGACGGAAGGTGCCAAAGCCGGGATTCGGTAGGGTAGTCGACATGCAAAAACTCCTGTTGAGCGCGCCCGATGTCTGGTGCAGTGAAGGGCGCGTATCCATGTGTGTTCCCCTCATGACTGGGGCTTGATCAGCGACATGACAACCACGCGACGCTGCATCAGTCCTGTGCCACTGTCGCAACAATGGCACCCAGGCCGCGTGCCTTCTGCCTTTCCGCTCATTCGTTGGCCGTGATCACGAATTTCAGCGCTCGGCGTTCGCCACACTTCAGCTCGGCAAGGCAGGCTGGCAGCGCCGTGAATGATTCGATGCAGGGCGCCGGCTGGTTCAGGGTGCCATCGGCGATCGCTTCGAGCAGACCTTCCCCCGCCGCGACCAGGCGTGACCAGTCCTCATCGTCACCCGCCCAGTGCAGTGCCCCGAGTGCGACTTCGTGTTGCGAGATGGCGCGATCGAAGGCCGGCGCGGCCGCCTGCTCCAGACGGTCCTGGATACAGACGATATGGGCGTTGGCCCCCAGGTGGCGGGTCATCTTGCGGGCGTGATCCCCATTGACGGTATCGATCACGGCGTAGACCGGGGCGTCCAGCTGCTCGGCGTCCGTCAGGGTCTCGTCGGCGCCCAGCGCCTTGAGGTCCGCGTGGCGCTTCTCGGAGGCGACGGCGATGACGTGGAAGTCGCGCTGTCGGGCCAGCTGGATCAGCCAGCGGCCCACGCTGCCGGAGGCACCGGTGATCAGCAGGCGTCGCCCGGCCTTGACGGGCAGCTTCTCGATGGCGAGCCATGCGGTCAGCGCCGGGCAGGGGAAGGCGGCGGCGTCATTGAAGCCCAGGGTAACGGGCAGGCGCATCACGGCTCGCGCCGGAACCCGCAGACGCTTGCTGAAGGTCCCCGGCCCCGCCAGGGTGGTGTGGACCGCGATGCGGTCTCCCGGGGAGACGTGGGTGACATTCGCGCCGCAGGCGATCACCTCACCCGAGGCATCGACCCCGGGAATCTGACCGGCTTGCCACAGCTCGCTGTCCATCGCCATGAACTTCCAGTCGACGGGATTGAGGCCGATGGCACGCGTGGCGACCAGTACCTCGTCGTCTCCCGGTGCGCCGATGTCCACCTCTGTCTGCTCGAGCGCCTCAGGCTCTCCCGGCCCCTGCCATACCCAGGCGGGCGCTCTGGTGGTGCCGTGACGGATGTCTTGCGGGGTGGTGGTTTCCGTGGAATCTGACATGGGATCTCCTTCAAGCATGAACGGTGAATCCTTTCCGCCATGGTGGGGGCAGGTCAGTGCGACCCGTCAGCCCTCATGAAAAGTGCGGCAGTACCTCACGGCCCAGTTCCTCGAGGGTTTCCGTGAGCGGGCGGCGATTGCGACGCAGATGGAAGCCGATGTGATTCACTCCGGCATCCTGCATGGCTGACAGTTCTTCCATGAGGGCAAGGCGGCCACTCGACAACCCGAAGCGATGACGACGCACCGGGGCGTGCGGGTCGTCTTCCAGATTGAGGTGGATGAAACTGACGTAGGGCTTGTCGCCGGCGACCTGACGCCAGAGTGCCACGCGGCGGATGTGATCCTGTGGCGTGCCCGGGTAGGCCAGCCAGCCGTCCATCTCGCGACCGATCCACTCGGGCGTCTGCTGGGAGAGCCCGGCGCTCAACAGCGGCGGACGCGTCGCGGCAGGCAGGATGGCCTGACCGTCGCGCAAGGCGTCATCCGCCTGGCCCTTGATGACGTCCACCGCGTGGCGGAAGGCGGCACCGCGGGTGGAGAACTCCTCACCGAACAGCGGGTATTCCGCCGGTCGGTCGCCACTGGCGACACCCAGCAGCAGGCGGTCTCCGCTCAGGGCCTGCACGCTGGCGGCGGCCTTTTTCACCAGCCACGGCTGGCGCAGCGGCAGCACCGCGGCGGCAGTGCCCAGCAGCAGGTTGTCGGTGTGACTGGCCAGATAGCCCAGATAGGTGAACAGCTCGAAGACTTGGCCGGCATCGCCGAAGGCGGGATCAAACAGCGGCACGTCACGCAGCCAGGCGGCGCGGAAGCCGAGTCTGTCGACCTGGCCGATCAGCTCGGCATGGGCCCGCATGTCAGGGACGCCGAAGGGTGTGGAGGGGGCTCTGTCAGTGCGCACCCAGTCATTGTCCAGGGGCAGTTCGACGCCGAGGGTCAGGGGGCCCTGGGTGAGGCGATCCAGCGGGCGGGTCGGGGAGATCATGGTGGACTCCTTCAGCAAGCAGGTGGGTAGACGACGGTGCCCCCGAGCCAGCAGGCTGAGCTGTCGGAATCGGGAGCACGTCGTGATGGCGGGAGGCTGCAGGGCGGATCAGGCGGTCGCGATGGAAGACGCGTGACGCTTGTCGAGGCGACCGGCCAGCAGGGTCAGCAGCAGGGCGGCGGTGACGATCAGCGCGCCGATCCAGGCGGTGTCAGTCAGGGCCATCCCGGAGACCACCTGGCCGCCGACGATGGAGCCCAGCGCGATGCCGATGTTGAAGGCCGCGATGTTGAGGCCGGAGGCCACGTCAACGGCCTGCGGCACGAAGCGTTCGGCCTGCTGCACGACGTAGACCTGCAGTCCCGGCACGTTGCCGAAGGCGAAGGCACCCCAGATCAGGATGGTGATCACGGCCGTGATCGGGTTGGCGGCAGTGAAGGTCAGCACGCCGAGGATGACGATCAGGCCACCGAAGATCAGGGTCAGGGCGCGAATCGGGCCCATGCGGTCAGCCAGCTTGCCGCCCTGGATGTTGCCGATGGCCACCGAGACACCGTAGACCAGCATGATCAGACTGATGGCGCCTTCATTGAAGCCACTGACGTCCTGCAGCAGCGGGGCCAGATAGGTGAAGGCCGTGAAGGTGCCGCCGTAGCCGAGAATGGTGATCAGGTAGACCAGCAGCAGGCGCGGATGGGTCAGCACCTTGAGCTGTTGGGCGAAGGTGGCCGGTACGTTCTTCTTGAGATTGTTGGGCACTAGGATGGCGCTGCCGATCAATGCCAGCACGCCGAGCACCGAGACCACGAGGAAGGTGGCGCGCCAGCCGAAGTGCTGGCCGATCCAGGTGCCCAGCGGCACGCCGGTGACCAGTGCCACGGTCAGGCCGGTGAACATGATGGCGATCGCACTGGCTTCCTTGTCCTTGCTCACCAGGCTTGTCGCGATGGTGGAGCCGATGGAGAAGAACACCCCGTGGGCGAGGCCGGTCAGGATACGCGCCGTGATCAGCGAGCTGTAGCTGGGTGCCTGCCAGGCCAGCAGGTTGCCGGCGATGAACAGTGCCATCAGTCCCAGCAGCACCAGCTTGCGATTGAAGCGGCCGGTCAGGGCGGTCAGCACGGGGGCACCGATGGCGACACCGACGGCATACAGGCTGACCAGCAGGCCAGCGGAAGGCAGAGAGACGCTCAGATCCTGAGCGATGGTGGGCACCAGTCCGACGATCACGAATTCGGTGGTCCCGATGGCAAAGGCGCTCAACGTCAGCGCCAGCAGGGCAAGAGGCATGGCAGTTCTCCATCAGCAATGGGTGGGTCTTGGATGCTGTGCAGTCTGCCGTGGTTGAGTTTTGCGATAAACGGAGTGATTCGCAAAAGACCTTTGTGATTATTGAAAATATCCGCGTGTGGACATGGCCTCCGCCGTTTAGGGGACCAACACGACAACGCCCGCACTCCACTGAAGGAGCACGGGCGTTGTCGTGTCGAGAGGCTGCTGGCTCAGTCGTCCGTCGGCCAGACCTTGTAGATATGGTAGGGCGGCTGACCCTCGTCCTCTCCGCCTGCGAAGGGCGGCGTGCTGTCCAGCTGATTGACGGTGACATACAGCCAGCCGTCAGCGGCCATGCGCACGCCATCCGGCCAGTCGAGGCGCTCGTCGCGGACCAGTGGCGTCAGTTTGCCGTCGGCCCCCAGCACATCCAGCCCATGCTGATTGAGGTTGGTGAAGTAGTGGATGCCCCCGGCGGTATCCGCACCGTCCGAGATGGGCTTGTCGCCGACGCGCGTGATGGCGGCGGCAATGGTGTCGTGATCGGCACCTTCACGCAGCAGTCTGGCCGGGACGCTGTACCAGCTGTGGCCGGTCATGGCACCGAAGAAGACCGTCTCGCCATCGCCGGACAAAGTGATCGGGTCGACGCCCACCTTGGCAGGCTTGCCATTGAACGGGATGTCACGGCCATCGATCTTCAGGGTGGCGTCTGGCTCGGCTTGCAGTGCGGCGTGTTGGCTGAATCGGGACGCCTCGCCGGAGGCCAGATCGACGGTGATCAGGCCCGGGTTGGCGATATCGTCCAGATACGCCACGCCGCGACTGCGATCCACTGCCAGGTCCTGCACGAAGCTGCCTTCAGGGGCGATATCAGTGGGCAGGGTCAGCTTGGTGATCAGCTTGCCCGAGGCAATGTCGAAGCCCCACAGGCGGGTCTTGCCCAGATGCAGGCCCATGTCGGTGATCCAAAGGCCTCCCTGGCCGTCCTGATAGATGCCCAGCGGGGAGTCGATGGTGGCGTCGCTGTAGCGGCCGGCGTGGGTCTGGAAGGCGGGTGAGGGCCAGGCACGATAGCTGTTCTGTCCGGTGATCTCGACCAGCTGCACGTCGTGATCGCCATCCATCGGGTGGATGGTCGCGAAGACTCGTCCAGCGGGTGTCACGGCGACGTTGCCGGGACGTATCTGCATCACGGCCACCGAGCGCATCTCACCGTAGGCCGGGCCGGGTTTGAGGGACGAGGTGGTGGCGGGCAGGGTGGAATGGCCGGTGGCGCAGCCCGTCAGCAGGCCTGAGAGCAGGGCGAACACGCCCAGATATCGGGTCGAACGGACGGCGTTGTGCATCAATGCTTCCTTGTCTGGTGAGGCGGTTGTGACGGTCGTCTTCAGCGTCTCGTTTCGGGAGACGGCATGTTTCATCGCCTACAATTATCAATGAAATCAAACAGGTAGGGTAACGCAAGTCACAGTGTTGTCCAAAAAAAACGCCCTGCGAGAGGGCGTTTTCGAGGCCGGGCAGATCCGGCGCTGATGTGATCAGGCGTGACGCGCGATCATGGCATCGAAGTTTTCCTTCGGCTGCACGCCGGTCAGGGCTTCGATCTTCTCGCCGGACTTGAACAGGGCGATGGTCGGCAGGCCGCGGACGCCATTCTGAGCGGCGAGATCCGGTGCATCGTCGACATTGATGGCAACGACCTTGAGGGCGTCACCCTGTTCTTCGGCGATGGATTCGACGATCGGGTCGAGCATCTTGCACGGGCCGCACCACGGCGCCCAGAACTTCACCAGCACCGGCTGCTCGCTCTCGATGACTTCTTGGGTGTAGTTGCTGTCTACCACTTGCGCAAAATCAGCCATTTGACTCTCCTGTGCATCCCTGAGGATGCGTGATTCAGATTGGCACCGCACGTGCCGGATGGGCACACATTAACGCCCCGGGACTTTCGTTCGCAAGCGCATTCTCTCATGTCAGCAGAAACATATGCGTGCCGATCAAGCAACAGTGAGGGCTTGCGGCGACCGCTGGCGAGGAGGATTTTCCGCCTGTCTTCTCTTCTCTTCTCTTCCGTTCTGATACCGAACGAGCCCAGCGAGTGACGCCAGCGTGTGACATCAGTGAGACATGCACGCCGTCACGCGCCTGACATGAGAATGTCACTTGATATATGGAAAAACGTATATATGATTTTTCATATATCAGATCGTCACCGATCTCGCGTCTCTCGCACTCTGCCCAAGGAAGCTGTCATGAAGTTGTCAAGTCGCGATGCGGCGCTGGAGGATGGCGCTGCCGCTTCCCTGACCCCGTTGGGGATATTCAAATGTCTGGCCGAAGATACCCGCTTGACCATCATGCAATTGCTGAGCGAGACGGGAGAATTGTGTGTCTGCGAGCTGATCTGGCTGCTGGAGCGGCGTGAGCAGGACATGCCGGCACACGAGACGCCCCACGCAGGTGGAGAGCGCCCCGGCATCTCGCAGCCCAAGGTCTCGCGCCATCTCGCACAGCTGCGCGACTGCGGACTCCTGAGCAGCGAGCGACGCGGCCAGTGGGTGTATTACCGGCTGAGCCCCGCCATGCAGGGCTGGCGGCACGCGATCCTGATGGCGGCCTGCGAGGCACAGCAGGAGGAGGTGGCGCGCTGGCGTCAGTGGCTGGTAGCCATGCCCAATCGTCCCGAGCGCTGCGCCGAATGACGCGCCTGCCCCTATCCATCGCAGGCAGGGAGGCGTCTGCCCAGCCCCCCGCCTGAAACACGTCACACCCCTGATCCCACATTGACCCTCACGAGGAAATTACGATGCCTGCTCATGATGCTCCGTCCTACAGCGCTTCACTGACGCTGCCCGCTGGTCTGCCACCTCTGCGAATCGGCATCAATGGCTTCGGCCGTATCGGCCGGCTTGCGCTGCGCGCGCTGTGGAAGCTGCGCGAGGATGTCGCGCTGGACGTGGTGCGCATCAATGACCCGGGTGGCGATGCCGCGACCTTCGCCCATCTGCTGGAATTCGATTCCGTGCATGGCCAGTGGTCGCCGGGCGTGGGAATCACCAGTGACGATGAGAGCATCATCATCGATGGTCAGCGCACGGCGTTCTCCTGCCAGCGTGAGATCGGTGACACCGACTGGTCGGGCTGCGATGTGGTGATCGAGGCTTCCGGCAAGAAGAAGAGCACCGAGGTGCTCAATGCCTATCTTGAACAGGGCGTGGCGCGTGTCGTGGTCTCCGCGCCGGTCAAGGAAGCGGGCGTACTCAATATCGTCATGGGCGTGAACGATCATCTCTATGATGCCCAGACGCATCGCATCGTGACGGCGGCTAGCTGTACCACCAACTGTCTGGCGCCGGTGATCAAGGTGATTCAGGAGCAGTTCGGCATTCGCCATGGCTCCATGACCACCGTGCACGACATCACCAATACCCAGACGATTCTGGATGCGCCGCACAAGGATCTGCGCCGTGCGCGGGCCTGCGGCATGAGCCTGATTCCGACGACCACCGGCTCCGCCAAGGCGATCAGCGCCATCTTCCCGGAGCTGGAAGGCCGCCTGAACGGCCACGCCATTCGCGTGCCGCTAGCCAATGCCTCTCTCACCGACATGGTGTTCGAGCTCGATCGCGAAGTGACGGTGGAGGAGGTCAATCAGGCGCTGCAAACTGCGGCAAAAGGCGAGCTTTCCGGGGTGCTGGGGTATGAGACACCCCCGCTGGTGTCGATCGATTTCCGTACCGATTCCCGCTCCAGCATCATCGATGCGCTCTCGACCATGGTGGTCGCGGGGACCCAGCTCAAGCTGTACGCCTGGTACGACAACGAATGGGGCTACGCCAATCGCACCGCGGAACTGGCACTGAAAGTCGGCCTGGGTGATCTGACCGACGCCAGCACACAGGAGCGCTGACATGCTTGCCCGCTTGCGAGAGCTGCCCCATGAGGTGCGCCAGTACCTGCTGGTGACGGGGAGTTACTGGGCCTTCACGTTGACCGATGGCGCGCTGCGCATGCTGGTGGTGCTGCACTTCCACTCGCTGGGCTATTCGGCGCTGGACGTGGCGATGCTGTTCCTGTTCTACGAGGCCTTCGGTGTCGTCACCAATCTGGTCGGCGGCTGGCTCGGGGCACGGCTCGGCCTCAATCGCACCATGAATGCGGGGCTTGCGATGCAGCTGGTGGCGCTCGGCATGCTGCTGGTGCCGGAACCCATGCTGACGGTCATCTGGGTGATGATCGCCCAGGCGCTGTCCGGCATCGCCAAGGACCTCAACAAGATGAGCGCCAAGAGCGCCATCAAGGTGCTGGTGCCCAAGGGGCAGCCGGTGGAGGAATCGCAGAGCGCGCTGTATCGCTGGGTCGCGTTGCTCACCGGCTCCAAGAATGCGCTCAAGGGACTGGGCTTCTTCCTGGGCGGGGCGGCGCTCAGTCTCATCGGCTTCCAGGGCACCGTCATGGCCATGTGGCTGATGCTGGCAGGCGTACTGGTGCTGTCACTGCGCAAGCTGTCGGCATCACTGGGGCAGAGCAAGGCCAGTCGCAAGCCGGCATTCCGTGAGATGTTCTCGACCTCGCGAGCGGTCAATGTGCTCTCGGCGGCTCGGCTGTGCCTGTTCTCGGCACGTGACGTCTGGTTCGTGGTGGCCTTGCCGGTGTATCTGGCCGAGGTGCATGGCTGGCATTTCTGGACGGTCGGCGTACTCATGGCCGCCTGGGTGATCGGCTATGGCGGTGTCCAGACCCAGGCGCCGCGCATCACCGGTCCGCTCTCACGCCGCTTGAACGGCGCCACCGGCGTCCGCTGGGTCACGGTGTCGCTGGCGGCCGGCCTGGCACTGCTGCCGGCGCTGATGGCCAGCCTGCCGCTGGATGCGCCACAGGCGGCCGATATCAGTGGTGCCATCCTGTTGGGGTTGGCGCCACTGGAATGGTTGATCATCGGCCTGTTGGTATTCGGGGCCGTCTTTGCGGTCAATTCCAGCTGGCACAGCTATCTGATCGTGCGCTTCGCGCGCAGTGAAGGCGTGTCGATGGATGTCGGTTTCTATTACATGGCCAATGCCATGGGGCGTCTGTTGGGCACCTTGCTGTCCGGTTGGCTCTATCAGGCCTATGGGCTGGAAGCCTGCCTGTGGTGGTCGGCCGGATTGGTGGCGGCGAGTACCGTGATGGCCCTTGCCTTGCCGCAGGAGTCACACGCAACATCCGATTCGCCTGCCGGCAGTACCTGAGTACCTGAGTACCTTGCAAGGTGTCGCCTGAGGGATCACTTCCTGATCCCCCGACGCCTGTCCATGCACCCAGCGCCACCTTCTACAGAGACGCCACATGTCATCCAGTCACGATCGTGTTTCAACCAGGCAGGCGCCGCACGAGGCCGACGGTGTGACCGCCGTATCCTCTCGCGAGCGATATCGGGACGTGCTGCTCACCTTCCTCACGCTGGGGATGACCAGCTTCGGCGGGCCGGTCGCGCACCTGGGCTATTTCCACGCGGAGCTGGTCCGCCGGCGCGGCTGGCTGGGTGATACGGCCTACGCCGAGCTGGTCGCGCTGTGCCAGTTCCTGCCGGGGCCGGCCAGCAGTCAGGTCGGCTTTGCACTGGGCATGGTGCGTGGTGGCGGAGTGATGGGTGGGGTGCTTGCCTGGGTCGGCTTCACCTTACCGTCTGCGCTGGCACTGCTGGCATTGGCGCTGGTGGCGGCCAGCCTCGAAGGGCCGCTGGCTTCCGGGGTGATCCACGCCTTGAAGCTGGTGGCGGTGGCGGTCGTTGCCCAGGCGATCTGGGGCATGGCGCGCACGCTGTGCCCGGACCGACGACGCGCCGGGCTGGCGCTGTTGGCCATGCTGGGCCTGGCGCTGGCGCAGGTCGCCTGGACGCAGGTCGCCTGGGCGCAGGTCGGGGTGATCGCGATGGGTGCAGTGCTCGGCAGCCTGCTGTGTCGTGATGACAGTGCGGCCCTTGTTGGCCAGCAGGCGGGGGCAGCGGGGCTGTCGCTGCCGGTCTCGACGCGCCTGGCTCGCGCCTGTCTGATCGCCTTCTTCGCGCTGTTGATCGCGCTGCCGCTGCTGGCCTCCGGCAGTCTGGTCGAGATCTTCTACCGTGCCGGGGCGCTGGTATTCGGGGGCGGGCATGTGGTGCTGCCGCTGCTGGAGGCCTCCACCGTCGAGACGGGGCGTATCGCGGCCGATACCTTTCTCACCGGCTATGGGGCCGCGCAGGCGGTGCCGGGGCCACTGTTCACCTTCGCCGCCTGGCTGGGAGCGGGCATGGCCCAGGTGGGCGGGGATTCGGCAGTGCTCGGCGCCATCATTGCGCTGTTGAGTCTCTTCCTGCCGGGGATTCTGCTGTTGATCGGCGTGGCACCCCTGTGGGGGCGCCTGCGTGCACGGCCCGCAGCACGCGCTGCGCTCGCGGGCGCCAATGCGGCGGTCGTCGGCGTGCTGGGCATGGCGCTGTATGACCCCTTGTGGACCACCAGTGTGCTGAGTCGTCTGGACGTCGTCATCGCGTTGGCGGCCTTCATCGCGCTGACCCGCTTCGCGCTGGCACCCTGGAAGCTGGTGCTGGCGATGGTGATTCTCGGGGCGGTACGTGGGGTGATGTAAGCCTGGCCTCCCGTTCAGAGCACAGCCTGAAAAACGAACGCCCCCGTCTGCCAGCTGGCAGGCGGGGGCGTTCTGTTCATACGAGGCGGTTGTCATGCCAGGCGGCGCGTGGCGGTCGTCATACCAGTGACAGCAGGGCGGTGACCAGCAGTTCGTTGTCGTAGTAGGGCGCGCTCTGCTCGCTGATCAGGCGAGTGTCGATCACGGTCAGCCCCATGCGCTCCAGCGCGGGGACGGAGACGCCGCCGGGGTAGTCGCCACGCTGACTGTCCAGCAGCACGATGTTGAGCAGATGCTCGTTGGGGCAGTCGTTGCGTGAGACATCCAGGTCCGCACACAGGGTCTCGATCAGGGTCGCGACCAGTTGCTCGAGTGTCTTGCCGGTCTGCTCCGGGTCCGGACTGCAGTTGGGGATGTAGACCTTGGGACAGGGGTTGGCCAGTATCGCGCGTCCCACCCCGCTGGGCAGCAGGTTGGCGATGACGCTGGAGTAGAAACTGCCCGGCGGAAAGCAGATCAGTTCCGCGGAATCGATCAGCTGACGGTTGTTGAGGTGCAGCGCAGGCCGCACGGGCACGATGGCACCGCCGTCATTGTGCGTGTCTCGCTCTGTGGTGCTGTCCGTCGTATTGTCCTTCGCACTGGCCTCGACCAGCTGAATGCGCGCGATCGGGCTCTCCAGTGGCGCGACTTCCTTGCCGGTGATCTGGTGCTGGCCGATGATTCTGCGCCCATCTTCCAGGGTGACGGCCAGATGGCAGTCGGCATTGATGATGGCGCGCACCGTCCCGCGTACATGCACCAGCTTGGAGAACAGGAAGATGATCTGGTCGAGCTGCTCATGATGGTTCAGGTAGCCGCCGGCGATGATCAGATTGCCGATGCTGGCGCCGCGCAGATCGAAGCCTGCCGGCATGGCCTCGATCAGAAAGCCCAGCTGATGACAGATGAGCGTGCGCATGGGCTCCGCCACGGCCATGCTGAGCGGATGACGGCCCGCCGCCAGTTCCCGCAGAGTGGCCTGCAGCATCTCCGGGCGTGCTTCGGCAGGCAGACGGTGCGTGAACAACCGGTAGATCTCCGGGTGCCCCAGCACGCTGTCATCGGCCAGCGCCATCAGGCGTGAGCGAAGGTCGCCGATGGCCGGCATCGAGAAGGCATCACGCAGCTTGGCGGAGCTGCCACCGGAATCGAAGGGCGTCACCAGATGGATGCTGTGATGGGTATAGCGCGTCAGGGTGCGCGAGATGCCCGTCAGCGCCGTGCCGCCGCTGAAGAACAGCACACGGGGGCCGACCTCCGGTGCCTTGTGATAACGCCTGACGCGTAATGGATCCGGGACCCTTGCGGTCCGACTGACCCTGACCTCTGCCATGTTGCGGCTTCCTTTGCCTTTCGTCTTGGGCATAGAGTGCCTTTTTTTGCGTCAGTCGTCGCCTGTTTCGGGAGTGAAAGCGCTCAGTCCCTCAGTCGTAACCTTGCCAACGCAGGCGCGGCCAGTGGCGCTGCGTGGCGATGGCTTCCAGGGTCGGGTCGGCACAGACCGCATGCGGGTGATCGACGAACTCCAGCAACGCCAGATCATTGCGTGAATCCGAATAGCCCCAGGTGGGGAGGCTGTGTCCATCGGGGCCGAGATGCTCTGCCAGCCAGTGCGTCAAGGCCGCAAGCTTGCCATCGCGGAAGGTACGGATGCCCCGGGCGCGTCCCGTGTAGCAGCCATCCTTGACCTCCAGGCGAGTCGCCAGCGCGGCATCCAATGCCAGTCGCTCTGCCAGCGGTGCCACCAGCTGGGCTGTCGAGGCCGAGATGATCACGACCTGATGGCCCTGATCACGATGCCATGCGATGCGCTCGCGACCCTCACGGTAGAGGCGCGGCAGCAGTTCGGTATCGAGGAAGGTGCCCACCTCGGCCTCGACTTCACTGACGGTGCGACCGGCCAGCGGGGAGAGCAGATGGCTCAGGTGCGCTTCCATGTCGAGTCGGCCCGTGGCGTAGTCTGCCATCTGTTGCGTCCAGATGGAGCGGTATCGCTCGGGGTCCGTGATCCAGCCCAGCTGGATCAGCCACTCGGTCCATAGCCCCGTGGCGTCGCCATCCAGCAGGGTGTCATCGAGATCGAAGATGGCCAGCCCGCGCACTTCCCCCCCAGGCGCTTCACTCATGTGCATTTCACCCATTCGCCACCCGTGACCTGTCGCCAGTGTCGTGCGTGCCCAGCGCCTGGATTTCGTCGAGATCGGCATGCACCTGCACGCGCAGATGGTCGGGCAGCAGCTGGCGGGCACTGCGGTTGAGCACATCGACGTTGAGACGCAGTCCCTGACAATCCACCTCGTAGCGCACGATGTTGCCCAACAATTGATGGCGCAGGATGACGCCGGGCAGCGCTGGCCCCACATTGGCCGGCAATGGCTGGAGCGGGAAGTCGAGGCCAGCCTCCAGGTGCCCGGGGAGGAGGGGGCGTGTCATCTTATCCGGCTGCAGATAGAGCGCCTCCGGCCGCAATGCGACCTGCGGGCTATCGCACAGATAGCCGAGCAGGGGGCGGGCAAGCTCGCTGCCGATCAGATTGTAATGGCCCATGAAGCCTGCGGCCGTGGCGTCTACCGGTCGGGTGTAGAGCGATGCTGCGTTGCCCTGCTGGAGAATGCTGCCCTGATGCATCAGGAAGATGCGATCCGAGAGCAGCAAGGCCTCTTCCTGATCGTGGGTGACGAACAGGGTGGTGAGGCCGAGACTCTTCTGGATGTCGCGAATCTGATCGCGCAGATGACGGCGGATGCGCGCATCCAGCGCCGAGAGCGGCTCATCGAGCAGCAGGATCTGGGGCTCGACCACCAGCGCGCGCGCCAGTGCCACGCGTTGTCGCTGGCCACCGGACAGCTGATGTGGATAGCGCTGTGCCTGGTCGGTCAGCTCCACCAGTCGCAGCACTTCCGTGACGCGGCGCTCGCGCTCCTCGGGGCGCACCTTCTTCATGCGCAGGCCGAAGGCGACGTTGTCCGCCACGCGCATGTTGGGGAACAGCGCATAGTGCTGGAAGACCATGCCGATGCCGCGCCGCTGGGGCGGCAGACGGGTGATGTCGTGACCATCGACGATGATCTCGCCGCTGTCCACGTCGTTGAGCCCGGCAATGGCGCGCAGCAGGGTGGATTTTCCGCAGCCAGAGGGCCCGAGCAGGGTGATGAACTCGCCACGGGCGATCTCGGCATCGATGTCGGAGAACACGCGCGTCTTGCCGAAACGCTTGGCCAGGCCCTTGAGCGTCAGGTACTGCTGGTCGGCGGCCTGTTCACGCAACGCGCTGGTCAGCAGGCCATCGCTGTCGTGGCGAGAGTGGGTCTGCGGGATATCGGTGGCAAGCATCAGCGGTGCCCTCGTGAATCGGTACGGGAATGGGGGGCGGCAGGGCCAGCTTTCGCGGGCGTGGCGGGCAGACCTCCCGTCATGGCGGTGGCCAGCGCCTCCTCGGGGTCATCTTCCGGCATCGCCTGCTCGGCGGGCTGGCGGTTGCCCAGCCAGGTGAGAATCAGGGTGAACACGAACAGCGTGATGACCAGCGCACTGGTGAAGTGGCCGCTGGCCCCGCGAATGTTGTTCAGGTAGACCTGCAGCGTCTCGAAACGGGTGCCGACCAGCATGTTGGCGAACACGAATTCACCGGCCAGAAACGAGAAGGCCAGGAAGACGGCGATCTGGATGCCGACCCGGATATTGGGCAGGACCACCTGGAAGAAGGCCTGCAGCGGGCTGGCGCCCAGCAACTGGGCGGCTTCCATCAGCGATGCCACATCCAGCGCTCGCAGGCTGTTGGCCAGCGCTCGGTACATGAAGGGCAGCACGATGGTGAAATAGGTGGGAATCAGGATCCAGGGCGTGCCGATGATCGGCAGTGGGCCGCCGGCATACAGCTGCAGCAGACCGACCGAGGACACGATGGGTGGCACGGCGAAGGGCAGCAGGATCAGGCCATTCATCCAGCCATCCAGGCGCGGATAGCGGGTATGGGCCAGGAAGACCACCGGCACGATCAACAGCAGTGACAGGATCAGGGCGCCGACGGCGACCAGCAGGGAGCGCCCGAATGCGGCGAGAAAGCGGGGGGTCGTCCACAGCTCCAGAAACCACTTCACCGTCAGGCCATCGGGCGTGAGGCTGGCGCCCCAGCGGGTGGCAAGGGCGTAGAACAGCGTGGCCACCAGCGGCAGTGCCAGCAGCGTGAAGACGCTGCCCACCACCACGCTGTAGGGATTGAGCCCGCGCAGACGCGCCATCAGGCTGGGCAGCAACGGCTTGCCATGGCGATACGGCAGTTCAGCGGGAAGTGACATGGTAGCTCCTGCGCATGAGCCACTGCTGGATCAGCGTGACGATGACGAGAATGACCACCAGTACCATCGCCAGTGCGCTGGCCAGTTCCGGCTGCAGGAAGAGGTCGCCGGAGACCAGATTGGCGATGCGGATGGTCATCAGGTTGTAGCTGGTGTTCACCAGCGCATAGACGGTGGCATAGGCGCCCATGGCATTGGCGAACAGTACGGTGAGCGTGCCAGCCAGCGACGGCCAGAGCACGGGCAGGCCGATGTGCTGCCAGTAGGCCAGACGGTTGGCGCCGAGCAGGCTGGCGGCTTCGCGCCACTCGCCCTTGAGCGTGCTGAAGGCCGGGTAGAGCAGCAGGATGCCCAGCGGGATCTGGAACCAGGTGTAGATGACGATCAGGCCGGTGCGTGAATAGAGATTGAAGTCATCGATGATGCCCAGGCGCTCCAGCATCAAGGTCAGCATGCCGTTGGCCCCCATCAGGATGATGAAGGCGAAAGCCAGCGGCACGCCGGCGAAGTTGCTGGTCATGTTGGTGAAGGCGATCATCGCGCGCGTCAGGCCCGGCCCGCAGCGGTGCATGCTGTGACAGGTCATGGCGGCGATCGCCAGTCCCAGCACGCTGGACATCAGCGAGATCTCGAGACTGCGGCCGATGGCCTGGCGGAAGAAGGGGGAGGTGGCGATTTCCTGAAAATTGGCCAGCCCCCAGCCTGCGGGGGTCTTGAAGGCGCTGATCATCACCCAGATCAGCGGGGCGATCTGGAAGGCGAAGAAAAGGATGGCGAAGGGCAGCAGCCACATCGCGGGACTGGTCAGCACTCGCCTGAGGAATGTCGGCATCACGCGTCCCCTCCAGGGCCTGCCAGCAGGGATGTGTTGCTGGCCTTGTCGTGCTCCAGTCCCAGCACGCTTGCCAGGGTGCCGCAGAGCTCGCGCTGGCGAAGGTTGCGGGCGGGGCTGCGGGCGAAGGCGCTGCCGAAGGTCCAGAGCGGCACACGGCGCTCTTCTTCGAGAAGGCCGGAATGTGAGCGGTCGGCGTTCATGCCGTGATCGGCGGTGACCATCACCTGATAGCCGGCCTCGAGCCAGCAGGGTAGGTAGTCGGCCAAGGCGACATCGGCATGACGCGCCGCATTGCGATATTGCGCGGACTCACCGCCGTGGCGATGGCCGGCGTCATCGATGTTCATGCTGTGCACCAGCAGGAAGTCCGGGTCGTGACGCAGTCTCAGCATCTCGGCATCGCTGAAGACGTGGTCGTCCGGGTAGTGATCCTGCCAGTAGAAGATGCCCGCCTGGATGGCGGATTCGGGATTGTCGAGCAACCGGTGTCTGGCCGGCACGAAGGGGGCGGCGACGTAGAGTTCGCTGACCCAGTGATAGGCGGCTGCCGCGGTGCGTCGGCCCTGCTGACTGGCGAGATCGAACAGGCTCACGCCACGCGAGCGTCGCACGATGCCATTGTTGACGATGCCGGAGTCGACGGGCAGATCACCGGTCAACAGGCACTCATAGAGAGGTCGCGACATCGCTGGCAGTTCGCACTCCAGCGACTGGTACTGCCCGCGACCGGCCTCGACCAGGGCGCTCAGATAGCCCATGGCATGCCGGCCCACGGCATGGTTGAGGCCATCGAGCACGACAAGAATGACACGCTGGGACATGAAGACTCCGTGAAGCTCAAGACGGCACCGTGTGGACGGTGCCGTCTGTCAGGATGGTGCGCGCTCTATCCGCTCTGGACAGAGGCCGGGGGTCACTGCTGGTGGATCAGTACCTGGGACTGCCACTGACGCGGCAGCTGTCGGGCACTGGCTTCCCAGCCGGCGAAGTCCTGTACCGGGCGGGCATTGGCGTACTGCTCGTTGGGCAGCAGCTTGGCGGCGATGTCTTCCGGCAGGGTCAGGTGCTCGGCACGGATCGGGCGGGCGTAACCTGCCGCCAGGTTCAGCTGGCCGGCATCTGACAGGATGTACTCACGTGCCAGCTTGGCGGCGTTCGGGTGAGCGGCATGCTTGTTGATGATGGTGGCGTAGCCCGAGGTGACGGAGGCATCCGAGGGGATGACCACCTCGAAGGTGTCGCGGTTGATCTGATCGCGATAGTTGAGCGCGTTGAAGTCCCACAGCAGTGCGACCTCCACCTCGCCCTTCTCCAGGTTGGCGATGCTCGGCTCGGCCAGTGACAGGCGTCCCTGGCGGGCCAGTTCGGCGAACACTTCCAGACCCGGCGTCAGGTCTGACTCGCTGCCGCCATTGGCGAAGGCTGCGGCCAGGATGGCGTTGTTGGCCTGGGACGCCTTGCCGACCGCGCCGACGGAGACCTTGTAATCGCCATTGGCGAGATCCGCGAAGGAAGCGGGGCGCTGATCTTCACTGACGAGTGTCTTGTTGATCATCAGGGAGATGGTGCCGGTGTAGCCCAGCATCCATTCGCCATCTTCATCCTTGGCCCAGTCGGGAATCTCGTCCCAGGTGGTCGGCTTGTAGGCTTGAGTCACGCCCTGCTTGACCGCGATGGGGCCGAAGGCGAAGCCCACGTCACCGATATCTGCCGTGGCGTTCTCGCCTTCGGCCTTGAACTTGGCGACTTCCTCGGCGGAGCTCATGTCGGTATCGCTGTGCGCGATGGAATACTTCGACTCGAGGTCTGCCCAGGTGTCCTTCCAGTTGGCCCAGCTGTCCGGCATGCCGACGCTGTCGACGCGGCCTTCTGCCTGGGCGGCCTTGAGCAGTGCGTCCGGCACTTCAGCGGCACTGACTGAGGCGCTGCTCAGCAGGGTGGCCATGAGGGCCGAGACCATCAGGCCGGCGGTACGGGGCGAGGTAGCGGTGAACGACTTCAATGACAATCCTCCCAGACGGGGTAATTAACGGATGCGAGAGTGCATTCCTGGCCAGCGAGTCGCCGAGGCGAGCAGGCAGGCGAGATGGGGTCTAAGCTGGTTCTTGTCCTGCGTAGTCTTCCTCGAGATCTGCCACCTCAATTTCTGTGGTCTAGTTCAGTCTCGGGGCTGACATGACTTTACGCAGCGGTTGTGACAGTCGCGTGTCGTCACTATGTCAGTGTCGTGGCAATGAGCCATCAGCCATCAGCCATCAGCGGTACATGTTTTGACGCAACGCTGCGTGGTGCCGGCTGATTTTCTGACAATTCCCTGCATGAGAGCGTGTCCCGATGATAGGCATCCGCCTCGGATTCTCACGCGCATCACACAGGATGGCCTTGTGCTGTCACCGGATCGTCATGCCTGTGTCATGATGCTCGGCGAGCGTGGGCTGACTCGTCTGGCTACGTCTACACTAGACCACAGCGATCGCGATTCTCGGGCCTTGTCATGATGGACACCTTGGATGACATGCAAGTGACTCGCCAGAAATCGCTCTCTTTCGTTATCTTTCAGGAACTTCGCATGCCTTCATCATCGATCGAGCCCACAGGTGACGACGCAACTTCCCTGACGTGCACGGCGGATTTGCCCGTCACCGGGCTCAAGGGCAGGCTGCTGAACCATCTTGAAGCAGCGCCGCTGCATGCCTCGCAGCGTCTGCCGTCCGAGCGTGAGATGATCGAGCGGTTCGGCACCACACGGGTCACCTTGCGAGATGCCTTGCTGCAGCTGGAAGCGGAAGGGAGAATCTATCGCGAGAACCGCCGGGGCTGGTTCGTCTCGCCGCCGCGCCTCAGGTATGACCTGCTGGCATGTCTGCCTTTTCACGAGATGGTGCAGTCGCAGCAGCGGGTCGCTTCCACCGAGGTGCTGGCCGCTCAGGAAGTTCCCGCTGATGAGGTTATCGCCCAGCGTCTGGGAATTGCACGGGGCGCCGGGGTCTATCGCATCACGCGAGTGCGGCGCATCGATGGCCGGCGGGTGCTGCACGTCTGTCATCACCTGCGACGCGACTGCTTCCCCGGCATTCTCGATTTCGATCTCTCGGCGCATTCGCTGACCACGCTCTACCTTCACCAGTACGCCATTCGCATCCGGCGCGTGAGCTTCGAGTTGGCCTCCAGCGTGTTCGACGCCGAGACGGCCGTCGCCCTGAATGCGGCACCGGGTAGCCCGGCGCAGCGCATCACGCGGATCAACTTCGATCAGAATGGCCGTGCAGTGGACTGCGATGATGAACACTGGCGTCACGATGCCATCGAGTTGACGTTATCCGCCGCACCACAACGCTAGAGGGCAATCTTGCGACATACGCCACCAGTGTCCGGGACTTTCCTTCAACTCGACGAAAACGCCCGCAAGTCCTCCTCTGACGGGAAGGCTTGCGGGCGTTGTGGTAATGACCTCATCCAGTAGCGATCTGGGCGTGACATCAGTGGGTGCGTGGCAATCCTGCGAGGCTTGTGGGTTCAGTTGACAGCTTCCGGCTCATGCCGTCGGCAGAGGTGCAGATTTACTGGAAGCAGGGGGCTTCGACATGTCGGCAAGGGAAATGCCACTCGTCTCAGGCAGTCTGAGACCACCGATCAAGGCGACTCCAGCTATCGCGATCAAGTACCAGGCGGGTGCCAGATGGTTGCCGCTCAAGTCGATGAGCCAAGTGGCAACCAGCGGTGCGGTGCCGCCGAAGATCGTATAGGCCACGTTATAGCTGAGTGCCGAAGCGGTATAGCGCACACGAGTGGGAAACTGTTCCGAGAGCAGCGAGGCGGTGACCACGCCGCACAAGACTGCGCCGACTGCCATCAATGACGCACCGAGCATCGAGGCCCACAAGGTGCCGCTGGCAGCGAGTGAATACGCGGGGAAGACGGCAATGGCGAGGCTGGCGCAAGCGGTGATGATCGTATTGCGCCTACCGACCAGATCCGAGTAGTAGCCAGCCACAGGGCACAACAGAGCTGCCATCATGAGAGCACCGAGGCTGGCCAGAAGGGCGGTCTGGCGCGAGGCTCCTCCTGCCACCTGCATGTAGGTCGCGAAATAGGTGCTGAACATGTAGAACGACAGCGCGGTGGCAGAGATGAATGCCATCAAGCTGATGATGGTACTGCCGTGGATAGTCAGCGTTTCCATGAGCGGAGCGCTGGTGGCGTTGTGCTCTTGCTGGACCAAACGGAAGGCAGGTGAGTCATCCAGCTTGAGACGCATGTACAAGCCGATCAGGCCCAATGGCGCGGCGATCAGGAAGGGGACACGCCAGCCCCATTCCTGCATGGTCGCTTCCGATACCAGGCTGTTCAGGCCAAGCCCGAGCGCTGCGGCTGTCGCGAAGGCGCTGAAGGTCGAGACGGGGATGAAGCTTCCATACCATCCGCGCTTGTCATCGGGCGCGTGCTCCATCACGAAGGCGCACGCACCGGCATATTCACCGCCTGCCGAGAAACCTTGGGCACAGCGAGCCAGGGTCAACAATAGCGGTGCCAGCAAGCCGATACTCTGATAGGTCGGCAGCAGGCCGATCAAGGCGGTGGCGCTTGCCATCATGATGATGGTGATGGCCAGCACATTCTTGCGACCGATGCGATCCCCCAGAGTGCCGAAGAAGATGCCGCCTAGTGGGCGCAGTGCAAAGGAGACGGCAAAGACGGCAAAGGTCTGGATCAGGGCGAGGGTTGGATCGCCTTGCGGGAAGAAATGTTGCGAGATGATCACTGCCATGAAGCCGTAGATGGCAAAGTCGAACCATTCGATGAAATTGCCGATGGTAGAAGCAGCAAGGACACGCCGGAGCGTGGCAGGTGATACCGCACTGCTGTCAGACATGTTGTTGTTATTCATCAGAGGACTCCGCGAAGGTTAGGCCCACCGTAAGGCCTTCTCGAAGAGGGCATCGTCTGGCGTGGGGCCTGGATCCTTCATCCTGCGCAACTCAATTTCTCTCGAGCGTGTTGAATGCGACATCATTAATGTTTGATGCGACAGAAGGTCATCTTCTGGCAGTTGACGCGAGATTTCAGCGCATCAGCAGCGTGTCATCTATCTCGCGGAAGTGATCAGCGCTGCGCATCAGGGCGAGGGCAGTGAGTGCCTCGACGCCGTAGACACGCGTCGTGACGGCATGGCGCGCTGCGACATGCTCTAGCAGCAGGGCGAAGTCACCATCGCCGGAGGCGAGAATGATCTCGTCGACGTCGGGGGCGGCTTCCATCACATCGATCGTGATGCCGACATCCCAGTCACCCTTGGCCGAGCCATCTCCTCGCTGGATGAAGGGTTTGAGCTTGATCTCGAACCCTATCTCACGCAGGCGTTGCTGGAATTGCTGCTGCTTGGGGTCGCCACGGTCAATCGCATAGGCGTAGGCATGCGTGATGCTGCCTAGGGATTCCAGCTCGGCCCACAGTCGGCGGTAATCGAATTGCCGGCCAAAGGTGTCGCGGGTGGTGTAATAGATATTCTGGACATCGATGAAGACGGCGAGGCGCGTGGGCGAGTCGGATGTCAGCAAGGACGATTGGATTGCGGGCGTGGGAGAGTTCGACATTGGCTGTCACAGGGACCGGAAGGCTGAATGATGTGCCTGAAACAGAGCAGGCAGGTACTGGAGGCGCGTGCGGCGTGGGAGTCGTTCAGGTGTCGCGGGATGACTCAGGCATTGCGCCTGGCTCCGACGATGAGTGCTTGTGCTGCTGACACCATGCAATGAGAGCGGATCTGTCTTTCTCTGACCTGTCTACCCTGACCTGTCTGGCGCTATCGGTTGAAAGCAGAGCTGTTGAAAGCAGAGCTGTTCCAGGCAGCGCCATCTCGAGAGGAGGGCAGAGACCGGCCGCTGCCAATCATGGCGAGCAGCGGCTGGCGATCTTCTGACAGCTTGCCACGATCAGGCCGAGTCTGGGCCTGATGGAAGCATCAGTTGCCGGCAGCGGGATTGGAGGGCTTGGTCGGCTTGTGGCCGATGATCTGACCGCTGACGCCGGATTCAATCACTTCAACCTTGCCGCCACGATCGAGGAAGGCTTGCATCTGGGCTTCCAGCGAGGCGGATGTTTCAACAGCAGCGGGTGCTTTCTTCTTGGCAGCAGTACGAGTGTTGGCCATGCGGGACTCCGTTCCGAGACGTGAGGGGTGGAAGGGCATGATAACACGACTGCGTTTTTCCTGCTTGATCGCGTCAGAAGTAATTAAGAAGTGGTGATTTCGCTGCGTGATATGTTCGTGATGTCGTGAGACGACAGCGGCGCTGTTGCGATCACACCAACACAGAGATGCCAGCAGACAGGGAGTCAGGGCGTTGAAAAGTGATCCAGGCGGCGACATCTCCTTCTTCACGTTGATACTTTTCATGATGCAAGGAGAGCTGGCATGGCGAACACCTTTGACGGCAACACCCGAAGCTACGCACTCAAGTCTGATTCCGCCGATCTGGCGCCATGGAATTTCGAGCGTCGTCAGCCGCGCCCGGATGATGTAGCCATCGAGATCCTGTATTGCGGTGTGTGTCATTCGGACCTGCACGTCGGTCGCAATGACTGGGGCTTCACCCAGTATCCCATCGTGCCGGGTCACGAGATCGTCGGGCGAGTCACCCAGGTCGGCGATGATGTCAGCCAGTACAAGGTGGGTGACATGGTCGGTGTCGGCTGCATGGTAGATTCCTGCCGTGAGTGCAGCGCTTGTCACGAGGGGCTCGAGCAATACTGCCTCGAGGGCATGACCATGACCTACGGCAGCCCGGATCGCCACGATGGCAGCCTCACGCAAGGCGGCTATTCCGACAGGATCGTCGTCAGCGAGCGCTTCGTGGTGTCCATCCCTGACAAGCTGGACCCGGCGGTGGCCGCGCCGCTGCTGTGTGCCGGTGTCACGACCTATTCTCCGCTGCGCCACTACGGCGTGAAGTCCGGCGACAAGGTCGGCGTGATCGGCATGGGTGGCCTGGGCCACATGGGGATCAAGTTCGCCAAGGCGATGGGCTGTGAAGTCACCCTGTTCACGCGCAGTGAAGCCAAGGTAGCGGAAGCGCGCGAGAATGGCGTCGATCACGTCATCGTGTCGAGCGACGATGAGCAGATGGCCGCCGCGACCGAAACCTTCGATTTCCTGCTCGATACGGTACCGGTGCCGCACGATCTCAACCCCTACCTCAATACCCTGAAGTACGACGGTACCCATATTCTCGTCGGGCTGGTACAGGAGGTGGACCCCGCACTGCAGGGCGGCAATCTGGTCATGAAGCGTCGCGTGCTGGCGGGCTCGCTGATCGGCGGCATGCCGGAGACCCAGGAAGTGCTCGATTACTGTGCCGAGCATGACATCACCTGCGATATTGAGATGATCGACATCCAGAATATCAACGAGGCGTGGGAGCGCATGCAGCAGGGCAAGGTGAAATACCGCTTTGTCATCGACATGCAGAGCTTGAAGAACGCCTGACACCTGTCGTCATACCATGCCAGGTCTGGTGTGGTGGCATGAAAAAAGCCCCCGGTATCCTTCTGGATGCCGGGGGCTTTCGCGTCTGTCATGTCACAAAATTGTGATGGGGTGATTCCCGATCGAGGCGAAAACGCGTATAAGAACGCGATGAAAACGCCAAAGAGAATCCAGCCGCTCATAGATGACGGACTGGTCGATGAAGTGCTTCGCCCCTTGATGAGTGGCAAGGAAGCCTCGGTCTACGTGGTGCGCTGCGGAGAAGAGATTCGCTGCGCCAAGGTCTACAAGGATGCTGCCCAGCGCAGCTTCAAGCAGGCCGTGCTCTACCAGGAAGGCCGCAAGGTACGCAACAGCCGTCGTCAGCGGGCGATGGAGAAGGGCTCCGGTTTCGGACGCGATCAGCAGGAAGCCGCCTGGCAGAACGCCGAGGTGGATGCCCTCTATCGTCTGGCCGATGCCGGTGTGCGCGTGCCTCAGCCATACGGCTGCTTTGACGGTGTGCTGCTGATGGAGCTGGTCACCGACGACGATGGCAATGTGGCACCGCGCCTCAATGATGTCTCGATGTCGGCGGAGCAGGCGCGTGAAGACCACGCCTTGATGATGCATTATATCGTTCGCATGTTGCATGCCGGCCTGGTGCACGGGGATCTGTCCGAGTTCAATGTGCTGGTCGATGACTACGGCCCGGTGATCATCGATCTTCCGCAGGCGGTGGACGCAGCGGCCAACAACAATGCCAAGAGCATGCTGGCGCGCGATGTCGCCAACATCACTGCCTACTACGCGATGTTCGCTCCGGAACTTGCCCAGACTCGCTACGCTGATGAGATATGGGCATTGTTCGAGGCCGGTGACATGGACCCGGATGTCGAGCTGACGGGTCTCTTCGAGGATGACCCCGAGGCACCGGACGTGGATGCGCTGCTCGAGAACATCATGGCCGCCATGGAAGAGGAGCAGGAACGCAAGGCGCGTCTGAAGAGTGCCGAAGACGGCGATGATGATTAGATGCTGAACGGGTGGGCGCCGGACATCAGGCCCGGTGATGATGCCTTGAGACACGACAACGCCGCTTCACGACGAAGCGGCGTTGTCGTGTCTGGCTGGCGGAGGCTTCAGGCGGGGTCGACGGCGTGCTGCTCGGTCTCCGGGTCGTGGCGACGGTGACGCAGCTCGATGCCCTTGAGCAGATTGCGCAGGATCTGGTCCTTGCATTCGCGGTAGTGGCGATGGTCCGGCTTGCGGAAGAAGGCGGACAGTTCCGACTTGGTGATCATCTCGAAACCGGCCAGCGCCAGCAGATCCAGCATGTCATCGTCCTTGAGCTCGAAGGCGATCTTGAGCTTGCGCAGGATCAGATTGTTGTCGAGACGCTTTTCCGGTGCGGGCTGAGCACCCTCGCGCTTGCCCCGGCGCACGTTGATCAGGCCATTGAGGAAGCTGGCCAGATCGATGTCCTTGATGCGCTGCTGGGCATCGTCGTCATCGCGCTTGAGCCAGTCACTGACCTGGGCGCGGGTGACTTCGTGGTCGGCGGCGGCGAAGGTGTTGATCATGTCGCTGTCGGAGAGATTGAGTGCGTAGCGCAGGCGACGGATGATGTCGTTGTTGGTCACGGGCGTGGGTCCGGTCTTTGAGGATGTCTTGAAGTTGCGTGGCGCGCCATGCATGGCGTCAATGGCGCGCAGCATACCAGATCAGGGTGGGGTGCCGCTCCATCCCGGCGCTTCCCGGCCGGGGGGGGCAGACAGGGCGGCAGGCAGAGCCGCGAGCCGACTTCGGTGATCAACGCCCGGGCGTCGGGACATCCTGATGACTGACGTCTTCCTCTTCTGCGGTCTCGCGTGCTTCGGCGTGATCCTCCGCGTCAGGCTCGGGCCTTTCATCGGCGTGATTCGTCTTCTGGTTCGGGGTCAGTGCCAGCTCCGTCAGCAGCGGGAAATGATCGGAGCCGAAGGCTTCCATGCGAGCCACGCGCACCACGCTGAAATGCCGGCTATGGAAGAGGTGGTCCAACGGCCAGCGCAGCAAGGGAATGCTGGCATGGAAGGTATTGAACATGCCACGGCCGACGCGTGGGTCCAGCAGGCCGGACAGTTTGCGGAACAGGCGTGTGGTGCGAGACCAGGCCACGTCGTTGAGATCTCCCGTCACGATGATGGGCTGCTCGCTCTCGGCCACGCTCTTGGCCACGATGACAAGCTCCGCGTCTCGTTCACTGGACTCCTCGTTTTCGGTCGGGCTGGGCGGTGCGGGATGCAGGAAATGAGCGCGTATGCGATCGCCGCTCTTGAGCTCCAGATGGGCATGCATCGAGGGCACGTCATCTTCAACCAGGTAGTCGATGCAGGCGTCGTGCAGGGGCAGACGAGAATAGACATGCATACCGTAGAGGTTGTCCAGCGGGCACTTGAGCGTATGCCGGTAGCCATGCTCCGGCTCATCTCCCTCCAGGACATCTAGGCGGCTTTCCCACCAGCCATCGGACTCCAGGGTGACGAGAACGTCGGGTTGCTCGCGCCTGACGATCGCCAGCAGGGCGTCACTGTCGTGGTTGCTGGTCAGCACGTTGGCGGTCAACAGACGCACATGACGTGCGGGGTCACTGTGCTGCGCGACGCCCGATTCACAGCGGGCGAGCCGGGTGTAGGGAATGATCCATTGCGCCTGGTAGATGAGCCCTGCCAGTGCGATGAAAGCCAGCGTCAGTCGCAGCCCTGTCGCGAGCTCGCCAACGAGAAGGTCGGCCACCAGCAGGGCCGCCCAGAGTACCGCCAGCTGCAGGCGGGGAAAGTCCATGATGCGGACGGACCAATGCCGCAGGCGCGTGAGTGGCAGCAGGGTGAAGGCTGCCATCAGCAGCGTGAGTACGCCGAGTAGCGTGGGGGTCATGGGGGCTCCGGTGACAGGAATGGGGCGGGAAATCAAACGCTCAAGCGTCAGACATGGTGGCGACATGCCTGACACTCAAGTCAGGACGCTTTACTCACGAGGCAACCCGTCGCTGACGCCAGAGACGCGCGATCCATTGCCAGCGATTGATCAGCAGGGCCATGAAGATCAGTCCGCAGCCTGTCATCTGGATCAGGGTCATGCGCTCTCCGAACCAGGCCGCCGACATCAGGGCTGCCCAGACCGCTTCGAGCATCAGGATGACCGAGGCATGGCTGGGCGTAGTCAGGCTCTGTGCGTAAATCTGCAGGAAGAAACGCAGGGTGCTGGCGATCAGAGTGCTGGCCAGAAACCAGCTCAGGATGTCGAGACTGATACCGGCCGGCCAGCTTTCGCTGATGGCCGACAGCACCAGGCAGGTGACGCCGGTGGTCATCAGCTGGATGGCAGTCAGCGGCAGGGCCGGGATATTGCGCACCAGACGTGAATTGAAGTTGAACACCAGGGCGAACAGGCAGGCAGCCCCGAAGATGAGCCATTGTGCCGGTTCAATATGAAAGCTTTCCGTAGCGCCGGGTTGTCCCATGCCCAACAGCGCGAAACCGAGCAGGGCGGTGGGCAGGGCGATCCAGGTGCTCATCGGCGGCCTGTCCTTGAACAGCAGGCGGGCGAGCACCGGTACCATCAGAATCCCGAAACTGTTGATGAACGCGATCACGCCGAGCTGCTCGGACAGTGCCACCCCCAATGACCAGCAGGCCATGGCACCGCCAAACAGGATGCCGACTCCACTGGCGCGCAGCTTGCGAGTAGTGGAGAGCTGTCTCAGCGAGCGAGCGTCGAAGATCGCCAGGATGAGGCCTGCCAGCAGGAAGCGGCTGCCGATGAACAGTAGCGGGGGCATCCCGGCCATGGCTTCCTTGGAGAAGATCCAGCCTGCGGCGGCGATGATGGTGACCAGCAGAAGCAACAGATCGGCCTTGAAAGGCGAGCGGGAAGGCGTCGTCTCGGTAGTGGTGCTCATGGGGTGGCGTCGGTTCCTTTGGGCATGGGAATGTCTGATCTCTATCCTAACAAGCTGATACAGGCGGTGCTGTCATATATCGGAACTTGCAAATTCAACAATGGAGCTTGAATTCCGTGGCAGGATAAGCCTAATGCAGAGGAAATCGATAGCGTTGCAGCGATTGATCTCGCGGCTTTTCACGAATGCAGGAATGGTGGTCAGGAGGCTGGATGGCGACATCGTCGCAGGACACGACATCGAAAGATCATGGGCATGAATCCGGACACGTACATGCGCATGGTCATTCACACGGTCATTCACATGGTCATGGACATCATGACCATGCACCTGAAGTGACTGCTGACAGCGAAAGGCGGGTCATGCTGGCGATGTGGCTGACCGGCGGGTTCATGCTGGCGGAAGTCGTCGGTGGACTGGTGGCGGGCTCTCTGGCCTTGCTGGCGGACGCCGGCCATATGCTCAGTGATACCGTGTCGCTGGCATTGGCGTGGGGAGCGTTTCGCCTCGGACATCGCGCAGCGACCCGCAAGCTGACCTTCGGCTATGCGCGTTTTCAGGTGCTCGCCGCGTTCGTCAATGGCCTGACATTGCTGGTCATCGGGGTCGCGATCGTGATGGCTGCCCTCAAGCGCCTGTGGCTGCCGTCTGAGGTGCTGGCAGGGCCGATGCTGGCGATTGCCGTGCTCGGACTTGTCGTCAACATCGCGGCATTCTGGATATTGCACAAGGGAGATCAGGACAATCTCAATCTCCGCGGCGCCCTGCTGCATGTCATGGGCGACCTGCTGGGTTCCGTGGCGGCCATCATTGCCTCGCTGGTCATCATGACCACCGGCTGGAATCAGGCCGACCCGTTGCTGTCGATGCTCGCAGCGGTACTGATACTGCGCGGTGCCTGGTCGCTGGTGAAACGCTCGGCGCATACCTTGCTGGAAGGGACGCCGGAGCAACTTGACCACGAGGAAATCCAGGCGGGTCTACTGACACTGGAGGGAGTGGATGGTGTGCATGATCTCCATCTGTGGGGCCTGACGCCTCAATCCCCGGTTGCCAGCCTGCATGTGGTGGTGGCCGATACCGGCATTCCCGGCGAGGTGCTTGAGCGGGTCCAGGCCTATCTGCTCGATACCCATGCGATCTCGCACGTCACGGTGCAGCTGGAAGGCGAAGCCTGTCTGCAGGGCTGCGTGTCTCGTTGATGGAGACGGCTGACGGCACGCAGACAGGATAATTGATGCCGGCGCTCGTGCAGAGCCTGGGAGCCTTCTGACGCAAGACGCCCCGCTGAAAAGCGGGGCGTTGTTGATTGCAGCCCATGGGCTGCCTGACGTCGCGACATCGATGCCTCGAGAGCTCAGTGCTCAAGGACGTCGATGACGTGTCACCTCAGTGCTTGGCGACATAGACGGTGCGGATGTTCATGAAGGCACCGAAGCCATATTCGCTTTGCTCACGACCATAGCCGCTGCCTTTGACACCGCCGAAGGGCAGTTGGGCGAAGGGCGTGGTCGGGCGATTGACGAAGCTCATGCCGGCTTCCAGCTGACGCGAGACACGCTCGCCGCGCTCGTCGTCCTTGGCCACCACCGTGCTGCCCAGACCGTAGGGGCAGTCGTTGGCGAGCTCGATGGCATGTGCCTCGTTGTCCGCGACCACCACGGAAGCGACCGGGCCGAACAGCTCTTCATTGAAGGCTGGATTGCCCTGGGTGACGTTGGTCAGCACCGTCGGCGGATACCAGGCACCCTCGCGATCCGGAATTTCGCCACCGCATTCCAGCTTGGCGCCAGCCTTGATGGCACGCTGCACCTGATCATGCAGGTCATCGCGCAGGTCCTTGCGTGACATCGGACCGATATCGACCCCTTCGCTGAGCGGGTCATCCATGCGCATGTCCTTCACTTTCTCGATCAGACGTCTGGAGAAGTCCTCGGCGATTGACTTGTCGACGATCAAGCGCTTGGAGGCGGCACAGCTCTGGCCGGTATTGTCGAAGCGTCCGGCGATGGCGAGATCCACCGCGCGCTCGATGTCGGCGTCATCCAGCACGATCAACGGATCGATACCCCCCAGTTCCAGCACGCTGGGCTTCAGCGCCGCACCGGCCTGCTCGGCGACCTTGCGGCCTGCCTCTTCGCTGCCGGTGAGGGTCACGCCCTGCACGACAGGATCATTGATGATGTCTTCGATCATCTCCGAGCCCACCGGCAGCCAGGTGAAGACGCCATCTTCGAAACCGGCCTCGTGGAACAGCTGGGTGATCAGCTCAGCGCAACCCGGGACGTTGGAGGCATGCTTCATCAGGCAGACGTTGCCACCTGCCAGTGCCGGGGTCGCGAAGCGGATGACCTGATAGAGCGGATAGTTCCACGGCATCACGCCCAGCACTGCGCCGATGGGGTCCTTGACGATCTTCGCTCTGACGGCACCCTCGACGTCGCGCTGCTCGGTTTCCATCAACGTGGGCAGGTTGTCGGCGTAGAAACGCGCGATGCTGGAGGAGATCTGCGTCTCGCTGATGCCCTGCTGATACGGCTTGCCCATCTCATGGGCGATCAAGGTGGCAATGTCCTGCTGGCGCTGATCTATCAGGTCTGCCAGTGCGTGCAGACGTTTCGCACGTTCTTCCAGCGAGAGCTGACGATATTGCGGATAGGCATTGCGCATCTGTTCCAGTTTCTGCTGAACCTCGTCCTTGCTCAGCGTGGCGTATTCATTGAGAACCTTGTCATTGGCCGGATTGGTCGCGGTCAGTGTCTTGTTGCTCATCTTGCCTCCCTATTTGGGTGCTGGTTCAGCGAGTGGCCGAGCGGCAGATATCACATGAGCGACATCGACCTTGGATCAGCCACCTCATTGGCTACGCGACAAGAACTGGAGATGCCGTCGCTGACCTTCAAGAGCCGAGGTGATCGATCTGGCGTCATCTCAGTGTTGCCATTCGAGCACGCGCGTCCCCCTTGAAACGTCACAGGCTGCGTCCATCGAGCCTCGCAAGCCTGCCGCACGGGCTGCCGGCATGCGACAATGTCCCTCTGGTGTCCGGACGCGGGTAAGCATCTCCCCCCGGGCCATCGACATGAGTGCAAGCGTCACAAGGAAGAGGAAGTCAGCGTGTTCAACAATATTCTGGTGGTGTGTACCGGCAATATCTGTCGCAGTCCGGTCGGTGAGGCACTGCTGAAGCAAGCGTTGCCGGGCAAGACGGTTCACTCGGCGGGTGTGGGCGCATTGGTCGATCATCCTGTCGAACCCACGGCGGCTAGATTCGCTCTCGAGTCCGGTCTGGAGGTTGATGGGCATCGTGCGCGGCAGGTATCGGTCGAGATATTGACGGCGGCGGATCTGATTCTGGTCATGAGCGATGGTCATCGTCGTGCCATCAACCAGATGGCCCCGCAAGTCAGTGGCAAGACGATGATGTTCGGCCGCTGGCTGGCGGGGGGGCAGGGCGAAGAGATTCCGGATCCCTATCGCAAGAGTGAAGAGGCCTTCCGGCACGCGCACCAGAAACTCGTGGACGCTGCGGCGCTGTGGGTGAAGAAACTATCGTAACCAAGGTCTAGTTCTTGCTGATGTCTGAACAAGCATCTATACAACCCTGACGAAGAGACTGATTGCCATGCGGTCAGTCTCTTTTATAGGTTCGTCCAGACTCCGCCTTCATGAGAGAGGGGCCGTGTCGAGGGCTGCCACATGATATCGAAAGGACCACAGCGAGCGTGATCGTTAGCGTCGCTCAAGACGTGAGCTGCGTCCCCGGGCGGTTGTTGGCGATGCCTTGCGATGTCATCACACAAGCCTTGTGAGCCAGCGTCGAGTTTTCTGCCACCAGCGGGGAAGGCTTGCCGATGGCATAGCCCTGGACGTGGTCGACCCCGATGGACGTCACGCATGCCAGTACCTCCTCGCTGCCAACGAATTCCGCGATGGTCTGCATGCCCATTTCGCGGGCCACCTCGGCGATGGCGCGCGCGATGGCGTAGGAGACACGATTGGTGTCCATGTCACGAATGAAGGCACCATCGATCTTGAGATAATTCACCGGCAGGCTCTTGAGATACCCGAAGGACGATACGCCGCTGCCAAAATCATCCAGTGCGAAGTAGCACCCCAGCTCTCCCAGGGTATCGAAGAAGGTGCGAGCATCGCCCAGGCGAGTGATGGCCACGCTTTCCGTAATCTCGAAACACAGCTTGTGGCCGGGAATCCCGCTGTCACGTACCAGGCTGACCAGCATGTCGCGGAAATTGGGACTGCTGATGGAGTGGCCCGAGAGGTTGAGCGACACCCGTGTCAGGCTGGCCAGGTGGGCAGGTTGCGACTGCAGCCAGGCCAGATAATGCCGGATGACGTATTCATCGATGGTGGCAGCTAGCCCATAACGCTCTGCCGCGGGCAGGAAGGCCCCGGGGGCGATGATGCTGCCGTCACGCCCCAGCATGCGCACCAGCACTTCATAGTGCTGCTCATCAGGGGTGCCCGGCCTGGTGCGTGTGCTGGCGATGGGCTGGTGATAGAGCACGAGACGTTGCGCTTCCACCGCGGCGGTGATTTCGGCGACCCAGTGCATTTCCTCCATCCGCTGAGTGACTTCGTCTCCGCTCACGCTATGGCGATGCACGCGGTTGCGCCCAGCGTCCTTCGCTTCATAACAGGCGGCATCGGCAGCGCTGAGCAGATGATGCGGATCACTCTGGCCGTTGCTGATGCTGACCAGGCCGATACTGGCGCTGACGCTGAACAGCTTGTCGTCCCACATGAATCGGAAATTGGCCACGCTCTGGCGCAGTCGCTCCAGCAGCGGTTCCGCTTCGTCCAGTGTCATGCCGGGCATCAACAGACCGAATTCGTCGCCCCCGAGACGGGCCAGAAGATCCTGTGGGCGTAGATCATTGCCGATGACGTCAACCAGCTGGATCAACAGGGCATCGCCCGCGGAATGTCCGCAGGTATCATTGACGACCTTGAATTGATCAAGATCGATATAGGCCAGGCAATGTTGCGAGTGGTCCTCGCGCACTACGTCACAGAACTGCGTCAATCTGCGACGGAAGGCGGCGCGGTTCAGAAGCCCTGTCAGGCTGTCATGGTTGGCTTCATGGATCAGTCGCTGGGACATGGTGTGACTATGGGTCTTGTCGACCAGAGCGACCAGCGTATAGCCGTCCTGCACCGGGGTGGTATCGACGGAGGAGACGCTGACGTCGGCATGCACCGTGTTGCCCCGTGCATGAAGGAAGCGGCAGCGTTGGGTGAAGTGACTGATACCGCCCTCGATCAAGGCAAGGTGGCGTCGTTGCAGCGATGCCAGGTCTTCCGGCTCGATCAGTTCGCGGATATAGCAGCCCTCGAGCGTGGTGCTCGGGTAGCCGAGGATGTCCTCGAGTCGCTGGTTGACCCTCAACAACTGGCCCGCCTTGGACATGTGCGCCATCCCGACGGCGGAGTGCTCGAAGGTGGCGCGATAGCGACGCTCGCTGGCACGCAGTCGCTCCTGGGTCGCGTGACGCTCAAGCTCGGTGGCAAGCTGTGAGACGTGATCACAGGCCGAGCTCAGGAAGGCGAGCTCATCCTCCGCCCATTCGCGTGGACCGCCACACTCCGTGCAACAGATCACCCCGCGAATCTTGCCGGAGATGCGCACGGGGCTATCGAGAATTGCCTGGAGGTCCGTGCTGAAATAGCCATTGAACAACAGCCCACTGCTGGCCTGCTGGGTATCGCTGATCGCCAGGATGCGCTCGGATTTCAGGGCGGTGAAATACTCTCCCAGCTGGCTGTCACACAGCTCTCGGGGGTATGCCCGAGAGGTCGCATCGTGCGGGGCAGGCAGTTCACCGTCGTGTACATGACTCAGTGACAGCCGGGTTCCCTCGGGATTCATCTTCCAGAAGCTGACCTTGCGTACCTGCAGGGCATCCGCCACCTGCTGGCAGATCCATGGCATCAGATCTTCGAGCCGAGCGCCCTCGGCATGGTGGGCGTTGCCGAGTCGTATCAGCACGGCCTGCTGACGTTCGTAGCGACATAGCTTGTCGGCCTGTGCCACGGCGGCCATGTGCTGCTGATGGATGTCGAGCAGAGAGCCGATGAAACGATAGGGCGCGTCATCACGCACTTGGAACTGCGCACGCAACTTGAACCAGCGGTAGTCTCCCTGGCGGGTGCGGATGCGCAGTTCAATGCTGAACGGGGTTTCCTGCAGGCGCTGTATCGCGAGAAGCGCCTGGAACTCTTCGCGCATCTCGGGGGCGACTCTTTCATGCAGCGCCTCGAGTCGGCTGTCCAGGGTTCCGGCGCTGTAGCCCAGCTGCATTTCCAGGCGTGGTGATATCGTCAGGCGTTCATTGCCTAGCTGCCATTCGATGATGCCATCGGAAATGCTGCGCAGTATCCAGTTGGCGCGGGTATAGCTGTCGCGCAAGGCTGCACTGAGCTGGGCACTCTGCATGAGGCGCTTCAGCGCCTCGCTGATCATTCCAGCGAGCTGATCAAGCCGCGCCAAGGTGTCATCGTCGGGCAGCGACTGGCGTGGAGAGGTGTCGAACATGCTCATGCATCCGACCACAGCGCCAGTGGCATCATGCAGTGGCAGTCCGATATAGAAGCGTATGCCATCCCCCTTCACCGAACAGGTATCGCGCAGTTCAGCATGCTGATAGGCATCGCGCGTCACCAGAGGCCTTCCCTTGATGACGGCCAGACCACACAGGCTATCGTGCAGCGGAAGGGTATCGGGAATGCTGTCGTCCAGGCTTACCCAACGCTTGAGATGACGTGCGTTGCGCAAGCTGATCAAGGCGAGGGGAGTCCCGGCGAGATCTGCTGCCAGCTCCAGCAGCATGCGGGCCTGATGGTCCTCTTCGCGTCGAAGTGTCTCGACCCATTCCGAAGTGATGGAAGTATCAAGCATCAAGGATTCTGGCATCGCGTAGGCGTGTCCTTGCCGGAGAAGGTAGCGGTTCAGTCGAGTCAGAACACTACCATAAGCCAGCGTTGCCGCCACTGCCGGGCTTTCGACGTGCATCCAGGGCTGCGCCATGCAGCTCACGTCGAGCCCATGGCGGGTACGGCCCGGTATCACCGTGCCGTGATTGGGCATCTATGGCACAATTCGGCCTTTTACCGCACGTCAGATGAGTGCCTTGATGGGGGAGACTGGCCGGAGATGGAGTTGATCAAGGGGTTCTGCATTCTGCTGACATGTCAGTTCGTGGGCGAGGTGCTGGGACGTGCCCTCGTATTGCCGGTGCCTGGACCGGTACTGGGCATGCTGATCCTGCTGCTGGCGCTGATGGTGCGTGGCCGTCTGCGCAAGCGATTGATACCGTCGCCGGACAGGGAAGGTGACGCCGTACGCATCTCGGACAACGATGCCGGTCAACGTCAGCTGCTCCGCGCCATGTTGCGTGAACGAGTGCCCGGCAGTCTCAGGCTTGCCAGCAATGGCCTGCTGGCACATCTCTCGCTGTTGTTCGTCCCGGCAGGCGTCGGGGTCATGGTGCATCTGGACCTCATCGCTCAGGACCTGCTCGCCATCGCGGTGACCCTGGTGGTGTCCATCGCCGTGACGCAGTTCGTGACAGCCTGGCTGTTGCAGCGGCTGATAGATCGTCGTTCATCTTTGCAAGGCCCGGTGGCCGGCAAGGGAGGGGAACAGTGAATCTCGCCCCTCTGGATGCTCTCTGGGTCTATCTCAGTGCCTCTCCGCTGCTGCACCTGTTGCTGACGCTGGCGGCCTTTCTGCTGGCGACCGTGATCAACCGCCTGGCTCGTGGCGCGTCTCTTGCCCATCCGGTGCTGGTGTCGATTGCCTTGATCATCGGCTTTCTCTGGCTGACGGATACCGACTACGCGACCTATTTCGAAGGCGCCCAGTTCATTCACTTCCTGTTGGGGCCGGCGACGGTGGCACTGGCGGTGCCGCTGTTCGATCATCTTGACCGCGTCAAGCAGATGCTCTGGCCTCTGCTGACGGCCTGTTGCGTCGGCATCACCACTGCAGTGACCACCACGCTCGGTCTGGCACTGGTCCTGGGGGCGCATACACCGGTGGCGCTGAGCCTGGCACCCAAGTCGGTGACCTCGCCGATCGCCATGGGGATCGCGGAAAAACTCGGCGGCATTCCCTCACTCACGGCAGGACTGGTGTTGTTGACCGGGACGCTTGGTTGTGTGATCGGTCCGCTGATGCTGCGGCTATCAGGTGCGCGTGATGATACCGTCAAGGGCTTTACCATGGGCCTGTCTGCCCATGGGATCGGCACGGCTTACTGCTTCTCTTCACTCAGCACCCTGGCCGGTGCCTTCGCGGGCATGTCCATGGGACTGACGGGACTCCTGACGGCCTTCATTCTGCCGCCGCTGGTCCATCTGTTCGGGTTGTAAACTTCGGGCATCGGCGTCTGGCGCCGGCAAGGGACATCAATTCTTCCGTCAGACGGCAAGGAAAGAGTCGCTGCTTAATCTTTCGTTAAGCGTTGGTCGGCATCGTGTAGGTCATTCAGCCTGGCATGGTCGAATCGACGATGCCCCGACCAAGGATGTTGCCATGTACCGTCCGTTTCGCTCCCGTGGTGGTTCTGTCGAAAGTTCTCGGCTGGCCGGTCATCGCTTGCTCGTCGAAGCGCCCATGGCCTCGAGTTGCCGGGAGATATGCTGGCAGCTGGCGGGCCATGGCGCCACGCTGACACTGGTGGAGCGCCCGGGAGATGATCTCGCGCTTCTGTGCCAGCTGCTGCCGACTCCTCTGGGGCAACGGCATCGCTGTCTGACCCTCGCCGTCTCGGACGTCACCGGCGAGTCGCTGTGTGAGCAGCTGCTCAGTATCACGCCCGCGTCGCGTCCTCACACCCTGGTGAGCTTGCCGGGTGATGGTGAGTGGCAGCTGGAGGCCGGGCGTGCCATGCATGTTCTGCATGGCTCTGGCTGGCAGCCTGGCGTGCGCCAGCGGGTACTGGAATGTCTCTCGGCCTCTCTTGTCACGGCGGGGCGGGAGGAATTGGTCGAGTTCATACTGCAGCCGGATGGCCACTTGTTCGCCCCGGTCTCCGCCTGTGCCCACCAGCATGTCAGGCTTCACGTTCCCCCTCTGATCACCGGGGAAGAGTCCCCGCTACTGATGCAACTGGCGCGGCATCAAGGATGCCACCCCATCAGCATCGAGCGTCAGGTCGAGCAGATGGTGTATCCGCTTTGCCTGTTGCGAGCACCGGGGGCGTTGGCTCGCATGAGACTTCGAGGTGGCTGGGCATTGCGCCGCATTCTCGGCCAACCGGAACGCATGCTGGACTCGGGCCTGGAGGCCATTCGCGAAGCGCTTCAACGCATCGTGTTTCGCCGCCAGGAGCGCCGCGCTGTCCTCGGCGCAAGACGACGGGGCAGGGGATGGGGCTTGCAAAGGCCATGGGCGGAGAGAGCCGGGAATCGCGCCTAGTCGATGATGCTGCCATCCCGCTCTCGTCATCTGTCATCAGTGGGGCATGGGATATCCCCTGTTCCCTCTCACGTATCGCTTGTCATCAGGAGACCCCATGCGCGTGCTGCTCGTGGAAGATGATCCACTGTTGGGTGAAGGTATCGGTCATGCCTTGAGTCGTGAAGGCATGAGCAGTGAATGGTTGCGGGTGGGGGGCGATGTCGTGGCCACTCTCAAGCATTCCTCCTTTGATGTCCTGGTGCTGGATCTTGGCTTGCCGGACATGGACGGTCTCGAGGTGCTGACCGCGCTGCGCCGTCGGGGCCACACTCTGCCGGTGCTGATTCTGACGGCACGAGATGATATCAGTGACCGAGTGCGTGGCCTGGACAACGGGGCGGATGATTATCTGGTCAAGCCCTTTGACATTGCCGAGCTGGTGGCCCGATTGCGCGCGCTGGTCAGGCGTCATGCGGGTCAGGCCAACGGATGCCTGCAACTGGGGGCCCTGAGCATTGATCAGGCCGGTCGTTCCGTCACCCTGGCCGGCGCCGAGGTGACGCTGGGGCGGCGCGAATTCGATCTGCTGGAGTTTCTTCTCCTCCATCCCAGTCGTGTCTTCAGTCGGGACCAGCTCGTCGAGCAGTTATATGGTTGGGATGGGGATGTGGAAAGCAATGTCATCGAGGTGCATGTGCATCATCTTCGCCGCAAATTCGGGGCCGGCGTGGTGAAGACCGTACGCGGGGTCGGCTATCGACTGGGTGAGTCCGCGTGAAGTCGATACGCAGTTTTCTGCGGCGCAGCCTCATCGGGGGGGTGGTCATCGTGCTGGGGGCAGCTGCCACCTGGAGCTACTTCGATGCCCGTGAGCAGATCGATGAGCTGTTCGATGCACAGCTGGCCCAGAATGCCCGCATGCTGGGCCGCCTCTATCAATCCGAGCTGGCCTCGCTGTCGCCGGTGGCGCGTCAGCAAAGGCTTCAGGAGATGACCTCGGGGCAGTTCAGTCTGCGACCGCCATCCCTGAGCTTCGCGGATGGGCACGAGAAGTCGCCCCTCGGTCATGTCTATGAAGACAAGCTGGTCTTCCAGATGTGGGATGCACTCGGTCAGCCCTTGCTGGGGCTCTCCACTCCCTCGGTCATGCTCGACTATCTGCCGTTGCCCGGCTATGCCAAGCAGCACACGGATCATCACGACTGGTTCACCTTCACGCTGTATTTCCCTGACAGCGGCATCTGGGTCACGGCCGCTCAGCGGGAAGACGTACGAGATGAATTGACGGGGCAGATCGCACTGCACAACGTGCTGGCGCTGGTGGTCGGGCTGCTCGTGATCGCCTTGCTGATCGGTGTCGCCGTCTCTCGGGGATTCCGTCCCGTGCTGCGCATCAGCCGACAGATCACTGCCCGTCAGCCCGGCTATCTAGAGCCACTTGATGCCAGTGAGGCGCCGGACGAGATTCGCGGGATGGTGGATGCGCTCAACGGCTTGCTGAGACGCTTGGCCGACACGCTCGACAAGGAGCGTCGCTTCACTGCCAATGCGGCACACGAGTTGAGAACGCCCCTGGCCGGCATCAAGGTGCATGCCCAGAATGTCGAGGCGGATGCCACCGATGAGAACTCGCGGCGTTCGGCGCGCATGATCGTCGATGGTGTCAATCGCATGACGCGTGTCGTGGAGCAACTGCTGACGCTGTCGCGGCTGGAGAGTGGTGCCGAGGTGCCGCGCAGTCACGTCGATCTCGGGCATCTGGCGCATGAACTTGCGCGGGATCTCGGCCCCATGGCGCGCCAGCGTGGCGTCGGGATGTCCGTCGACGTCACGCCCGATGCGCAGTTGATCAGCCACGAGAACGGCCTCTATGTGCTGCTGCGCAATCTTCTCGACAACGCGCTGCGCTATACGCCTGAGGGGGGGGAAGTGCGTTTGAGCATTCGGCGCCGCGAGACCTCTCTCGGCGATGGTCTGATCATGGAAGTCATGGATACCGGCCCCGGCATTCCGCCCCGTGAGCGTCAGCGGGTCCGGGAGCGCTTCGTGCGTCTGGCGGGGCAGAACACCTCGGGGTCAGGGCTGGGCCTTTCGATCGTCGATGAACTGGCCGAGCGTCTGGGTGCGGAACTGACCCTGGATGACAGTCCGCTGGGGAGTGCGGCGTCGCCCGGTCTGTCAGCTCGATTGCACTTCGGCTGAGCCCGCGTTGCATGCTGCGCCCTGGCGGTTGCGCAAGTTGCATCACGGCTCTGGTATGCAGGCTTCAGGCGGTTCAACGCCATGCATGCTGTCGCCGGCAGGCCAACAAGGCGATGGTCGGGTGGCGAAGGTGGCTTTATTAGCGCTATCTTCACTATATGTTGCAGAGCAGCATCCGATGCCACCCGGTCCCTGTCTGGGGCTGGGCATTCCTGCGGCATGACATCAGCCCGAAGGAGACCTTCATGAGTGAACAACAGTCAGCCCCGACCCGCGTCGCCCTTGTCACGGGGACTGCCAGTGGTATCGGCGCCGCCATCATGGAAGCGATGTGCGAGGCCGGTCATCAGGTCCTTGCCGTGGATTTCAGTGACGATGGGGCAGAGGTCGCCGACAAGGCAGGCGCTGCATTCTTCAAGGCAGACCTGACGGATGGCGAGCAATGTCGGGCCGCTGTCGAGGAAGCGGTGTCACGCTTCGGTCGCCTGGATATCCTGGTCAACAATGCCGGTATCCAGCACGTCGAGCGCATCAAGGAGTTCCCGCAGGCCAAGTGGGATCAGATCATCGCGCTGATGCTGACGGCACCTTTCACGCTGATTCAGGCGGCCTGGCCGCACATGGAGAAGAATGGATATGGCCGCATCGTCAACATGGCCTCCATTCACGCGCATGTCGCCTCGCCCGGCAAGGCGGCCTATGTCAGCGCCAAGCATGGTCTGATGGGGCTGACCAGGACGGCGGCACTGGAAGGCGGCGAGAGTGGTATCACGGCCAATGCCATCTGCCCGGCGTATGTGCGCACTCCGCTGGTCGACAAGCAGATCGCCGAGCAGGCCAGGCTCAATGACATGCCCGAGGATGAGGTGATCGAGAAGATCATGCTCAAGGGGGCCGCCATCAAGCGCATGATCGACCCCGCCGAAGTCGCTGACATGGCGGTGTGGCTGGCCTCCGACAAGGCAGGCTCGGTGACGGGCTCCAGTTTCAACATGGATCTCGGCTGGACGGCACAGTAAGTCGCGTGACGCCTCGCGTGGGGTCGGCAGCCCGCCTGCCCGCTGCGTGAACCACCGGCAAGACCGACAGGCCCTTGTCTCTCCCGCCGCATGACGCTGACGGAGGACAAGGGTCTTCTCGTATGCGCGAGCCGACAGGCCCCCCTTGAGGACCCTCGCTCGTGACGGCCATCGATGACGCCAGGAATCCGCCATGACCGCTTCGCCACATGACACGACTCACGACGCTACTCACGACGCCATCTCATCCCCACGCGATTCCACTGACGCCTGCTGCGCCCGGCAGAGGTCAACGGCTGCACCCGTGCCCCTTGTCGACAGTCACCTCAGTCTCGAGCACGGTGTCGCCGTCATGACCTTCGCCCGTCACGACGTGCGCAATGCCCTGACGGGGACTGCGCTGGTGGAGGATCTGCTGGCAGTGGCCGAATGGGTCAATGGCTGTGACAGCGTGGGTGCCCTGGTGATCACCGGCGAGGGCAGCGCCTTCTCTGCCGGAGGCAATGTGCAGGACATGGCGCAGCGAAAGGGGGATTTTGCTGGAGATGCCGCCGAGGTCGCGGCGCGCTATCGCCGCGGTATCCAGCGAATGACACCTGCGGTGCTGGGCATCGAGGTGCCCGTGATCGCGGCGGTCAATGGTCCGGCCATCGGGGCCGGCTTTGATCTCGCCAACATGTGTGACATTCGCCTGGCCAGTGACCAGGCACGTTTCGGCGAGACGTTCCTGTCGCTGGGGTTGATCCCCGGCGATGGGGGCGCCTGGCTGCTGCAGCGTCTGATCGGCTATCAGCGTGCCTGTGAGCTGACCTTCAGCGGGCGTATCGTCTCGGCGCAGGAAGCGCTGGCACTGGGGATCGTGCTGGAAGTCTGTGCAGAGAAGGACCTGATGACACGCGCCCTGGAGATGGCACGCCAGATGGCGGGTCAGCCGCGTCAGGCGACACGGCTGACCAAGCGTCTGATGCGTCGTGCCCCCGAGATGCGGTTGGACGACTTCCTGGATCTGTGTGCCAGTTTTCAGGGCCAATGCCATCAGGATCCGGAGCATCATGCTGCCGTGGCGGCCCTGCTGACCCGAATGAAGCGCTAGCGCTTTACCGGTCGCTTCTGCAGTTTGCGCTGCAGCGTGCGGCGGTGCATCCCCAGGGCGCGAGCCGTGGAAGAGATGTTGCCGTCGTGCTCGTTGAGCACCTTCTGGATGTGTTCCCAGGTCAGGCGATTGACCGAGGGCGGGTTGTCGGAGATCTCGGCTTCCGGATCACCTCCCTCGCGCTTGAAGGCGTGAAGTATCTCGTCGGCATCGGCGGGCTTGCACAGGTAGTTCACGGCACCCAGCTTGATGGCTTCCACTGCCGTGGCAATGCTGGAGTAGCCCGTCAGCACCACGATGCGTGCTTCCGGCAACAAGGCGATCAGCTCGGGCAACAGCTTGAGGCCGGAGCTCTGTTCGAGCTTCAGATCCAGCGTGATCAGCTCGGGGCGATGGCTGCGCGCGATACTCAGCGCCTGTGCCTCGTCCCGGGCAACCTCCACGGCATAGCCGCGGCGTGTCATGGCACGTGCCGTCACCTGGCAGAAGAATTCGTCATCGTCGATGATCAGCAGTCGGGTTTCTTCGCTCATCAGGGGCTCACTTGGGCGGTCTTTGCCGCCATCAGTTCAGATAAAGAGGGAGGCGCACTTCCGTCAAGGTGCCGCCGTCTTCGTGGTTGTACAGGCTGACGCCACCACCGAAACGATTGATGGTGGCGTGGGTCAGGAACAGGCCGATGCCCATCCCCTTGGATTTGGTGGAGATGAAGGTCTCACCGAGCTGGTCCGCGACCGCCATGGGAACGCCTGCACCATGGTCACGAATGTCGATGGTGACCTCGTCATCCCGCCGTTCCAGGGTGATCTCGATGTCATCGGGGCAGGCATCCGCGGCATTGTTGAGCAGGTTCATCAGCGCCTGCTCAAGCGTGGTATCGACCAGGATCTGAGCCTTGCGGGCGGAGGCATCCACTTCGACGCTATGTTGCACATCCGGGCGTACCACCAGCCAGCGCTGCACGATTTCCTCCAGCCAGCGTGCAGCGTTGAGCGCCTGGGGCTGCTCCATGCGACGACGGTCGGCCGCGGCCACCATCGCTTGCAGGCGCTGCTTGCAGGTGTCGACCTGGCTGCGCAGCAGTGCGAGATCCTCCTCCAGCTGCGGGTCGTTCTTGTCCTTGGCATCCTCGCGCATCTCGCTCAACAGCACCGCCATGGTCGAGAGCGGGGTGCCTAGTTCGTGCGCGGTGCCGGCGGCCTGGCTGGCGACTGCCAGTACCTGTTCGCTGCGCAGAGCCGCTTCTCGTGTGGTGGACAACGCCTGGTCTCGCGTGCGCAGGGCATGAGCCATCTTGAAGATGAAATAGGTCACCAGCGATGCCGACAGGCCGAAGTTCAGCCACATGCCGATGACGTGCAGACTGATGCGCCCGCCGAGTTCGTAGGTGGCCAGCTGCGGGACGGGTTCGTAGAACACCATCAGGAAGCTGTAACAGCCCATGCCGACGGCCGCGATGATCCAGGCATAGCGCCAGGGCAAGGTGGCGGCCGCCATGGTCACCGGCACCAGATAGTAGGGCACGAAGGGGTTGGTGGAGCCGCCGGTATTGAAGAACAGCATCGTCAGACCGGCGATATCCACCAGTAGATGCAGCAGGTTCTCGGTGTCAGTGACCGGATGCGTCTGACCCAGACGCCACCAGCTAGCGACATTGACCAGGCCCATCGCGATGATGATCGAGATGACGGGGAGGACATTGAGCTGAAAGCCGATGATCTCGATCCCGAAGATGATCAGGATCAGGAAGCCTGTCCAGGTGATGCCGCGCGCGATGGTCAGACGAATGAGATTGCGGTGCGGTGTGGACAGTGGCGGCGGTAGCGGCTGATTCATGACGACTCCTGCAAGGAATGCGGCCATGATAGTGAATAAGGCCGGTAAAGTGCAGTCCTGACGGCCAGTTAGCGTCAGTGGCCCGACGGCTTGTGTCCGCTGACAGTCTCCTCTCAGCCCCGTTCGAAGGAACCACTCAGCCATGGCTTCACACGTGTCGGTGTGACGTCGCTGAGATGGGGCTGCCAGGCATCGACAAGGTGCAAGGGCTGGCGCGGGTAGCCGGACTGCGTCGTCCCGTTGATGCCTCCCGACGCCCCGGGCGTCACGCGAAATGACCAGGTAATCCAGGGAGCATGGCGTTGCATGCCGGCCGGCAGCGTTTCCAGTTCGGGTATCCAGCGGGTGACGTGATGGCCGAGCGGGTCGTGCTGGCGAGCCTGCTTCATCATGTTGAAATGACGGTCCGCACGCGGGTCGCGTCCCACGCCTGCCAGGTAGCGCCAGTTGCCCCAGTTGGACGCGACATCATGATCCAGTAGCTGATGCTCGAACCAGGCGGCACCCAGCCGCCAGTCCACGCCAAGATCCTTGATCAGATAGCTTGCCACGTTCTGGCGCATGCGGTTGCTCAGCCAGCCGGTGGCGGCCAGCTCGCGCATGCCGGCATCCACCCAGGGCACGCCGGTCATTCCGGCCTGCCAGCGTGCAAGCGCATCCGGTATCGCAGCGCACGCCTCGTGCCGCAGCGAGTCTGTACCGGGCCTGCCTGCCAGAAAGACCTGTCTCCCCAGCTGGCGGGTATCCCAATGAAAGTACTCCCGCCACAAGAGCTCGACGCGAATCCAGTCGCTGTCCTTGAACGCCGCCTGTGGGGTCTCGCAGAGCTCAGGCAGTGTCTTCTGGAAGGTGTGCAATCTGTCGAGTATGCGTCGTGGTGAGAGACACCCCAGTGCCAGCCAGGCAGAGAAACGGGTCGAGAAATCTGCCCCGCTGAGGCGATTGCGGGTGGTCTTGTACTGGCCGGCATGTTCAGGACTCAGATAATGCTCGAGTCTCTGCAGCGCTGCGGGCTCACCCCCAAGGAAGGCATGCTCTCCCCGCGGGTCGCTCTGCCAGTCCCTGGCTGCATGGAGTCGTCTGGCGCTGCCCTGCATGCCACGCGGCGCCTGTTCCGGCCAGCTCGGCAGCGCGCAAGGCGCCGCCATCGGAGCGGGCATGGCCTGGATATCCGGATAGGCCTTTTTCAGCTTGCGACGAAAGGCGCTGAAGGTTTCAGGAAGCTCACTGAGCGTGAAGGGCAGGTCGTCCTCGTCCAGGAGCAAGCCGCTATTGACCTGCCGCAGGCGACAGCTGGCGGCCACTGCCTGCTGCTGGCGTCGCTCCACCAGACCTGTGGCGCGTCGCGCGATGACGCCTCGGCACGCATGCTGCCTGGCGAGTTCGGGTATCAGATGTGCAGCGTCACCCTGGAGGATCAGCAGATCACTGCCCAGGGTCTGAAGCCCTGCCTGCAGGGATTCGAGGCTCTCCAGCAGGAAGCGCTGACGTGCGAGGCTGAGTGGCTGCAGCCTGGCAACATCAGGGCTGACACTGCCTACGGGCTGGAAGGTCGTCTCCGGCAGGATGTATACCAACAGCAGGTGCGCCGGGTGTTCCTCGAGCGCGGCCTGCCACAGGGGGTTGTCATCGAGACGCAGGTCATCGTCCAGCCAGACAAGCCAGGTATCAGTGCTGGTCATGGTGTGTCTCCCGGGCTGCCTGACGCGCATTGCGTCGGCAGCGTTGACTGCAGTGACGTACGTCTTCCCAGCAGTCCTGCCACTTCTTGCGCCATGTGAAGGGGCGCTGACAGGTCTGACACAACTTGCTTGGCAGGTGCGGTTTGCGATGCATGCGGGGACGACTCCATGAAACCAGTACGTGATTTATACCATACTTGTACGAAGTGCGAGTGTCCTGTCGAGAATCTCATGGGGCACAAGGTGGCGCACCTGCTGCCTCCCGCGAGTCTCAGTCGTTGCCTGGCAGCTGATCCAATTGACGCTCCAGGGTCTGCATGGTGAGCAGCAGATCCCGGTATTGGCGTGCATTGACGGCGCTCAGCAACTCATCCTCGAAGCGGCGGGCCTCGGGGATCAGCTCAGCGAGCATGGCCTCACCCTCGGCGGTGAGGGCGAGCAACTGCGCACGCTGATCCTGCTCGCTCGGCCGGCGCAGGATCAGTTTACGGCTTTCCAGAGATTTGACGGCCCGAGAGACGCGCACCTTGTCCATATGAGTCCGTTGACTGATTTCCCGGGCCGTCAATGGCGAGCCACGGCTCAGCCAGGCCAGCAGACGCCACTCGGCGACATTGATGGCGAAGCGCTCACCATAACGGATGAACAGCGCCTCACTGGTTCGCTCTGCCAGACGGTTGAGGCGATAGGGCAGGAACTGGTCAAGATCCAGCTCGCAGCGGGGTGTGTCCTGTGGGGGTTCCCCGTCAAGGGCATCGCGAGCTTCGGGAGTGTCATCAGTGCGTTGCATCGAAAGTTACCTGACTCGGTGAGAGGGTTGGCATACTGAGTCGCATTGAAACGTTTCAGGTGAATCAGGTTGCCGATGTTACCACCTTCGAGAGCGAGCAAGACAAAAGTCTAGTAATACGGCGATTGCCAGCGTGTGGGTCTGCCTATATGGTTTCATATGTAACTATTTAGGGCGTTGGCGGTATGTCGTGCCGTGGATGCCCCAGATCTTCAGGAGCCGCGAGCCCACAAGGAGATGAATCGTCATGCGCGAGCGCAACGCTGAGTGCCATTATCACGCCGGTTTTCGTAATCATGTCTCCACCGAGGCGTTGCCTGGCGCCTTGCCGCAGGGCCAGAACTCTCCCCAGCGTTGCCCCTACGGCCTTTACGCGGAGCAGTTGAGCGGCTCGGCCTTCACGGCACCGCGCAGTCACAACCTACGCAGCTGGCTTTACCGCATTCGGCCCTCGGTCGTGCAGGGCGCCTACCAGCCCATGGAGATGCCGCAGGTCGCCACTGCACCGTTGGCCGAGAGAGTGCCGGACCCCAATCCGATGCGCTGGGACCCCATCACATGCTCGATAGGGGACTTTCTGGACGGCCTGATCACGCTGGCGGTCAATGGAGATGCCCAGGCGCAGCAGGGCTGTGCCACGCACCTCTATGCCTTCTCTCGCGGCATGCAGCAGCGCTTTTTCTACAATGCCGACGGCGAATTGCTGATCGTGCCGCAACAGGGTGCCATCGAGGTGCGCAGCGAGCTGGGCCTGCTGGAAGTCGCCAGCGGCGAGATCGTGGTGATTCCGCGCGGTATCAAGTTCCAGCTCAATCCGCTGGCGGGGCACGCGGAGGGCTGTCGAGGCTATGTGGCCGAGAACTATGGCGCGCCTCTCGAGTTGCCCTCTCTGGGGCCCATCGGCAGCAATGGGCTGGCCAACCCGCGTGATTTCCTCGCACCTTCGGCGCGTTTCGAGGACGAAGCCGGTGATTTCACGCTGGTGGCCAAGTTCGGCGGGCGTTTCTGGTGCGCGAGTCTAGATCATTCGCCACTGGATGTCGTGGCCTGGCATGGCAACTACGCGCCCTACAAATATGATCTGGCGACCTTCAATACCCTCAACACGGTCAGCTTCGATCATCCGGACCCCTCGATCTTCACCGTGCTGACATCACCATCGGACACCGCCGGGGTTGCCAATCTCGACTTCGTGATCTTCCCGCCGCGCTGGATGGTCGCCGAGAACACCTTTCGCCCCCCATATTTCCATCGCAATCTGATGAGCGAACTGATGGGACTGATCCATGGTGAATATGACGCCAAGCGCGAAGGCTTCCGCCCGGGAGGCGCGAGTCTGCATAACGCCATGACCCCGCATGGCCCTGACGCTGCCACCTTCGAGGCCGCCACTCAGGCGGAACTCGCCCCCCGCTATCAGGGCAATACGCTCGCCTTCATGTTCGAGAGTCGCTATCTGTTCCAGCCCACCCCACAGGCCCTGTCGTCGAGCGCTCGTCAGCGCGACTACGGCTCGGTCTGGCAGGGGTTGGCGTCTCATTTCACTCCCCGAAAGCGCTGAGATTGGCATGTGCCTGTCATCCCGCTCTGGACTACCCACGTTCTCTCATCTCTCAAGCTTCTCAAGGAGGCAGTCATGAAATTCGCCACTCACCAGGATGGTTCCCGCGATGGAACACTGCTGCTGGTCTCGCGTGATCTGACCCGCGCCGTGAAGGTCGCGGATGTCGCCACGACGCTGCAGGCGCTGCTGGAGGACTGGGCTTCGCTGGCGCCAGCGCTCGAGAAGCGTTACGCAGCGCTCAATGATGGCACCTTGGCTGATACGTTCGATCTGGACATGAAGACTCTGCATTCGCCGCTGCCACGCAGTTATCAATGGGCGGATGGCTCGGCGTATCTGAATCATGTCCAGCTGGTGCGTCAGGCACGCGGCGCCGAGATGCCCGAGACCTTCTGGCACGACCCGCTGATGTATCAGGGCGGCAGCGACAGCTTCCTGGCCCCCAACGCCGATATCGTGTGTGTCAGTGAGGAGCATGGCATCGATTTCGAAGGCGAGATCGCCGTCATCACTGACGATGTGCCGATGCAGGTCAGTCCGGAGCAGGCCGAGAGCCACATCCGCCTTGTGATGCTGGTCAATGACGTCAGTCTGCGTGGGTTGATCCCCGGTGAGCTGGCCAAGGGCTTCGGCTTCTTTCAGGCCAAGCCGTCGTCTAGCTTCTCGCCCATCGCCGTGACGCCGGATGAGCTGGGGGATGCCTGGCAGCAGGGGCGCGTGCATCTGCCGCTGAGCGTGCATCTCAATGGTGAGACGTTCGGTGAGCCAGAGTCCGGGCCAGACATGATCTTCAGTTTCCCGCAGCTGGTGGCGCATGCCGCCAAGACTCGCCCGCTGGGGGCCGGCGCGATCATCGGTTCCGGCACCGTATCCAATCCCGGCAAGGATGGCGGGCCCGGTAAGCCGATCAGCGAAGGGGGCGTGGGCTACAGCTGTCTGGCGGAGGTGCGCATGGTCGAGAAGATCCTGTTCGATGAGATTCGCACGCCCTTCATGCGTTTCGGTGATCGTATCCGCATCGAGATGCTCGATCGCGATGGCCAGAGCATCTTCGGCGCCATTGATCAGCAGGTGACGCCGTTGGACGCCTGAAGGCGGCCTCATCAGGCAGAGTTTCTCGAAGACACGTCTCGGGAAGACGTCGTGTGCCGGTAAGCCTCAAGCCAACTGGGTGCGAGGCAGTGCGAATGAGCGGCCGGCTTCCAGCCGCGTCACAGGGGAGTGCAGCATGAGTTCAATGAGTCTGTATGGCTATTACCGTTCATCTACTAGCTATCGAGTAAGAATCGCGCTGGCGCTCAAGGGGATTGAGGTCGCTCAGGTGCCGGTCAACCTTCTCAAGGGCGAACAGCGCAGCGAGGAGTATCTGGCCATCAATCCCCAGGGTCTGGTACCGACCCTGATGGTGGGAGATACGGAAACATCTGCGGCCCTGACCCAGTCGCTCGCGATCATGGAATATCTGGAGGAGCGCTGGCCCGCGCCGGCGCTGCTGCCCTCAACGCCGGAGGCGCGTGCGAAGGTGCGCTCACTGTGCCAGTTCATGGCCTGCGAGATGCATCCGCTCAACAATCCGCGCGTGCTCAATTATCTGACAGATTGCCTTGAGGTCACCCAGGCGCAGCGCCTTGAGTGGTACCGCCACTGGGTGGCCGAGGGTTTCACACGCCTGGAAGTGTTGCTGGCGGAAAGTGCAGGGCGCTTCTGCCATGGCGATAGCCCGGGCATGGCAGATGCCTGCCTGATGCCCCAGCTCTACAATGCGCGCCGCTTCGAGTGTGAACTCGAGGATTACCCGAGGATTCTGGCTATCGAGGCGGCCTGCCAGTCACTGGACGCTTTCCAGCAGGCGCATCCTGAGCGTCAACCCGACTCTCCGGCCCCCTGACCTTGGCGATATCCAGACACTAAAGCGCCCCGTCGAGCTCGACGGGGCGCTGTCGTTTCAGGCGGACTGCACGCGGATGATGGCATTCGACGGCATGTCAGTGGCTGGGCAGAGCGGCGGGAATGCCACCTGAGTCGTGTCAGATAGAGGTGTTTCCACCACCGCCCTTGCCGGAACAGCAGCCGCTGGCGGGGGACTGTTCGACCACGGTGGCAGCCGTGGGCGATGCACAACAGCTGCGGGTGGCGCAGGACGATGCCTGATCGCTGGCTGCCTGCTTGTCTGATGCCTGCGGGTCTGCTGTGGCCTGTTTCGCCTCGCGCAGCTCAACTCGTGCATCGCGAATCACCTGCCAGGCGGATTGCAGGAAGAGTGCGGCGATCGCAGCGCCCAGCAGCACGTCCGGCCAGCGAGAGCCTGTCCAGCCCACCAGTATCGCGGCCCCGAAGACCGAGATATTGGCGATGATGTCATTGCGTGAGCACAGCCAGGTGGAGCGCATGTTCAGATCATCCGACTTGAAGCGCCACAGCAGGCCGAAGCACACGAGATTGACGGCCAGTGCCAGCAGGGCGAAGGCACCCATGCCGTGGGCGGCTGGGGCGACGCCATGGAGGGCCTGATGCCCTGCCTCGCCAAGGACGATCAGGCCCAGCGCCAGCATCACGATGCCTTTGACCATTGCGCTCAATGCACGTTCACGCACGCTGCGGTGCAGGACATAGAGGGTCAGGGCGTAGACGCTGGCATCGCCGAACATGTCGAGGGAATCCCCCAGCAGGGCGGTGGAGCCCAGCCACCAGGCGGCGGTGAATTCGACGAAGAACATGCTGGCATTCAGTGCCAGCAGAATCTTCAACACCTTGCCCTGAGAGGCTCTGAGCTCTGCCAGTTCGCCGGATTTGCTTTCGCAACAGCTTTTCATGGGGTCTTGGCCTCCTGTCGTGTTGCTGACAGCATGGAGGTTATAGTGACTATAAGGTCAAGTCGGCTGACGAAACGGCTGATGCATCGACATGCAACATATCGCGAGAGGAGGAGCCATCGATGACTGCCAGAGAGTCTGCTCAGGAAGGTACGGCGCATCCTTCATCACACGGTGAGGCGGCAATGAGCATCGGTCAGCTGGCCAGCGCCTCTGACGTTCAGGCGGTGACGATCCGCTATTACGAGAAGCAGGGCCTGTTGTCTCCGACGCGGCGGGCCGCCAACGGGTATCGCGAGTATGGCAGTACGCAACTGCGGCGGTTGACCTTCATCCGCCGCTGTCGGCGGCTGGGGTTTTCGCTGGATGATATCCGCGCCTTGCTGGGGCTGGCGGATCAGCAGGCGTTGCCGTGTCATCAGGTCGATGCGCGTATCGAGGCGCAGCTGGCCGAGGTACAGCAGCGCCAGCGAGATCTCGCTGCCATGGAAGAGGAATTGCAACGTCTGACACACTGTTGTGCCGGGGGAGTGATCGCGCAATGCCGTATCGTCGAGCGCTTGTCGGCCGTCGCGGAGACAGAGGAGTGATTGTCGAGTGAGATGGGCCCGCCTCTGTTGCCGAGCCTCGCCAGCCGCTACAATGCGCGCCATTCGTTTCGTTCTGCTATTCACCTAACAGTGCGCGCGGCGTGCCTCACGTCGAGCCGGATGCCTTTCAGCCCATGTCAGATTCCCAGATTGCCAAGGCGGCGGATGTTCGCCGTACATTCGCCATCATCTCTCACCCGGATGCGGGCAAGACCACCATCACCGAGAAGCTGCTGCTGTTCGGGAATGCCATCCAGATGGCCGGCTCGGTCAAGAGCAAGCGGGCCGATCGCCACGCGACCTCCGACTGGATGAAGATGGAGCAGGAGCGTGGCATCTCCGTGACCACCTCCGTGATGCAGTTCCCCTACAAGGACCGCATGGTCAATCTGCTGGATACGCCCGGGCACGAGGACTTCTCGGAAGATACCTACCGGACGCTGACGGCCGTCGACTCGGCGCTGATGGTCATTGACGGTGCCAAGGGTGTCGAGGACCGTACCATCAAGCTGATGGAAGTCTGTCGCCTGCGCACCACGCCGATCCTGACCTTCGTCAACAAGATGGACCGCGAGACGCGTGATCCCATCGAGGTGATGGATGAAGTCGAGACGGTCCTCAACATCCAGTGTGCCCCGATGACCTGGCCGATCGGCGTCGGCAAGGGTTTCAAGGGGGTCTATCACCTGCTCAATGACGAGATCCATCTCTACAAGCAGGGCCAGGGCAACCGCATCCCCGATGACGTGCGCATCAAGGGCCTCGACAGCCCAGAAGCTATTGAAGTGCTGGGCGAAGATCTCATCGAAGAACTGAGCATGGAAGTCGAGCTGGTGCGCGGCGCCTCTCACGAATTCGATCTCGAGGCCTATCGTCGCGGTGATCTGACGCCGGTCTACTTCGGGACCGCCATGGGCAACTTCGGCGTACGCGAGATGCTGGATGGCTTCGTCGAATACGCGCCGCCGCCCCAGTCGCGTGATACCGATACCCGTGAAGTCACGGCCCATGACGAGCGCTTCACCGGCTTTGTGTTCAAGATCCAGGCTAACATGGACCCGAAACACCGTGACCGCGTGGCCTTCCTGCGCGTCTGTTCCGGCAAGTACGAGAAGAACATGAAGATGCGTCACGTGCGCATCAACAAGGACGTCAAGATTCCTGACGCCCTGACCTTCATGGCGGCGGACCGCTCCCACGTGGAAGAGGCCTGGCCGGGTGACATCATCGGTCTGCACAACCACGGCACCATCCAGATCGGCGATACCTTCACCATGGGGGAAGACATGCGCTTCACCGGCATCCCTCACTTCGCGCCGGAACTGTTCAAGCGGGTACGCCTGAAGGACCCGCTGAAGATGAAGGCGCTGCAGAAAGGCCTGCAGCAGCTTTCCGAAGAGGGCGCGACCCAGGTCTTCCAGCCGTTCGACAACAATGACCTGATCGTGGGCGCCGTGGGCACCCTGCAGTTCGATGTGGTCGCTCACCGTCTGAAGGAAGAGTACAAGGTCGAGTGCATGTATGAAGCGGTGAACGTGCAGACGGCGCGCTGGATCTATTGCGATGACACCAAGATGCTTGAGGACTTCAAGCGCAAGGCCAGCGCCAATCTCGCCTACGATGGTGGTGGCTTCCTGACCTACATCGCGCCGACTCGCGTCAACCTGCAGTTGACGCAGGAGCGTTGGCCGGACATCACCTTCCGCGCCACCCGCGAGCATTGATACGGTTCAGGGGGGGGATGCCCGAGTGGCTCTGGTGCCTGACGAGGCCATCTCCGAGGCCCCCTGACCGATTCAGGATTGATGCGAACGCCGCCCCTAGGGGCGGCGTTCGTGCTTTCGGGTTGAACGTGTCCTCAAGCGTTAGCCACACCAACTCAAGATCGATGACTTTGGCCGCATACTCCCTTGCGAAAGACATGGGGATGGCCAGCGACGCAGGCAGTCACAGGGCGCATGCCTTGGCCTGACAGACGCATGACCCAAAGGGACGCGTCGGTCGCGACAGGACAACAACAATCATCAGGAGGTGGGGCTATGGCCGGTTTCATGAAGGAATTCCGCGATTTCGCGGTCAAGGGCAATGTCGTCGACATGGCGGTGGGCATCATCATCGGGGGGGCGTTCACGCTGATCGTGAAGAGTCTGGTGGGTGACATGCTCAATCCCTTGATCGGACTCTTGATCGGGGGCGTCGATTTCTCCAACTTCTTCTTCGTGCTCAAGGAAGGGGCTCAGGCGGCTCCCTATGTCAGTCTGGAGGCTGCGAGGGATGCGGGGGCCGTGACACTGAACTATGGGCTGTTCATCAATGCCATCATCAGCTTCGCGCTGGTGGCGCTGGCCGTCTTCGTGTTGATACGTCAGATCAACAAGCTCAAGAAGGAAGCCGAAGAAGCGCCGGAAGAGATCACCGACAAGGACTGCCCGTACTGTCTTTCCAAGGTGCCGCTGGCGGCGACCCGTTGTGGCCATTGCACCTCCGAGTTGGCGCCGGTAGCGCCGGTGGAGGCGGCCTAGGCCAGCTTTGCCAGTCATGATGGCTGACAGAGCGACATCGACAAACGAAGGGACCGGCCATCAGGCCGGTCCCTTCGTTTGTCTGTCACTGGCTGATATAGCACGATGGCAGTACGACCATCACCGGGATATTGCATGTTGATCGACAGCCATTGCCATCTGGATTTTCCCGTCTTCGATCAGGATCGTGACGCGGTCATCGCGCGCGCCGTGAATGAGAGTGTGTCGAGGTTCGTGGTGCCATCCACCACGGTGGCCAGCTTCGCGGACGTGCTGGAACTCGTGCAGTCATCCCCGCGTATCTTCGGTGCCCTGGGGCTGCATCCCTATTTTCTGTCCGAGCATGGCGAGAGCGCGCTGGCGGCGCTTCATCAGGCCCTCGATCAGCATGCTGGCGACATCGTCGCGTTGGGCGAATGCGGCTTCGATGCGCGACTGGACGATCATGACGCCCAATGGCAGCTGTTCGAGGCCCAGCTGAGCATGGCACGCGAATTCTCCCTGCCTGTCATCGTGCATTGCGTGCGTGCCAATGACGAAGTGGCCAAGCGGCTCAAGAACGCGCGCCTCACCCGGGGCGGCATCATTCATGCCTTTGCGGGCAGTCAGGTTCAGGCTGAGCGCTTTCTCGAGCTCGGTTTCGTGCTGGGGCTGGGCGGCAGCGTGACCTACCCGCGTGCCCGCAAACTGCGGGGAGTCGTGGCGTCACTGCCGGAGGATGGCTTCGTGCTGGAGACCGACAGCCCCGACATGCCATTGCAGGGCTTTCAGGGGCAACGCAATGAACCGGCCAGGGTGGCGGAGGTGGCAAGGAGTGTGGCGTCGCTGCGTGAGTCCACTCTGGAGGCCATCAGCGAGACGACCAGCCGCACCGTGCAGCGTATTCTTCAACTGAGCGCCTGATCTAGACTGAACCCAGCACCTCGGCAGCACTGTGCCACGGGATTCAGGAGATCGCGTCATCATCGGTAACTCAATGCCTCGTAGAACGTCTGCTCATCCGCGACCGGATTCTGACAAGTCCGTGCGCGCCTCCTTGAGGCAAGGCCCGCCCCGGGAGCCCCGCCATCGTCTGTGGCTGATACCGCTTCTGCTGATTGCCTCTGTTCTTGCCACCGCCTGGCTGGGCATCAGTCAGATACAGCAACTGCGAGCAGGAGAGCAGGATGCGGCGCGTCAGCGCGTCACCATGTGGGCCCAGGCCAGCCAGCGAGCCCTGGAAGGTCAGTTGCGCGAGCATGGTGATTGGCAAGAGGCCACCGAGGAGTTCCTGCGTTTGCCTGCCCCGAACCCTGAGTGGCTGGACTACATGTACGGGCCCGAGTTCTCAATCAATACGGGGATCCATCTCGTCGGGGCCATCAGAGGAAATGGCAAGGCCGCTGTCTGGCAGGAGCGACGTCCGGGGCTTGAGTCCGATGATTGGCAGGGGGCTCAGCCGCTTGCGTGGCGCCGCGCCATGGCCCCCTTGATCGAGAAGGCTCGCCAGACCCCGACGCGATCCGTCATCGCCTGGATGGTGCTGAACGGGCGGGCCTGGCTGGTGGGCGTGCATGGGCTCTATGCGGATGAAGACGCGCTTCCTTCACGGGAAGAGCAGGGCATGCTGGTGTTCGGGGTCCCCATGCGCCCGGAGCTGCTCAGCGAATCATCCGCTTCCCTGGGAGTGGAAAGACTCGAAGTCGTCAGTCAGTCACGCCAGATGAGCGGGGAAACCGCTCTCGTCTGTAGCGACCTGCCGGCCATGAAGCGCTTCGATGAGCATGCTGCCATGGCCTGCTGGCAGGATGCAGATGACGTCTCCGCGATGCTCAGGCAATTGGGAGCGCCCTTGGGGGCCTTGAGCCTGATCATCGTGTTGGCGAGTATCGCGACAGGCGGCATGCTGTGGCGCGATCAGCGCCGTCGTCGAGATTGGGCAGCGCAGGGCCTGCAGCATGAAGCTCAGCTTGAGCAGCATCTTGCCCTGAACGAGCGGTTTCTGGCATTGCCGCATGAAGCGCACAATCCCCAGCACGCCTTGGCTACCTTGTCCGGCTATCTGCGTCGGGTACGAGAGATGACGGGAGCAGAAGTCATCATCTATCGGCGCGAGGTGGGCAACCCCAACGCAGGTTACCTGATCGTCGAGAGTCGTGATGAACGGGAATGGTTGAGTAGTGTCTCGTTGCGGCGTGACCCTCTGTGGCGATTGCCGGCCGGGCGGATCGTGGCCAATCGTGCCACGAATGTGGACGCGTCCACCGAGGAGAGTGCCCAACTGCTGTGTCAGCGTCTCGGGGCGACCCAGCTGCTGGGCTATTCCGTCTCGCCGCATCCCGGTCGCAGCGAGCTGCTGCTGGTCGCCAGTCGTGGTCAGGCGCTGGAGGAAAGCCTGATGATGCCGGTGCTGGACAGAACCCTGAATGCCTTGATCATTCGTGGACTGGAGCAGGAGCGCTTGCTGCTCCAGCAGCAGGTGCTGCAGGAGCGCGAGACGGATACCGACACCGGGCTATTGAGTCGTGAAGGCATGCTGCGCTTGATCAAGCTGCGTATCGATCAGTTGGGTCGTGTCTCGGGGCTTGATGGTTTCGTGCTGATGGCATTGCGTATCGGCGGGCTGCAGGAGCTCTATGAGCATGCGGGGCCGGAGGCGGGCAATCGCCAGCTGGAGTTGCTGCAACGTCGACTGGACCCCTTGCTTGGCACATCAGGCCATGTCGCACGTCTGGAGACGGATCGTCTCTTGATCATGGTGCCACGACGGCTGCTCGAGGCCGCGCGGGGCGGCATCTGCGGCTGGCTGGATATGCTGCTGGTGGCGGTACGTCACAAGGTGTCGCTCAACGGCGAGGATATCTATCTGCTGCCCAGCCTCGGCATCAGTCGCTTTCCCGAGGATGGTGAGCAGATGGATGCGCTGGTCTACCGCTGTGAGCGCGCATTGCACGACACGCTTCAGCTCAATCGCGAGTGGCACTTCTTCGATGAAGAGGCCGAACGAGAAGTCAGGCGTCTCAAGCAGCTCGAAGCGGAATTCGTCGAGGGATTGCAGCAGGACCAGCTGCGGCTTCATCTGCAGCCGATCGTCGATGGACGGGATGGATCCCTCGTGCTTTCCGAGGCGCTGGTGCGTTGGCAGCATCCGGAGCATGGTCTGCTGGGCTCCGGCGACTTCATGCCGATCATCGAATCCGCCAACCTCGATGTGGCCCTGGGGCGCTGGGTCATCAAGGAGAGCATTGCCACCCTGATCCGTGTGCATGACGCCGGTCATGCGCTGCATCTCAGCGTCAATGTCACGGTCAGACACATGATGGACGAGCGATTTCTGGCGGATCTCAAGAGGCTGTTCCAGCGGCCTGAGCTGTGTCGCCAACTGACCATCGAGCTGGTGGAGAGTCAGCTGCCGGAAGATATCCAGAGTCTGGCCATCCTCTTCCAGCGCATTCGCTCACAGGGTGTCGCCCTGGCACTGGATGACTTCGGGACCGGGTACTCGTCCCTGTCGCAATTGCAGCAACTGCCGTTCGACAAGGTGAAGATCGACCGGCAATTCGTGGTCGCGATGGATACCGACAAGGGGCGGGCGATGATTGATGCGATGCTGGGACTGGGGGAGGCCTTCCATCTGGCCGTGGTGGCGGAGGGTATCGAGACCCCTGAGCAACGCACGGCGCTTCTGGCACGCGGCTGTCATCTTCATCAGGGCTATCTCTACTCGCGTCCCCTGCCGTCCGAGCAACTGATCCAGCATCTCAAGGCCGGCAAGCACTGGTTGCCGGCCAGCGTCACTGGCGAAGCGGGCTAGCGGTCTCGGCTCTCCCGCTTCGAGATGCCCAGGCCTTGACTCAGCCGGATGCTGCCAAGGTCAGCCTCTGATACAGCCAGGTATTGATACAGACAGGCCCCGACGAATCGCTTCGCCGGGGCCTGTCTGTCATGACGCCGCAGGCGGCTATCCAGGCCAGCCGTGGCGTCCGTGTCACGGCTGGCAGCGCTGCCTGGTGCTCATGTCTCAAGTTCACGCCTTAAAGTTCACGCCTTCAAGTTCATGCCTTGAGCTGTTCCGGGTCACGTCGTTCCAGCGGATAGGGCAGCGGGGCGCGGTGCAAGGGCTCCCCAGTCTCGAGGGTCAGGGGGGCTTCCTCATCGCGCAGGCTCACCACCGCCAGCACTTCCAGGCTGCCATCGGCATTGTTGGCGACCCGCAGGATCTCACCCATGGCCTTGCCTTCTGGCGAGACCACCTCGCCGCCCGGGTGCGGCAGAGGAGTGACCGGCTCCGCCGTCAGACGCTGCAGGCGCTTCTTGACCTGACCACGGAAGTGGGCGCGGGCCACGACTTCCTGACCGGTATAGCACCCCTTCTTGAAGCTGATGGCCGCCAGCGCTTCCAGGTTGAGCATCTGCGGCAGCCAGGCATCCGTCTGCTCCGAGTCCACCCACTGCAGGCCGGCACGAATGTCCTCGCGCGCCCAGTGATTCTCGTCACCGGTGTTGATGCCGCCATCGAGCAGTGCATGGCTGAGTCGGGTCACCTGCGCATCAGAGCCGACCAGTACGCCTCGTACCGTCTCTGCCCCCGGCTGGCGGGCAAGCACGGCATCCGAGGTTGCCAGCATGGCAAAATCATGCGGGCCAAGCGCGGTGTGCTGTGAGGAGGCAGCGTCGGCCAGTTGCTCGGCCGCCCGGGTCAGGGCGGGCTCTCCCGTGAGCCCCACGACCACGCTACCCTCCCGGACCTCGAGGCTCACCTTGTAGAAGGGCGCGAACTTGGCAAGGTGCGCGCGCAGGGGCTCCGCCGTGCCCGTCGGCATCAGCAGCCACAGGCAATCCTCGCTGAGACGCATCAGCTGGGCCATCGCCAGAATCCGCCCCTTGGGAGTGCAGAAGGCGGTCAGCGGAGCGAGTGAGCCATCCACCAGCGCAAGCTGCTGCGAGGTCTGTCCCTGGAGAAAGCGCTCACCATCCGCGCCATTGACCGCGAGTACCTCGAAGCAGGAGAGGGGCGTGAGACTCCCAGCGCCATCGGTCTCGGGGGCAAGCGGCGACTCGGGGGCAAGCTTGCCCTCCTGTGTCGCGTGAAAGCCGTGGGCTTGCATCAGGGTCTTGAAGTCAGTCATGTCGCGCTATCCTGTCGCAAAGGAGGGGTCCGCCGCAGGCGGTTCAATGCCTGAGAATTGCCAGCGGTACATTCGATGCAGGCATTGTCACGCGGCAGTGGTCAGCTGTCAGCCCCCTGCAGGGCAACACGGCATCTTTCGGGGGCATCCACTGGCATGAAAGCCTGAGGCGACTCGCTGGCATGCATGGGGGAGCCCTCGTCAAACGTGGTATTCTTAGCGATTTGATCGCGCCTGCGATCCTTTTTATCCAGCGAGACAGGAATCACGAGATGGCCAGCTTTTCCCTTACATTGATCGGTGTCGAGAGCGTCAAGGATGTCAACAAGGTCACCACTGCCTTGATGATGATGGACGGGGTCAAGGAGGCCGAGGTCGGGCGTGGCTTTGCCGAGGTCGAAGGGCAGGTGCGGTATGACGCCGTGGTCAAGACCGTCGAGAAGGCGGGTTACAAGGTGAAGTGAGCGCTTTGCTCGCCAGCAGGCTTGGATGCGTCTCGCGAGAGTCCACGACAAGGAGGTAGTGCATGAGCATCGAGGTGATTACCCGCAAGGCTGGCAGCTTCGTCCATCGGGTTCAGGTCGCGAGCTTCGAGGAACTGCTGGTGGATGTGCCCACCGTGGTGGGTGGCGAGGACAGTGCGCCGGACCCGCACGACTACTTTGATCTCTCGCTGGGTGCCTGCAAGTCGATCACCGTGTTGATGTATGCGCGGCGCAAGGGGCTGCCACTCGCGTCCATCGTGACCACGGTGGACCGTGATGACAGTGATGAGCGTCGCGCAGGTGAGAACGCGGAGTATCGTCTGAGCGTCAGCATGCACTTCCAGGCCGAGGATGGTGCGGAACTCGATGAGGCGACGCGTCAGCGCCTGCTCGAGATTTCCGAGCGTTGCCCCATCCATCGACTGATGACCAGCACCCGGGTCAGTGTGACGAGTCGCGAGATATCACCCGAGTAGGGCGCGGTGTCCTTTCGCAAGTCTGGCCGCCACCGTCAGTTGAAGAGCGGCATGACCGCCACCATTGAGAGCGCATGAGCAAACCATTTCGCATCAATTCCAAGTTCAAGCCAGCCGGTGATCAACCGGCTGCCATCGAGAAGCTGATCACTGGCCTGGAAGCGGGTCTTGCGCATCAGACGCTTCTGGGTGTGACCGGCTCGGGCAAGACGTTCACCGTCGCCAACATCGTGGAGCGTCTGCAGCGCCCCGCGATCGTGATGGCTCCCAACAAGACGTTGGCAGCCCAGCTCTATGGCGAGTTCAAGTCGTTCTTCCCTGACAACGCCGTCGAGTACTTCGTCTCCTATTACGATTATTACCAGCCCGAAGCCTATGTCGCGTCCTCGGATACCTTCATCGAGAAGGACGCCTCGATCAACGACCACATCGAGCAGATGCGCCTGTCGGCGACCAAGGCGCTGCTGGAGCGGCGCGATGCGATCATCGTGGTCTCCGTCTCGGCGATCTACGGCCTGGGTGACCCGGATCAGTACCTGAAGATGCGTCTGCACTTCAATCGTGGTGAGCAGATCGACCAACGCGGCTTCCTCAGGCGCCTGGCGGAGCTGCAGTACACCCGCAACGACATGGATTTCCGGCGCGGTACCTATCGGGTGCGCGGCGACGTGATCGACATCTTCCCGGCGGACTCCGAGGAGCAGGCCGTGCGTGTCGAGCTGTTCGATGACGAGATCGACTCCATCCGGCTGTTCGATCCGTTGACCGGTGAAGTGGCCGAGTCGGTGCCGCGCATGACCATCTACCCCAAGAGCCACTACGTGACGCCGCGCGAGACCATCGTCGCCGCGGTCGATCACATCAAGGAAGAGCTGGTCGAGCGCCTCGATTACCTGCGCAAGCACGACAAGCTGGTCGAGGCGCAGCGTCTGGAGCAGCGTACCCTCTACGACATCGAGATGATGATGGAGCTGGGCTACTGCAACGGCATCGAGAACTACTCGCGCTATCTGTCCGGGCGTGACCCCGGCAATGCGCCGCCGACCTTCTTCGATTACCTGCCCAAGGACGCGCTGGTCTTCATCGACGAGTCCCACGTCAGCGTGCCTCAGGTCGGCGGGATGTATCGCGGTGACCGTTCACGCAAGGAGACGCTGGTCGAATACGGCTTCCGTCTGCCGTCGGCGCTGGACAATCGTCCGATGAAATTCGAGGAGTGGGAAAGCATCCTGCCCCAGACCGTCTTCGTCTCGGCGACGCCCGGTACCTATGAAGAAGAGCATGCCGGGCAGGTGGTGGAGCAGGTCGTCCGTCCCACGGGGCTGCTTGATCCGGTCATCGAGGTACGCTCTGCCTCGACCCAGGTCGATGACGTGCTCTCCGAGATCAAGGCGCGCACCGAGGTCGGTGAGCGCGTTCTGATCACCACGCTGACCAAGCGCATGGCGGAAGACCTGACCGAGTATCTGGGAGAGCACGATGTTCGGGTGCGCTATCTGCACTCGGATATCGACACCGTCGAGCGCGTCGAGATCATCCGGGATCTGCGCCTTGGCAAGTTTGATGTGCTGGTCGGCATCAACCTGCTGCGTGAGGGCCTTGATATCCCGGAAGTCTCGCTGGTGGCGATCCTGGATTCCGACAAGGAGGGCTTTTTGCGCTCCGAGCGCTCCCTGATCCAGACCATCGGCCGTGCGGCACGCAACGCCAACGGCAAGGCCATTCTGTATGGCGATCGCATCACCGATTCCATGCAGCGTGCGATAGCCGAGACGGAGCGCCGCCGTGAGAAGCAGATGGCCTTCAATGAAGAGCACGGCATCACGCCGCGTACCATCACCAAATCGGTGGCGGATATCATGGAAGGTGCCCAGGCACCGGGACGCAAGAGCAGTCGTCGCAAGGGCAACGAGCGACAGGTGGCGGAAGAGACGCCGGACTATGCGGCTCTGGCGGCTCAAGGCCCTCAGGCACTCGAGAAGGAAATCAGCCGACTGGAAGATGCCATGTTCGCGGCGGCCAAGAATCTCGAATTCGAGGAAGCCGGTCGACTGCGCGATCAGATCAATGACGTGCGCAACCGCCTGCTCGCGCTGGGCTGACGCAACTCTCCATCCCCCAGCACTCGCGTTGCTAAAGGCATGACCCTGCGCGCCCGACGATGTCACCCATCGTCGGGCGCGTGGCGTACAGGCCTGGCGGGTATCTGACGGGGAGGTGCTATCAGCAGTTTATCCCGTTATCTTGTCTATTGCGTCGCAGATCATCATATTGCAGCTCAGTGCATGGCTCAGGGGCGACCGGTTGCCTCGGGAGGGCGGCAGGATTGCTTTTCCTACAACCTTGGGCGTAGCCGGGGTGGGTGCAGCAATGCGACCTGATGGTGCAAGTGAAGAGGGAATTCCTGTCAACTGCGTCTTCACATACGCCAATGACTGGCTTTCATCGTCAATGCCAACGATTGTCTGGCCAGAATGGAAAGCACAGTCTTTTTCGCTATTGGTGGGGCCTTGGCCTGCATTCATGAGCGCTCAAACGGTCGCTTTACATGCGTATTCGCTGCTGCCAATAATGCTTTCAAGGCATTCCTGGCGTCGCGAGTCGCCTGCCTGATGGCTGGCGGCGGCGGACAAGGTCAGCGAATGACAGCGATTGTCGCCAGTCCTTTTTGGGGCAGCGCAATGCTGCCGCAAGGCACCCGTCAGGTCTGCCCGGCCGTAGTACAACAATAATCGGGAACAGGAATTCTCATCATGATGCGCAGGTCTCTTCTCGCTCTCGGTATCGCCGCGGCGATGTCCACCCAGGCTCAGGCAGATATCACCATCGCCATGGCAGGCCCGGTCACGGGGCCGGTCGCCCAGTACGGTGACATGCAGTTCATCGGTGCCGAGATGGCCATCGAGCGGATCAATGCCGCCGGCGGCGTCGACGGCGAGATGCTCAAGGGCGTGAAATACGACGACGCCTGTGATCCCAAGCAGGCGGTGGCGGTCGCCAACCAGATCGTCAATGACGGCGTCCAGTACGTGATCGGCCACCTGTGCTCCAGCGCGACGCAACCGGCCTCGGACATCTATGCCGAGGAAGGGGTGATGATGATCACGGCGGCGTCCACCAGTCCGACCATCACCGAGCAGGGCTATGTGCTGGTCTTCCGCACCATCGGTCTGGACTCGCTGCAGGGGCCGGTTGCGGGGCGCTATATCGCCGAGACGATCAAGCCCAAGCACATGGCCGTGATCCACGACAAGCAGCAGTACGGGGAGGGTATCGCCACCGGCGTGCGCGATACCGTCGAGGAAGCGGGTATCGATGTGGTGCTGTTCGAGGGCATCACGGCGGGTGACAAGGATTTCTCGGCGCTGATCTCCAAGCTCAAGAAGGAGAACGTCGACTTCGTCTACTACGGCGGCTATCACCCGGAGCTGGGCCTCTTGCTGCGTCAATCGCGTGAGCTGGGCTTCGACGCGCCCTTCATGGGGCCGGAAGGGGTCGGGAATCCGGACATTTCCAAGATTGCCGGCCAGGCCTCGGAAGGTCTGTACGTGACACTGCCGCCGGCCTTCGAGAATGACCCGAAGAACGCGGATCTGGTCGCGGCCTTCAAGGACAAGGAGCAGGACCCCTCCGGTCCGTTCGTCATGCCCGCCTACACCGCAGTGGAGCTGATCGCCGATGGCATCAAGGGCGCCGACTCCACCGACCCCTATGATGTCGCCGAATATCTCAAGGCCAACAGCTTCGACACGCCCATCGGCAAGGTCGAATACGATGAGAAGGGCGATCTGAAGGACTTCAACTTCGTCGTCTACAACTGGCACGCGGACGGTACCAAGAGCGAAGCGGCACATTGATCAGCAGCACGTTGATCAGCGGTACATTGATCAGCGGCTGATATCAGCACTCGCTGCGGTCTCGTGACCTGTCATGAGGCCCGGTGGATCAATGCCGACACGCTGTCCCGTCATGCCGCTTGGCATGGCGGGCCTCTCCGTTCGGTCGAGTTCATGGCGATGCAACATCGCCGTGCCTTCCCGTCGTCGTCGCGCATGCGGCATTTCCCTGACAGTCTCCGGCCACAAGCCGATCACTGTCGCGGCCAAGGGTCGTTTCAATGGAAGACATCCTCTACTTTCTGCAGCAGGTCATCAATGGCCTGACCATCGGCAGTACCTATGCCTTGATCGCCATCGGCTACACGATGGTCTACGGCATCATCGGCATGATCAATTTCGCCCACGGCGAGATCTACATGATCGGCACCTACGTGACCTTCATCGTCATCGCGGCGCTGGGCATGCTGGGCATCGCCAACCCCTTCTTTCTGATGGCGGCCGCCTTGCTAGTGGCGGTGCTGGTGTCCTGTGCCTACGGTTTCGCCGTGGAGCGGGTGGCCTATCGCCCGGTGCGAGGCTCCAAGCGTCTGATCGCGCTGATCTCGGCGATCGGCATGTCGATCTTCCTGCAGAACTACATGCGTCTGGCCCAGGGCTCGCGGGACATGGCGATCTCCAGCCTGATCCCGGGCGGTTGGGAGTTCGGGCTGGAAAGCTTCGCGGTCAATCTGTCCTACATGCAGGTGATCATCTTCAGCGTCACGCTGGTGTGCATGCTGCTGCTGTCGTCGTTCATCTCGCGCTCGCGCCTGGGGCGTGCCTGTCGTGCCTGCTCCCAGGATGCCGGCATGGCGCGTCTGCTGGGCATCAATACCGACATGATCATCTCGATGACCTTCGTGATCGGGGCGGCGCTTGCCGCCGTGGCGGGACTGCTGCTCGGCATGTACTACGGCGTGGTCAATCCCTACATCGGCTTCCTGGCCGGGCTCAAGGCGTTCACGGCGGCGGTGCTGGGCGGTATCGGCAGTATCCCCGGCGCGATGCTGGGTGGCCTGCTGCTGGGCGTCGCGGAGGCGCTGACCGGCGGCTATCTGTCCACGGAATACAAGGACGTGGTGGCCTTCGGACTGCTGATCCTGATTCTGCTGTTCCGTCCCTCCGGGATTCTCGGCAAGCCCGAAGTGGAGAAGATCTGATGCCCAAGCTTGCGAAACAGACTCTGAAGACAGCGGGCACCTCGCCCGCCGAGACGATTCCGCCACAGCCCTCCTATCGTCGTCCCTGGTGGTCGGCACTTGCGGCCGCCGTGTTGACTCTCGTGCTGGGTGGCTCGGTACTGGGGGTGCAGCTCGAGTCCACCGGTATCACCACCACGGTACGCTTGATGGGCATGGACACCTGGGGCTGGTTGCTAGCCGCGTCACTGGCCGTCTTCCTGCACCAGCTGGTGCGGCCACAGATCGAGGAATGGCGTGCGCGTACCCGCAAGCCATCACGTTTCCGCGTCCCCGACGTGATGAGCGGTCAGAAGCGTCAGCTGTGGATCATGCTGGCCATTGGTGCGCTGCTGATCTTCCCGTTTCTGTCCAACCGCTCGGCGGTGGATCTCGCGACCCTGACGCTGATCTACATCATGCTGGGCCTGGGGCTCAACGTGGTGGTGGGTCTCGCGGGACTGTTGGATCTCGGTTACGTGGGCTTCTATGCGGTCGGTGCCTATACCTACGCACTGCTCAATAGCTACCTGGGCTTCAGCTTCTGGGAAGCGCTGCCCATCGCGGGGTTGATGACGGCGCTGTTCGGCTATCTGCTCGGCTTCCCCGTGCTGCGGCTGCGGGGTGACTACCTGGCCATCGTGACGCTGGGCTTCGGCGAGATCATCCGTATCCTGCTCAACAACTGGACGGAGCTGACCGGCGGCCCGAATGGCATCGCGCGCATACCCAAGCCGACCTTCTTCAATCTCGAGTTCTCGCGGCGAGCCGATGAGGGCAACATCGCCTTCCATGAGTTCTTCGGCATCGACTACGACCCGGCCTTCAAGGTGATCTATCTGTACCTGCTGGCCTTGATCCTGGTGCTGATCACGCTGTTCGTGATCTATCGGCTGTTGCGCATGCCCATCGGGCGGGCGTGGGAGGCGCTGCGCGAGGATGACATCGCCTGCCGTTCACTGGGCATGAATCCCACCGGCATCAAGCTCTCGGCCTTCACGATCGGGGCGAGTTTCGCGGGCTTCGCCGGTGCCTTCTTCGCCGCGCGTCAGGGCTTCATCAGTCCCGAGTCTTTCACCTTCATCGAGTCGGCGATCATTCTCGCCATCGTGGTGCTGGGCGGAATGGGCTCCCAGCTGGGCGTCATCCTGGCGGCGATCGCCATGACGCTGTTGCCGGAGCTGGCCCGTGAGTTCAATGAATATCGCATGTTGCTGTTCGGGCTGATGATGGTGCTGATGATGGTGTGGCGTCCTCAAGGCCTGGTGCCGCTCAAACGACCGCAGATGGAGCTCGACCGTGGCTGACGCACATGACAAGCAAGCATTCGACAATGAGGCGCCAGCCGCTTCCTCACACCGCCAGGCACGCGCCGAGGGCGGGGCACCGCTGCTGGACGTACGTGATCTCACCATGCAGTTCGGTGGCCTCAAGGCCGTGGACGGCGTGACGCTTCAGGTACATCCGGGCGAGGTGGTGTCAGTCATCGGGCCGAATGGCGCGGGCAAGACCACCGTCTTCAACTGCATTTCCGGCTTCTATCAGCCCACCGGCGGCGAGGTATATTTCCAGAATCGCGCCATGCATCGCCTGCCGGGGTACCGGATCGCCCAGGCTGGCATGGTACGCACCTTCCAGAACGTGCGGCTGTTCAAGGAGATGACGGTCATCGAGAACCTGCTGGTGGCGCAGCACATGCACGCCGAACGCAACCTCCTCAAGGGCCTGTTCAAGACGCCGGGCTATCGTCGCAGTGAAAAGGCGCTGATGCAGCATGCCGGTGACTGGCTGGAGCGTGTCGGTCTGCTCGAATTCGCCAATCGCGAGGCCGGCAATCTGGCCTATGGGCAGCAGCGGCGACTCGAGATCGCGCGATGCATGGTGGCCAGGCCACGGCTGCTGATGCTGGATGAGCCGGCGGCCGGCCTCAACCCCAACGAGACCCGGGATCTCGATGATCTGATCGTCAGCCTGACCCGCGATGAGGGCATCTCGGTGCTGTTGATCGAACACGACATGAGTCTGGTGATGGGCATCTCGGATCACATCTACGTGGTCAATCAGGGTCAGCCGCTGGCGGATGGCTGCCCGGATGACATTCGACGCAACGATGCCGTGATCAAGGCCTATCTGGGGGAGGAATGAGCATGAGTGAGCATGTTGATGCAGTCATGCCAGAGACCGTGCCTGCCAGCGAGGCACTTGCGCCGCGGGATGCCATGCTGGCGCTCGAGCATCTGACGACACATTACGGGCCGGTGCAGGCACTCAATGATGTCTCGCTGGCCGTGGGGCAGGGCGAGATCGTGACGTTGATCGGTGCCAACGGCGCCGGCAAGACGACGCTTTTGATGTCGATCTGTGGCGATCCGCGTCCGACCAGCGGGCGGGTGTGGTTCGAGGGCGAGGAGATCACCGGCACACCCACGGCGCGCGTGATGCGCGGTGGGCTGTCGGTGGTGCCCGAAGGTCGCCGCATCTTCACCGGCATGACGGTGGAGGAGAATCTCGCCATGGGCGGCTATTACCAGAGCAAGGAGGAGAACGAACGCAGCATCGAGCATGTGCTGGGGCTCTTCCCGCGCCTCAAGGAGCGCTTCCATCAGCGCGGCGGCACCATGTCCGGTGGCGAGCAGCAGATGCTGGCCATCGGGCGTGCCCTGATGAGTCGGCCGCGGCTGTTGTTGCTGGATGAGCCTTCGCTGGGGCTGGCACCCATCGTGATCGGGCAGATCTTCGAGATCGTCGAGCAGCTGCGTGAGCAGGGCACCACCATCTTCCTGGTGGAGCAGAATGCGCATCGCGCCCTGTCGATCGCCGATCGCGGCTATGTGCTGGAACACGGACGTGTCGTGCTGGCGGACAGCGGCAAGGCGCTGCTGGCCAATGACGAGGTCCGCCGCGCCTATCTTGGCGGCTGAGAGGTCTGGCACGTGATTCGCTGTCGCGTCTCACCGGAGGAAGGCAATGCAACAGAACGCGCCCCTGTCACTGAACCCTCGGTGGCAGGGGCGCTTTCTTGAGGACGCGATGGATGTCGCGAGTGGTTTACGCCGAGAGAGGTGTCACGAATTCTTCCGGAGCATAGGCGACGCCGTCATGGATACGATAATGATCGGTAGGGCCGGAGACCTGGCAATTGCTGACGCAGGCCTGGCTGGCCGGAAGCTGGCGCAGCGGATAGCGCACACCGGATTGACACAGTTCCAGCATCTTCTTGAGCGCGCTGCGTTCACAGTAGCCACACAGGCATTCAAGGGCATTGTCGAGGCAGTCCTCTTCGCTCATGCCTGCCCCATAGATGCGCTTGTCATCACAGACGACGAATCCGAGCGCGCCGGGGGATGTGGCGGGTGTTGTCATGTCTGCTGCCGTATCAGGTACTGCACTGAGAATGTTATCAGCCATGATGAACCTCATTGGAATGGGGGTTCCGGCGTCTCCTCGCCAGTCGCAAGCGTGTGGATCCATGACCCTCTCTGGTCATGTCTGTACCCAGAGTAGACGGCCGTTGGCAAAGTGCCATGCAACACCGCTCCAGGTGTCAGGGAAGTGTCGATGCTGCGGCAGCAATGTGACAGATGAATGACGATTGGATGACGGAAATTCCCCGGTTCACCGGGCCTGACAGGGCGTCGATTGGCGATAGCGCGTGTTGAGGGCCAGCAGGATCGCGGCGCTTTCCGCATCAAACTGGCCACTGATGGCCCCGGGGCGAAAGTGTGCCTGAAACGCGGCGATCGCCATCCAGGGCCGCTCGGCCTCCACTGGATAACCATAGTGGGCGAGCGCCGCGATCAAGGTCTTCTCCGCGGGCAGTCCATCGCTGGCCATCTGTCGTCGAAAGCAGCTGACGTCGGCATCCCGTGGCCAGGCCCCGATGCCGGCTTCATGCAGACGGCGCCAGGGGAAGCGCGGGCCCGGGTCGGTCTTGCGGTCCGGGGCGATGTCGGAGTGTCCGACGACATCCACCGCCTTGATGTCATGGCGGTGCACAATGGGGGAGGCCAGCGCGATCAAGGCCGCGATCTGCTGATCGTTCCAGGCCGCGAAGTGGCGATCAGGGGACCAGCGCCTTGCCACGCCGGAAGCTCGGGTCTCCGTCTGCCCGGGTGCCAGGGGCGTGAGCGCTTCGGGCCCGGCATTGACCATCTCGATGCCGATGGAGGTGTCGTTGAGGTGGCCGCGTTCACCCCACTGGCTGATGCCGGCGTGCCAGGCGCGGCGGTTCTCTGACACCAGCGGGTAGACACGGGGAAGCGCTTCGCCATCTGCAGGTGCCGAGAGCAGGTAATGCGCGCTGACGTCAGCGCCGGTAAGGCTGATCAGAGAGCCTGTAAGATCATCATCGGTGTAATGCAGTACCAGGTGGCGCACGCGAGAATTGCTTTGACTCTCGGTGCTGGCCTCCATCCGCTGATAACTTCCCGAGGCCTCGTCAGTGTCCGACCGGGAATGCTGCATGCAGCCCGACAGCAGCGTCAGCGAGGCTATCGTCAAGCAGGTGAGAGGGCGAAACGCGTTGAAGCCTGATGTCATGAGTCGCTCGCGAGGGGAAGTGGCAGTGAAGAGGTGGCAGTGAATCGGGGGTCATCGCGCGGGGCATGATGGCAGTCTCCATGCCCGACATTTGCGCTGGATGAGCTGGGATGTCCTGACATGCGGGTTGCAGGATTCGCTCTGCCGCCGCGTGCTCGCTTGAGGTATAATCCCGGCCACCTGACCCGGCGCCCGCCCCATGGTGGCGCGATTTCTGTCCCTGACAACAGTAATCGGCCTGACGCCCTGGGCGCCAGTGTGCCTGTCTTTTCCATCGCTTGCCCTTGAGGAGCCGATCCTGATGACCGTGATCCGCCAGGATGACCTGATCCAGAGCGTCGCCGACGCGCTGCAGTACATCTCCTACTACCATCCGAAGGACTTCATCGACGCCATGAACGCGGCGTACGAGCGTGAAGAGAATCCTGCCGCCAAGGATGCCATCGCGCAGATTCTGATCAACTCCCGGATGTGTGCCCTGGGTCATCGTCCCATCTGTCAGGACACCGGTATCGTCACCGTCTTCGTCCATGTCGGCATGAACGTGCGCTTCGAGGCCGAGATGAGCCTGGATGACATGGTCAACGAAGGCGTTCGCCGCGCCTATCTGCTGCCGGACAACGTGCTGCGCGCCTCCGTGCTGGCAGACCCGGACGGCAAGCGTGCCAACACCAAGGACAACACGCCGGCCATCATCCACCACAAGCTGGTGCCTGGGGATACCGTCGAGATCCACGTCGCGGCCAAGGGCGGCGGCAGCGAAGCCAAGTCCAAGTTCGCGATGCTCAACCCGTCCGACTCCGTGGTCGACTGGGTGCTGGAACAGATTCCGAAGATGGGCGCTGGCTGGTGTCCGCCCGGCATGCTGGGTATCGGCATCGGCGGTACCGCCGAGAAGGCGATGCAGCTGGCCAAGGAATCCCTGCTCGAGCCGATCGATATCCAGGAACTGCAGAAGCGTGGTGCCTCCAACCGTGCCGAAGAGATCCGTCTCGAGCTGTTCGAGAAGGTCAACGCGACGGGTGTCGGCGCACAGGGCCTCGGCGGTCTGACCACCGTGCTCGACATCAAGGTCATGGATTACCCGACCCACGCGGCCAACAAGCCGGTGGCGATCATCCCGAACTGTGCGGCGACCCGTCACGTGCACTTCACTCTGGATGGCAGCGGCGCGGCAGAGCTGCCGGCACCGAAACTCGAGGACTGGCCGGAAATCACCCGTGAAGCGGGCGACAGCGTCAAGCGCGTCAACCTCGACACCGTGACGCCCGAGGAAGTACAGAGCTGGCAGCCGGGCGACACCCTGCTGCTCAACGGCAAGCTGCTGACCGGGCGTGATGCGGCCCACAAGCGCATGACCGAGATGCTGGCACGCGGCGAGCAGCTGCCGGTGGACCTGAAAGGTCGCTTCATCTACTACGTCGGCCCGGTCGATCCGATCCGTGACGAAGTCGTCGGTCCGGCTGGCCCGACCACCGCGACCCGCATGGACAAGTTCACGCGTACGCTGCTGGAAGAGACCGGCCTGTTGGGCATGGTCGGCAAGGCCGAGCGTGGCCCGACCGCGATCGACGCCATCCGTGACAACAAGTCCAGCTACCTGATGGCGGTCGGCGGCGCCGCCTACCTGGTCGCCCAGGCGATCAAGAAGTCCCGCGTGCTGGCGTTTGAAGACCTGGGGATGGAAGCGATCTACGAGTTCGAGGTCGAGGACATGCCGGTCACCGTGGCGGTCGATAGTGCAGGTGTCTCCGTGCACCAGACCGGCCCGGCCAAGTGGAAGGAAATCATCGCCAGTCGCGCCTGAAGGCCGTCTGCGTGATGTGCACGTCATGTCCGTGAGGACATGAGCCAGGAACCCCGCCCGTGTCATGACATCGGCGGGGTTCTGCGCATCTGGACTCTGCCACGCCGAGGCATCGTTGCCAGCGCAGCTGTGGCATAATCTGGCGACCCTGACGCCTGCAATGGAGCTGCAATGACCGCCTGGTTACTTGGCTTTCTGCTGTTGAGCAGTCACATTCTGGGTGCGATGACCGCCGTCATGGCCCTGATGTCCAGTCGTACCTCACAGGGTGCGATTGCCTGGATTCTGTGTCTGCTGACCTTCCCCTACGTCGCCCTGCCGCTTTACTGGGTATTCGGGCGTCCCCGTTTCTATGGCTATGTCAGTGCCCGCGAGGAGCGTGACTCGACGATGCGACGCGTCTTGATGCGTTTCCGTCCCAAGCTCTCCCCCTGGCTCTCGCGTCCGCTGGGCGGCAACCCCACGCACCTGGATGCCATCGAACGTCTGGCGATGATGCCGGTAACCACCGGCAATCGCGCCAAGCTGTTGATCAATGGCGAGGAGACGTTCGATGCCCTGTTCGCGGCCATCAAGGCGGCCGAGGATTACATCCTCATCCAGTTCTTCATCGTGCGGAATGACGAGCTCGGTGTACGGCTCAAGCAGGCACTAATGAAGCGTGCCGAACGTGGCGTGCGGGTCTGTTTCCTGTATGACGAGATCGGCTCGCGCAAGCTGCCGGATGGGTACCTCAATGATCTGCTGGAATCCGGCTGCGAGGTGAGTGCCTTCAACTCTTCGCGGGGCTGGCGGCACCGCTTCCAGATCAACTTCCGCAATCACCGCAAGATCACCGTCATCGACGGCCGAGTGGGCTTTGTCGGCGGACTGAATGTGGGCAATGAGTATCTGGGCCATTCCGAGCGCTACGGCGCCTGGCGCGATACTCACCTCAAGCTGGAAGGACCCAGCGTGATGGGGCTGCAGGAGGCCTTTTGGGAGGACTGGCACTGGGCGACTGGCGAGGTGCTGTCGCTGGAGTGGGAGCCGCGCATCAGCTGTGAAGAATGTCAGCACGTGGTGATCGTGCCTTCCGGCCCGGCGGACCGTCGCGAGACAGCCAGTCTGCTGGTTCAGCAGGCCATCCATTCCTCGGTCAGCCGCATCTGGATCACCAGCCCCTATTTCGTGCCGGACCAGGGCGTGCAGGATGCCTTGAAGCTGGCAGCGCTGAGAGGCGTGGATGTGCGGGTGATGATCCCCGAACGTCCCGATCATCTGCTGGTGTTCCTGTCGGCCTTCTCGTTCCTCTCCGACATGATTCGCTCGGGCGTGCGCGTCTTCCGCTATCAGCCGGGCTTTCTGCATCAGAAGGTGATGTTGATGGACAGTCACACGGCGACCATCGGGACGGTCAACCTCGACAATCGCTCCTTCCGTCTGAACTTCGAGGTCACGGCCTTCGTGCCGGATCACCAGTTCGCGGCAGAGGTGGAGGCCATGCTCGAGGAGGACTTCCGTCATTGTCGCGAGATCAGCTGCGAGGAGCTGGAGGCGCGGCCCATGTGGCGCAAGCTGGTGTCGCGGGCGGCCTATCTGCTGGCCCCGATCCAGTGACCCCGCGCACTGCATGAACCTGCCGCCTGCCGAGTTGAACGAAACTCACTCGGCAGGTCTTGTCATTCGTGGCCATTACAGGCATCTTCTCGCTATAACTGATCGCCTGTTTATTTCTTTTTAGAATAAACTGAGAGCCTGGATGCTTCTCTCGCCATGCATTGGCGAGGGCATCTAGGACGGCGGCTTCATGATTCCGCGCTGAGACCTGCCATGACCGTTCAAGACCCTCACGCCAGCCAGGCACCTTCCATCGAGTATCAATTTCGCGATGACGCGGATGTGATCGCCTTTGCACGCCTGCATGTCGGCGATCAGTTGCCTGCCTTCACTATGGCCAGTGAGCTTCAGGTCGAGGAGATCGGCGATGGCAACATCAACTATGTCTATCGCGTCTGCACGCCGGACCGCTCAACCTCGGTGATCGTCAAGCAGGGGCTGCCCTGGGTGCGCATCATCGGCGAAAGCTGGCCGCTGTCGCTGGTGCGGGTGCGCATCGAGGCCGAGACGCTGCAGTTCGAGGCCGGTTGCGCGCCTGAACTGGTGCCGGCGCTCTATCACTTCGAGGAAGCCCGCTCGGCGATCGTGATGGAAGATATCGGCGATCACCGCAATCTGCGACACGCCTTCCTGGAGCGTGCGTCACTGCCGCAGCTGGGTCAGCAGATGGGGCATTTTCTGGCCACGACGCTCTATCGCAGCAGTGATCTGGCACTCGATGCCCACGACAAGAAGGCGCGCGTCGCGCGCTTCACCAATCCCGATCAATGCAAGATCACCGAAGACCTGTTCTTCGTGGATCCTTTCTGCGATCACGAGCGCAACAGCATCAATCCGGCGCTGCGCGCGGATGCCGAAGCCCTGTGGCAGGACGCGGCACTCAAAGTGGAAGTGGCGGAGCTCAAGCAGCACTTCCTGTCCGCGCCCGAAGCACTGCTGCATGGCGACCTGCATGCGGGATCGATCTTCGTGCGTGAAGACAGTACCAAGGTCATCGACCCGGAATTCGGCTTCTTCGGTCCGGCGGGCTTCGATATCGGCAGCTGGCTGGCGGCGCTGTGGCTGGCAGCCTGCGCGCATACCGAACTCGAGGGTGAGGAGGGCGACAGGCGTGACTACGTGGCGCAGTTGCGTGCCCAGGCGGTCGCCAGTTGGGAAAGCTTTGCCCGCGAGTATCGTGAGCAGGCCGCCCACACGTCGGATGCCAGCTTCGCGGCACCCGGGGTGGCGGAACGATTGCTGAGCCGTATCCTGCGTGATGCGTTGGGTTATGCGGGCTGTGAGTTGATTCGTCGCACCATCGGGCTTGCGCACGTGCTGGAGCTTGAGTCGATCAACGATGATGCCGTGCGGGCGCGTGCCGAGCGCCGTGCCCTGGCACTCGGGCGTGAGCTCATCCTTGCGCGTGAGTCGCTGGAAGACCTCGCGGCGGCGGATGGCGTGGTCGCGCGTCTGCTGGGGTGAGGCATGCGGCGTCAGGGCTTTGACGCTCGTCACAAGCGTTGCGGCGCCGGCTAGGGTAGACTCTGCGCTTTCATCGCCACGCAGTCAGGCTTGTCCTGGCTGCGTGGGTCGCTGGCGGGAGATATCCTGCTGAGCATCCGCTTTTCAATAAGAGACTTTCATGGCCCTGTCTTCCACGCCTTACAAGGTTGATCTCTCGCTGACCGACCTTGATCGTGGTGTCTACGAGACCCTGCGTTTTACCGTTGCCCGTCACCCCTCTGAAACCGAGCTGCGTCTGTGTGTTCGCCTGTTGGGCCATGCGCTGTGGTACAGCGAGAACATCGCATTCGGGCGTGGTCTGTCAGACGTCGATGAACCGGCGCTGTGGGAGAAGAGTCTGGATGGCCGCGTGCTGCACTGGATCGAGGTGGGCCAGCCGGATGCCGAGCGCCTGACCTGGTGTTCGCGCCGCACCGAGCGCACCTCGCTGCTCGCCTACGGTAGCCTGCGCGTCTGGGAAACCAAGGTGGTGCCGGCAGTGGCTGGATTGTCCAATCTTAGCATTGCCGCGGTTCCTGAGGGCGCACTGGACGCCATCACCGAATCCCTGCCACGCAACATCAAGTGGACCATGATGATCTCCGAGGGCACCATCTTCATCACAGATGACAATGGTCAGCACGAGATCAATCTGGAGTGGCTGAAAGGGGAGCGCTGAGCGGCATGCCGTTCGCGGCATTGGCTGACTGCCCCTGAACCTTCAGGTCAGATACCACGAGACAGCCCCCGCAAATCTTGATATGCGGGGGCTGTCTCGTAGAGGGCGAATCGTAGGGGATAAATCGTAGGGGGCGAATCGTGGCGGACGGCTTGCAACGCAGGCAAGTCTGACTGCCGGAGAAACCTGGCCTCACACCATGCTGATGTCGTGATCGACGATGAGTTGATCACGGCCGCTGGCCTTGGCGTGGTAGAGCGCCTCGTCGCTGCGTTGTACCCAGCTGCTGAGGGTATCCGGATGGCGCCGTTCACTGACCCCGGTACTGAAACGGATCACGCCGTGGGCCAGGGGAGACGCCTCACAGCTTTCACGCAACTGGCGATCGAATTCTCGGGCCACGGCAAGATTGCCCGGCAGCAGGATCATGAATTCCTCTCCCCCATAACGCCCGGCCTTGCCTGAGTATTCTCGGCTCAACGTCTGGATGTGCATCGAGAAGTGCGCCAGGACCTGGTCGCCGTAGGGGTGGCCGTGGGCATCATTGATCTGCTTGAAGTGATCCAGATCACAGATCAGCAGACAGCTGATGTCGCGTCCGCTGAGGTGGTGTTCGGCGTGTTCATGGATGGTGCGGTGATTGTAGAGTCCGGTCAGACTGTCCAGTCGGCTCAGGCGTTCAAGCTTCTTTGCATAGGCGCGAGCCAGATCACGCTCCTCTCGAATGCGCTTGGCATAACCGGCGATCACGAGGCTCAGCAGTCCGAACGCCAGGGTATAGCTGACCCCCATGTCCAGGCTGCGCATCGCGGTACTCGCGTAGGAGGAGACCAGTTGCGGGTTGGCCATCTCCCCCCACAGCAGAATCCAGGGCATCAGCATCAGGCCGCTGATGATGACGCCACGACGCAGACGGTCCGGCGGGAGAACCCCCAGCACGTAGGCGGCGGCCATGAGATAGAACAGCAGTGTCGGGCCCGAGGCGCCGTGATTGAAGACCCAGTTGCCCGGCAGCATCACGAAGGTCACCAGCGTGCAGAACAGCCAGGACATGCGGCTGAACTCCCCGTGGAAACGTGAGCGATACCACATCACCATGACCATCAGACTGATGACGGCAAGCGCCACGCTGTACGCGGGGACCGTCAGCTTCATCAGATAGTTGAAGACAGCGGAAAACAGGCCGATAAAAACGGCGGATACCAGAAACCCGTGGTGCAGAATCTGTCGTGCGGAGCCATTCTCGCCAACCAACCAGCGCCAGCTGGTGCCTACCATTTTTGCAAGACGAGTCATGGTACCTCGACGGTCATTGGGCCAGTCGGATGCTTCAGGCATCGGCTGATGATGAAGGCTCATGTGACGTTGGTCGTTGTTCAGTGTCAGCCTACTCGAGGAAAGCCGTTTCCGGTTTCACTGTGCCCCAACGTTTCTCGCCTGTGCGGGGAGCGTGACTCACCATCGCCTCAGGGGCCGCCTTCCTCGATGACAGGCGGCAGGGCAGCAGTGGCCCGGCGACAGGCTCGGCTTTCATGAGATAGTCCTCATGCTGTTTGGACGATACTGCCAATGGCTGGCCGATGCATCTTTTCTCGTGTGGCTGCCTGTCCGAGGCTATTTCCACGGCGTATAGTGATAGCTGTCCGGGTCCGAGGGGTCAGGCTTGTCCGACTCGGTAAGTGCCACGAGGGTGTTGCCGTCATCATCTTCTTCCACTTTCGTGACGGTGACGGGGAAGTTGGGTGACAGGGCGTCCAGTGCCGGCCAGTCCCCTTTCTGTATCGTGTTGCCCGTTTGCGGCGTGCTACTGGCACTGACCTTGATCGGGTCGCCGCTGACGGTTTGCCCGTTCTTCAGGTGCGTCGTGAGAGTGAAATGAACGTTCGCCATGTCATCCTTCCTATCAAGTGGTACTGATGGGGTCATGACTAGAACATGGTTCGTCCCATGGGAGAATTCAATCTTTTCCGGAGTGTCACGGGTCGCGAGTCACGCGCTTGCGCGACGAATGACAAGAAATGTTCATATCGGGCTTTTCTTTTTGAGATCAATGCGGTACATTACGTCTCGTCTTGAGGGGGAAGCCTTTCAAGGACGAAGTCGGGACGTGGCGCAGCTTGGTAGCGCGCTGCAATGGGGTTGCAGAGGTCGCAGGTTCGAATCCTGTCGTCCCGACCAGAATTGAAGGGGTTCAGAAGATTTTCATTCGCTTGAAAGCCTCTGAATTCCGAACGATGATCCCTATATGATCCCAGTTCATTCGGTCATCGTTGCAAAGAAGCCAGCTCATTGAGCTGGCTTCTTTGCGTTCTTTCAGAGCGCTGCCAGCGCTCATGGTCCGTTGTCCTTTCTCGAGCGCTATCCTTCTGCTCTCGTCCTCGCGTCCTGCCGTTCTACTTTATTGTCATGATTTCGTCCTTGCTCGCTTGCTGACGATCTTTTGCTGGTTCAAGGGGCTATCGGTGCACGGGCATGGATGCCGGTCTCCAGGTTCTGTGGTTTCCAGGTGCAATGGCTGGCTGTCAGTCAACTCGTGACAGTGCTTCTCGCTTGTCTTCTATTAGCGATTACGGTACTGGTGGGTCGAGACCCCCCACCCAGGAAAAGATCATGTCCAGAGACGCTACCCTCGGCCGAGCTATCGCATTGCCATTGATTGCCATGGGGCTGAGTGCCTTGGCATCTTCCGTGTCCGCGGCCTCTCCAGAACTCGTGACTGGTTGTCAGGACAAGGCAGATTCGATCAAGCAGGAGCTGGAGGATGCCAATGCGCAGGGAAATGCCCATAAGGTGGAAGGCTTGAAGAAAGCGCTCGCGGCTGTGAAAAATGGCTGTGATGAATCCACCTTGCACAAGGAAAGAGAGCAGGAGATCCGCGAAAGGGAGGAGGAGGTCGGGGAGCGTCGACAGGAGCTGGAAGACGCCTTGTCGGATGGTGACAAGGACAAGAAAGAGAAGAAATTGACGGAAGCCCAGAAAGCACTGAGCGAGGCGAGAGGTGAATTGGCTGGCAATGGAAGTCTTTGATCGTTGTCATAAGAGAGACATGAGAGAGACATGAGCCGGTTTGACGTCCTCGTCCGCCAGTGTCCCGACCAGAGTCCAGATAGAGGCCAGCCGAGAGTTCGGTTGGCCTCTTCTTTTGTCGCGAGATGAAAGGACATGAGCATCTGATACGGTGAGCGAGAGTGGGTCAGGGCTTGCATCCGGTCGTGTTATATCGTTTCAACATATTGATATTGCTGAGTTATTGCGATTATTGATCAAGATCAAGAAAGGCTCGATCTGCGAGGCCGGGTCATGCTCGCATGGCTTTCTTGATGCTGTGAGTATTAGATTTCTAGTATATACTGGCTTGCCTTCAAGGGAGGTGAGAATGAAAACGGTTAACATTTACATGGAGAGTCGGTTCAACCCGGAGCGTTCCATCCTCAAGGAAAGTCTGGGGGATGGCTACGTGGCAAGGACCTGTGCGGCGCAAGCCCCCAACTTTCTGTTCGAGGTGCATCAGGGACAGGACTTCGTGCTGGGGATAGAGGTCGCGGGGGCACGCAGTGCCGAATTCCTGTCGATCATCACGGAGGATTACGTATATCAGCATCCCAGCATCGAGCCGAAGACGCTGGCGGAGTATCTCAAGAGTCGTGCGCAGCACCCGATCCGACGCAGGAAGCGTCAGGTCGAGGTATCCCCAGTGGCGTACTCTGGCTGAGAGTGCGTGCCTCAGACGTGCACATGGGAATTGCGGTACAGGCAGGATGACTCGATGCCGGGGCAGCGGTATCGAGGCGGGGCTGACACAGCCGTTCCGGCTCAGGCAGAGCGCCTGCGCCAATGTCTTGCAGCCTGCACCAGTGTCGCGCAGATCACGCATGACACCAGCGGCAGGGCCACGTCCAGGCCATGATCCCAGGCCACTGCCTTGGGGCCACCCCCCTTGTACTCGTTCTGGGCAATTTCCCGGCCCAGAAAGATGGCGACCGCAATGGCGCCAGACGACCACAGCGTGAAGACTGGCCAGAGCATCAGCTGGATGATCACGGCGATGACGGCGTGCTCGAGAGCGCTTGTCCAGATGTCCGCCGTCAACATGTCTCAACTCCCTCCAGAATGACTCTGCCATATCGTGCAGACGCCCAGCGTCAGCAGTGCATCGAATCGCGCGCGGCGATCAATCACGCGTAGCCCAGCACTCGTTGCAGTCGTGCGGCGTTGTCGGCGACCCATTGGGCATTGATTGGCCCCCAGTCCCGAATCACGTAGTGACCGATGTTGTGACGTTGACCTTCCGCATGCTGGAATTCACAGACAATCTCGAGTTCGGCAAGTGCCGAGATGGTGTCCTGGGCGGTGCGCCTCGGCATGCCGGTGGCCTCGATGATGTCCGGCACGCTGGCGATCTCGTGGGCGATGAGATGCGCCACGAACAGGCGACGATAGAAGCTGGTCTGGGTCTTGCTGAGAACGGTGTCGGACATGCAGGCTCCGCTGTCGAGGAAATCATAAAAGGCGATAAGGAGCGGCGAGGGCGATCGCCCGCCCGCCGGGAGGTCAGTGACTGAGCGTGTAGTCGATGGTGGTGACGACCCTGACCTGCTTGATGTCGGGGGTATAGCTGTCGAGATCCGAGATCGAGAAATAGCCCTGGCTTGCATGCTTGATATGCCCCACCTGGCTGCCGGAATCCTCGGCGAACTGTTGCGCGGCACGCCGTGCATCCGCGGTGGCTGCCGCGATCATCTCCGGCTTGAGAGCGGCAAGCCCCGTGAACAGGAATTCGGTGCGGTAGGCATAGTCCGCCGACAGCAGAATGCCTTCACGCACCAGTTCGCCGGTACGGGAAGCGCTCTGCTTGACGAGATCCACCTCGGGCGAGCGCACCAGTACCGTGGCCTCGGCGCGGTAGCGCTCGTCAGGGCGCTGGGCGTTGTAGCTATTGGCATGCAGGTCGGTTACCTGCGGTGACGTCACGCTGATCTGCTCGGGCGGGAAGCCGCGTGCGGTGAGAAAGTCGCGAATCTTGCGTTCATCGTCAGCCAGCGCCTCGTGCAGGTCGGACAGGTGGTTGGCATTGACGCTGAAATGCAGTGGCCAGAGAGCCAGGTCTGCCTTGACGTCGCGCTCCGCCAGGCCCTTGACCGTCACCACCCGGTTGGACGCCTCCCAGACCTGTGCCGCTTCCTTGAGATAGCTGCCACTCCAGACCATCCCCACGGCCAGCAGGCCGCCCAATACCAGTGAGCTTGCGAGAGTGCGCATGTCACATCTTCCTTGAGAGGTGAAAGGCCCGTTGCCGAGCCTGTCTGATCAAGCCTCGAGCCTGCCGATCAGCGCTGAATGTGTCGATCCGCCGTGGGCGCCGGATCAGTCCTGAACCTTGCCGCGCATCGCCTTGATCTTGCCCTTGCGAGTCTTGCTGTCGACTCGCCGCCGTTTGGCGCCCTTGCTGGGGCGAGTGGCGCGGCGTGCCTTCTGTACCTTGACGGCATCGAGGATCAGCGCCTTGAGGCGTGCCAGAGCATCTTCCTTGTTGAGTTCAAGGGTGCGATGGCTCTGGGCCTTGATGATGATGATGCCGTCCTTGCTGATGCGTTGATCCGACAACTGCATCAGGCGTTCCTTGTAGAACGAGGGCAGGGTGGAGCGTTGCACGTCAAACCGCAGGTGGACGGCTGACGCCACCTTGTTGACGTTCTGGCCGCCATTGCCCTGAGCACGAATCTGGGTGAGGTCGATTTCCCAATCCGCCAGTGTCACCGAACTGGAGATGGTCAACATGGCATATCTCCTTGTCGTGGGGAGCCGCATCGAATCTGTCGCGGCCGTGGGGTCATGTTACCGCAATCAACGTCGGGCTTCAGAATCACCCGAGTGTCGGCCGGCAGAGTCGGCCGACAGAGTCAGCCGAGAGGGGAATATCCTCGTCTGGCACAATCTGGTTGCGAAGATATCACGGCAGGCGACACTCACTCCGCTTTCTCGGGCATGTATCTGGTACGCTGTTGCGTAGTGAGGCAGGAGTCGCTGACCGCCGGGCGGCTGATAGCCGGCCTCTGCATCCACGTGAGTCCTTCTCGTGTCAAGCGCTCTTCTCGAGCGTGCTTTCCAGTCCCCGCGACGTCAAGGCATCGGGTCGTGGCCCTCGAGACGTTTCTCCGTAGGGTCATGGACATGCGGGATGTCTGGCCTCAGTTCAACCTCTTGCGCAGCGTTCACTCATGGATATTCCGCATCAACGCCTCGTCTATTTTCAGGTCACCATTGAAGCGGGGTCGATCCGGCAGGCCGCCGCTCGTCTGGATATCGCGCCGTCAGCGGTCAGTCGCCAGATCGGATTGCTGGAAGAGGCGATGGCCGCCACGCTCATCGAGCGAACCCGTGATGGCGTACAGCCGACACGAGTGGGCGAGATGCTGCTGGACTACATTCAGCAGCGCGAACAGTTGGATCAAAGCTTCGGTGAGCGTCTGGATGCCTACCAGCGGCTGGAAACCGGCGAGATTCGCCTGATCATCGGCGAAGGCTTCGTAGGCGATCTCGTCAACATCCCCCTGCGCGCCTTCCGATCGCAGTACCCGGGGATCACCCTCAAGGTCAATACCGGCAGCATGCAGAGCATCATCGACCGTGTGGTCGAGGATGAGGCGGATATCGGCCTGATGTACCACGAACGCGTGCACCCTCAATTGCGCTTCTGGCATTCAAGCCCACAACCGCTGGTGGCGATGATGTCCCCGGAGCATCCGCTGGCGGCGGTGAACCACGCGCTGACCCTGGAAGAGGTGGCAGCGCATCCCATGGCGTTGTGGGGCCCCACCCATGGAGTGCGTCAGCTGATGGATGACGGCTTTCGTGACGCGGGCGTACGTCCCCACATGGTGATGCAGACCAATTCCATGGAAGTGCTCAAGCAGGCCGCACGCTCGGAGCTGTGCATCACGCTGCTGCCGGCCTTCGCGGCTGCGCGCGAGCTGGAGGAGGGCGTATTGATCGCTCGTGATGTGGAATGCAGCGCCTTTCGCCAGGCACGCGCCCACATCATCACGCGGATCGGACGGCGCATGCCACGGGCCAGTCTGCAACTTCTGCGCCACCTGGAGCGCTGGATCACGGCCTTCAGTGGCCCCCGTCAGGAGTAGGCCTGTCGGGGGGCGAAGATAAGACGCGTCAGCCCACGATGGGGGTGGGCTCAGGCTTTTTCGGCAGGCGGCCGGGAGCCATCCGTCACCCTGCCCGGCGCCGAGGCATCGCGACCTGATGAGCGAGGCGCCCCGGCGTCGGTCGGCGTGCTCGGGGCGTCGGTGGCAGGTGATGAGGTGTGACGCAGTTGAGCGGGAATATCACTGAGCCAGCGATCACACAGATGATGGATGTCATCTTCATCCGCCGGGCACAGTTCGGGTGGTTGCCAGCGATCGAAGACCGCCTTCATCAGCCCGGAAGGCAGCTTGAGAGTGGTCACGTAGCTGCGCGCCAGGCGCAGATCGCGGCGCAGGGCACCGGTGGAGATACCGGAATCATAATCTCCCGGCAGCACCCAGCGCGGGAAATTCACCTCGCTGACGGCGCTGCGGCCGGCCCCCAGATTGATGGCATCGATGCAGGCGTGAGGCCGCACCCCGGCGCGATAGGCCATCGCGATCGCCTCTGCCGTGGTGATGAGATGGGCGGCGTGGAGATAGTCATTGGCCAGCACGGCCGCATGCCCACAGCCGGCATCCCCGACGTGCAGGTGCCGGGTAGCGATGGCCTCGAGCAGGGGCGTCATGCGTTGCACGGTGGCGTCATCACCGCCGACCAGCAGCGTGAGATGGCCTTCGCTCTCATCGCGAGGGTCGCGACTGGAAGCCGCTTCCAGCCAGTGATGGCCAGCCAGCCGGGTCTGCACGGCCAGCTCACGGCTGATGTTTACATCGCCCCGGCAGAGATCGACGATGACACTGCCCGGCGGTGCCAGTCGCAGCAGGCCTTCCTTGCCGGTCAGTACCTTCTGCACCTGTTGGGAGGTTGCCAGCGCCAGCAGGTAGACCTCGCTGGTGAATCGCTCACGCGGCCGTGCATGCGTATCGAACCACCGCTCGGCCTCGCTCTGCTCATGAGGCGCGTGGCAGCGTTGCTCCACCGTCTCGGCCGTCACCTTGTCTGCCACTTCGTCCGTCGCTTGATCCGTCACCTGGTCTGCCACTTCGCCCGCCACCTCAAACCCTGCCCTTGAGAGCGCCGTACGGCTCCGTGCGCCAATGGCTTCCCTGCCGATCACGCTGATTTTCATGTCGCTCCTTCCTCACCAGAGTCATGACACTGTGTAGATTGCGATGGTCCTTGATCAAGTTCAACGCCGCGCCTGGCGACGTCATCCGCATCGCGCTTGCCGCCAAGGGCATGTGGCCATCAATCGCGCGTCAGCAACTCGCGCACCAGTGACGTCCAATAGCTGACCCCGATGGGGGTGGCAGCGTCGTTGAAGTCGTAGTTGGGGTTGTGCAGTGAGGCGCTGTCCTCGCCGTTGCCCAGCCAGATATAGGCGCCGGGGCACTCTTGCAGCAGATAGGCGAAGTCTTCCGAGGCCATGGAGGGTGGCAGATCGCGATGGACCTTCTGGATGCCGGGCAGTTGCGCCAGGACATTGGCACAGCGTTCGGCGTGTCCCGGAGTATTGAGGGTCGCCGGGTAGCGTGGCTGATAGTCGAACTCGACCTTGAGGCCATGGAAGGTCGCCATGGCATCGACGGCATCATGGAAGCGCTGCTGCAGGTGCGCCCGCAGTGCCGGGTCGAAACAGCGCAGAGTGCCACGCAGCTCGACCACTTCCGGCATCACGTTGAAGGCATCGCCGGCATGGAACTGGGTGATGCTGAGAATCGCGGTCTTGTGGGCCGGCGTCTCGCGGCTGATCAGCCCCTGAAGCTGGGTCACCAGCTGGCAGGCCGCCAGGATGGTGTCCTTGCCCAGATGCGGCATGGCCGCATGACAGCCATGACCGTTCAAGGTCAGGGTGAAGACATCGAAGGCCGCCATCACCGCCTCGTCATGCACGGCGGCTTCGCCCAGCGCCAGTCCCGGCCAGTTGTGCAGGCCGTAGATGGCCTCCATCGGGAACTGCTCGAACAGGCCATCCTCGACCATGCGGCGTCCGCCGCCTTCGTTTTCCTCGGCGGGCTGGAACACGAACACCACGCGCCCGGCGAAGTCCGGATCACGCGCCAGCGTACAGGCCGCGCCCAGCAGCATGGTGGTATGGCCGTCGTGGCCACAGGCATGCATCTTGCCGGGTGTGTGCGAGCAATGTGAGACGGCGTTGGCCTCGGTGACATCCAGCGCGTCCATGTCGGCACGCAGACCGATGGTACGTCCCGGCCCCAGATTGCCATCCAGCACCGCCACCACGCCGGTCTCGGCAAGTCCGGTGGTGACCTCGAGACCCGCCGCACGCAGGATCTCGGCGACGCGCGCCGAGGTGCGGTGCTCCTCGAAGGCCGTCTCGGGATGCTGATGAAACTCATGACGCCAGCTGCGCAGCAGTGCCTCGTCGATGTTCTCGGGTAGTTGCATGCTGAATTCCTGTGGAAACCGGCACCCTGGAGTGCCGGCTTGAATGTGTTGAGAAGGGTTGAGCAACGTGCGAAGCCCGTGTGATCAGAGCAGTGCCTGAGCCACGACCGCCGAGCCGATATAGGTGCCTGTGAAGACCAGCAGCGAGATGATCACCAGCTTCCAGCCAGCCTGGCGGAACATGCTGAACTCGCGCTTGCTCAGCGCCAGACCCGCGTAGCCGAGTACCGGCGTGACGATGGCGAGGAAGTTGACGAAGCTCAGCTGCTCGGTGATCCAGCCGCTGCCCGGGAACCATGGCAGTGTCATCAGAATGCTGACCAGTGACACCCAGGCGATGGCCGGCAGATAGAAGGGCATCAGGCGTGCGACGCCAAGGCCGAGCATGGTCATCACGTAGAGGATCAGCATGCCGGGGGCGGCGTCGATCAGGCTGGCACCGTTGATGGTGTTGACCACCCAGCCGACCACGCAGACGGCCGCGACCACCAGTGCCGTCTTGCCCAGCTGGTTCTCCGGGCGATCTTCGGCCAGCGCCTCGGAGGCAAGCGTGGCTTCCTCGTCATTCATGGCGCCATTGTCACCGGCCCGCTTGCGGCTGAAGAAGGTGAACAGGCGCTCGGCGACCGGCAGGGCGATGAACAGGGACACGTAGAGGCCGGTGGCATAGGTCAGCAGGTTGCTGGCGCCGGCGAAGGCCAACAGCTCCTCGCCCATCTCCGGCAGGGCACCGGCGATGGCGCCGGAACACGCCGCCACCATGCTGCCACTGCCGACACCGCAGGCCATGGCCAGCGCACGCGGGTCGAAGATATCCAGTGAGGTCAGGTAGCCCGCCATCAGCGCGAACCACAGGGTGCCAAACATGGTACCCACCACATAGACGCCCATCACGCCGACACCTTCCGGGCCCTTGAGGCCGTATTTGTCGGAGATGATCGCGATATTGGGTTCCCGCGCGATGGAGTAGGTCGCGCCGATCGCCTCACGGCCCATCTTGAGCACCACGACCGCGATCGGCATCGCGATCAGCATGGTGCCCAGATTGCCCAGCTCCTGCAGGATCAGCGCCGGACCTGCCGAGATCAGTTGCTCGATGGCCGGGCCGATGGTGGAGCCGAAGCGGGCGATGAACGGCATGATCGACAGCAGGATGACCGGCCCTGCCGCCGCGCTGATCACCGGCGGGATGACACGTTTCGTGCCGCTGAACAGGTGCGGATTGCACAGCACGGCCGCAATGAAGGCATAGAACAGGGGCAACAGCAGCAGGGTGCCGGGGCCGAGGGGGAACTTGAGGATACCGATCAGTTCGGCGCCGAGAGATAGCACCACGACCAGCAGATGCAACCGCCAGTCCAGGAGTTGAGCGAGGGGCATGTGGGACTCCGCTTGTTATTGTAGTGACTTCTTGTGTAGTAACTTCTTTTGTAAGAACTGCTTGAATAGCAACGACTTGTGAGGCGCCTTCCTGTCCAGTGCGCGCTTGTGTCGTGACGACGTCTCAGACACGGGCACCGCCTCGGGGAGACCCCGAGCCTGTCGCCCTCTGGTGGAGCGATCAGCGGGTTTCAGTATTGTCACGAGCGGCGCGCTAAAGAAACATGATAGGTGTGCGAATAAATAGAGCATGCTGGCGGACGGCGATGGGTAGAGAAGGCTCTCCTCATACGAGGACACCCCGCACAGGGCGAGGTGTCGGGTGGTGCAGTCGCAGTGCGACAGGGCTCAGTCGTCCGTGATCACGCGCAGCAGCTCATGGCAGGCGCCGAGGCTGTGGTAGTCACACTTGGCCCCGGGCGAGCTCTTGAGATCATCGAAGCGTTGGTTGTCGGCATTCAGCAGGCGATACCAGGCGCCGTAGCGATGGTCGATGAAGTGCTGCCAGGCGTAGCCCCACAGGCGTTCATACCACTCGGCGTAGTGCGACTCGCCGGTGGCCTCGTTCAGCAGCGCTGCGGCCACCAGGCTCTCGGCCTGCACCCAGAAGTACTTCTCGTCGTCGCAGATGGTGCCATCCGGCGCGAAGCCGTAGTAGAGCCCACCACGTTCGCCGTCCCAGGCCAGATCCATCGCGGTATCGAACAGACGCTTCGCGGTCGGCAGCAGCCAGTCGTCATCGCGGTGACGCTTGAGCAGCAGCAGCAGCTTGGCCCATTCGGTCAGGTGGCCCGGCTGGAAGCCCCACGGGCGGTAGAGGTTCTTGGGGTCGTCGCGGTTGTAGTCCCAGTCGACGTTCCAGTCGCGATCGTAATGCTCCCAGATCAGGCCATCGGCCTTGGCGGCCTGACGCTGGCAGATGTTGCGGGCCAGGGTCATGGCCCGCTCCAGATAGCGTTCGTCATTCGTGGCTTCAAAGGCGGCCAGCATGGCTTCACAGGCGTGCATGTTGGCGTTCTGGCCACGGTAGTCAGACAGTGTCTGCCAGTCGGCACTGGCTTCATCGGCGTACAGACCGTGATGCTCCGACCAGAAATGCTGCTCCATCAGGGCGTGGGTCTCGTCCAGCCAGCCGCGGGCCTCCTCGATACCGGCGCGCCAGGCCGTCGCGTAGGCCAGCATCACGAAGGCCAGTCCGTAGCACTGGTTGGTATGATCCGCCTCGCCTTGCTCGCTCAGCGACCACAGGTAACCACCGGTCTGCGGATCGAGATGCACCTCGCGCAGATAATCGATGCCATGACGGGTCGCGGCCAGACACGTCTGGTCACCGGTGCGCAGATATTCCATCGCGAAGTTGAAGATCATCCGCGTGCTGCTGACCAGATGACGCGCTGCGGGTGCATACACGCTGCCGTCATCACGATACGCCTGGAAGTAGCCGCCGCGTTCCTGATCCACCGCGCGCGGCAGATAGAAGTCCATGATCGAGCGGATATGCGTGTCCAGAAAGCCGCGGCTGGCGAACGTTGCCGGCATGGGCGGCACTGCCTGCCGTGTCAGCGGTGCCTTCTGCGGCGCCTGCGCCAGTGGAGAGGCTTGTTGAGGCTGTTGCTGAGAAGTTTGCTGAGAGGCGTGCTGAGTCATCAGGAGACCTCCTCGACGCCGGACGCCGCCTTGCTGGCAGTGAAGCTCTCCAGCGGGTTGAGCCAGTAGAGGTCCATCGCTGCCGTCCAGGAGAAGTCGCGACCGCCACAGCCTTCGCCGGTCACCGAATTGAAGTATTCATAGTAGCCTGCCGCCGCGATGCACTGCTGGCTGGCCTGCTTGATCCGGTCGGCCTCGCGGGACATGCCATATTCCTCACAGCCGATGGCCAGCATCCAGTTGATGTGCAGCCAGCTCGGCCCGCGCCAGTAGCGCTTGGGTTCGAAGCGGGTGCTGGCCGGGTGGGTGGAGGCGACACCGAAGGGCGCCTGTTCCAGCCAGTCCTCGAGCAAGCCGCCCATGCGCTGCGCCTGGGCACCGCTGGCGACCCCGGCGAACAGCGGCAGGATACCGGCGGTGGTGACGTGCTCAAGCAGCACGTTGGCGCGCGCATCGCGGCTCAGGAAGCAGCCCAGCTCATCGCTCCACAGCGCCTGCACGCCTTCCTCGGTGCGCGCCAGCGACTGCTTGAGGCTGTAAAGCGCCTCGCCGTGGGTGTTGACCAGGCCAAGCCCGGCGGCATCCTCTTCGCACAGCGCGATCAGGTCGCGCGTGCCACGGTGCAGGATGGAGATCAGGCTGATGTCCTCGACGCGGTACGGGCAGTCGCGATACAGCACCTCGGCGTCGTGCTCGTTCTCCTGGAAGAACTTCACCAGATAGATGTAACGATCATATTCGTACTTGTGCGGGCGCTCGGACGGGTCGACCAGCCCCGTATCGCGACGCACGTATTCGGCATCGACCGGCGGCACGCCAGCCAGCGGGCCATCCCACTGGGGGCTGTTGTCCATGCCGGACTCCCAGGGGTGATAGCTGCACACGCGGCCGGTATGTTCCGGATCACGGTCGCGGTAGAACCACAGGTGATAGCGGATGACGCCAGGCAGGGTGGCGGCCAGTTTCTCCTCGGCAAGCCGGTGGTCACGGCCTTCCTCGAACAGCAGCTTCATGACGCTGGCCAGCACCGGTGGCTGGGAGATGGCGCTGGTCGCCGGGCTGCGCTTAACGCCCCAGACTTCCGGCCCCGGGAAGTAGGTTTCCGCGTCACCGTGGAAGACGATGTGCGGCACCATGCCGTTGTCCCACTGGCCTTCCAGCAGACGCTCGATCTCACGCCAGGCGCGTGCCTCGTCACCGGCGGCCAGCCAGCCCAGCGCGGTGATGGCGGCATCCCAGTTCCACTGGAAGGGGTAGAGGCCACGCGTGGGGACGGTGTAGCCGCCCAGATCGTTGAGCTTGAGAACGTCGTGAGCGCTGAGCGCGTCGAGCTTGGCATTCATGTAAGTCGGCTCCGTTCGGGATGACAGGTTCGAAATCAAAGGTTCTGGATCAAAGGTTCGCAATCAAAGGCTCGGGGTCAAATGTCGGGTCGAAGAGGATCAACACGCCTCACGCCGACATCAGCTGGCCGCTGTGGTCATAGAAGCGCATCTTCTCGGCCAGCGGCCTGATGTGGATGTCACTGCCATTGGCGATCTCCAGGTCACTCGGTACGTTGACGCGCAGCATCTCGTCCCCGAAGCGAGCAGTCAGCTGCTTGTGGGAGCCCAGCAGCTCCGTGACCAGCACACGGACCGGCGCGAAGTCCTCGGTGGGCTCGAAACGCACCTCGAAGTCCTCGGGGCGGATACCGCACCTGTGGATCTGGCTGGTAGCCGGAGCGGCCTGGTGCCAGCGTGCATCCGGGGCGATGAAGTTCATCGGTGGATTGCCAATGAAACTGCCGACGAATTCGGTCGCCGGGTAGTGGTAGATCTCGGAGGGCGGCGCGTACTGCTCGATCTGGCCCCCCTTCATGACCGCGATGCGGTCGGCCAGGCTCATGGCCTCGACCTGATCATGGGTCACGTAGATGGTGGTGGTGTCGGAGGCGGCGAGGATGGTCTTGAGCTCGGCGCGCATCTCCAGGCGCAGCAGCGCATCCAGATTCGAGAGCGGCTCATCCATCAGCAGCACTTCCGGTTCCATCGCCAGGGCACGCGCGACCGCGACCCGCTGACGCTGACCGCCGGAGAGCTGGCCGGAGTAGTGATCCAGACGGTCCTCGATGTGCATCAGCTCGGCGGTTTCCTTCACCTTGCGCTGGATGTGCGCTTCGCTGTCCTTGCGCACGCGCAGGCCGAAGGCGATGTTCTCCGCCACCGTCATGTGCGGGAAGACGGCGTAGTTCTGGAACACCATCGCGATGCGGCGATCCCGCGGTGCCAGTGAGGTGATCTCACGCTCGCCGATGCGGATCGAGCCGCTGCTCTCGTACTCCAGCCCCGCGATGATGCGCAGCAGGGTGGACTTGCCGCAGCCGGACGGGCCAAGCAGCACGGTGAATTCCTTGTCACGGATCTCGAGATCGATGGACTTGAGGATTTCCTGCTTGCCGAACTGCTTGCGTACGGCACTGATCTGGATGGCTGACATGGTCGGACTCCTTGTAATCGTGAGCGACGGCGCTGGATGGACAGGTGACAGCCGTCGTCATGCATTGGCCGGTTGAAGGGCCGTACGCTAGCGGTTGGAAATGCCCCACATGCTGAACAGGTACTTGCGGATCGCGAACAGGAACAGCAGCGCCGGGACGACCAGGATCAGGCCGCCGGCGTATTTGATCTCGGCGGGCGACTCGGAAAGGCTCTGGACCAGAAAGGCCGTCAGGGTGCGGTTCTCGACGGTGAGAATCGCCGAGGCGAACACCTCGTTCCACGAGATCACGAAGGCGAATACCGCAGAGGCGGTGATGCCCGGCGCGGCCAGCGGCAGCACCACGCGGCGGAAGGCCTGCCAACGATTGCACCCCATCAGCCAGGCGGCTTCCTCGAGTTCCACCGGAATGCCCATGAACAGGCTCGAGGTGATCAGCACCGCGAAGGGCAGTGCCAGGGTGGCGTGGACCATCGCCAGACCCAGGATGGAGTCATCGATGCCCACCTGGATGAAGATGACGGCCAGCGGCAGCGCCAGCAGCGGCATCGGGAAGGCCCGCGACAGGATGATGACCAGACGAAAGGCGTTCATGCCCGGAAACACGAAGCGGGCCAGCGCATATCCGGCGGGAGCGCCGAGCACGATGGCGATCACCATCGTGAAGGCGGCGGCCAGCAGCGAGTTGCCCAGCGCACTGATCACGCCCTGGTAGTGCCAGAAGAAGTCGAGGGTCTCGAAGCTCAGCGCCGGGGTCAGGGTCTTGGGCCAGCCGCTGATCTGTTCCGGGGTGCTGACACTGTTGAGCATCAGCAGGGCGATGGGCACCAGCACCCACAGCACCAGAATCGCGACACCGGCACGGAACAGCCATTTCCAAGCCATGTCATGACGGCGTGGCTTGTGTGCGCTCTGCGCCTGCGCCGGGGCCTGGGAATCGGAACGAGAAGACACGGGAGCCGGCATGATGGCCTCGGATGTCGTGGATTTCATCAGCGTGCCTCCTTCGGAACGTTGAGGAACTTGAGGTAGCAGCCGGTGATGATCACCGAGATCAGCATGATCAACACCGCGTAGGCGGAGGCGGCGCCGGTCTGCTGATAGAGGAACTGCCAGTCGAAGGTCTCGCTCATCAGTACCGGCATGTCGCTGCCGCCCAACATCATCACCACTGCGAAGACTTCCAGTGCCAGCAGGGTGCGCAGGATCAGTGCCGACTGGATGCTCGGGCGCAGCATCGGCAGGGTGATCTTCCACAGGCGCTGCCAGTAGCTGGCGCCGAACACCTGACCAGCCTCGTCATATTCCTTGGGGATCAGCCCCATGCCCGACACCAGGATCACCAGCACGATGGCGGTGCCGCGCCAGATTTCCGCGACCACCACCGCCAGGAACAGCGCGAAGGCGTTCTGATAGTTGAGCCACGAGGTTGGCGCATCGATCACGCTGACCGCGCTCAAGAAGCTGTTGAGAAACCCGAACTGCTCCAGGATCGCCAGCCAGATGATGCCGGCGGCCAGATCGGAGATGCCCAGCGGGATGGTCCAGATGTAGAGGATGCTGTCGCGCCCCTTGTTCATCTTTGTGACCATCAGCGCCATGCCGATGGCCAGCACCAGCTGGACCGGCACCACGACACCGGTGAGCAGCAGGGTGTTCTTGAGCGAGGGCCAGAAATTGAAGTCCTGATAGATGCGCGTGAAGTTGGCGAGGCTCACGCCGCCGTCAGGCTGGGTGAAGGCCTGGGCGAAGATCTCCAGAAAGGGGTAGAGGAAGAAGGCGCCCATGAACAGCAGGCTGGGGGCGATCAGGTAATAAGGTAGCCAGCGATCGTGCTTCATCTTTGCTCACCTTTGACGTTGTTGTGATGGCGTGTCGGAAGGGTTTCGTGGCACCGGGTCGGCATGACAGGGGTTGGCGTACCGTCATGGCGACCCGTCGAGGGGTGCCGTTGCTGCTGCTTGTGTTGCAAGTGTTGCGAGTGTTGCGAGTGTTGCGTTCTGTCGGTGCTGTCGAGCGACGGCTCGAGTGAGCGAATTACTTGACCGGGCAGGGGCCGTCGCTGGGCGTGTCCGGCAGCCAGCAGCTGGCCCCTGCGGTGTCGATCAGCGTCTGCAGGCGCGGCGCGAGAATATCCAGCGTCTCCTCGATGTCGGCGTCGCGCAGCACGATCTGCACGAAGGCATCGCGGTAGATCTTGTTGAACAGGCCCGCCTGTTGCCCCAGGCCGCTGGGCAGCAGCGAGAGCACGGCATCCTCGGCGGAAGACTGTGTCGCCACCGCCTTGCCGGACATGCGAATGCTGGCGGGCAGATCATCGGGCAATTCAGCGGTGACCACGGGGAAGAAGTTGGTGGCGCGCAGGGTGCGAATCTGGGCCTCGGGCGTCATCAGATAGCGGATCAGCTTGCGACTGGCTGCGGGGTCGGAGGCATTGGCCGGCATCGCCAGCCCTGCCACCACCGGCATGTAGCCGCGACCGCTGGGGCCTGCCGGTGCCGGGAAGGCCACGAAGTCATCGGGACGCTTGTTGAAGGCATCCTTGAGGCGCGCGGTGTGATCGAACGCCACCCATACCTCACCATTGAGCAGCGGTTCCTGCATGAAGCCGTAGGCGGTGGAGCGTGGATTGGTCACCGCCCAGATCTCGCGGAACTTCTGCCACATGGCCACGGCATCGGCGCTGCGGAACTCGCGCACCACCGAATGGGTGAAGGACGGGTAGAGATAGCCTTCCAGGAAGCGGTGGATCAGCCCCTTGCGACCGGCCGGGAAGCCCAGCTTGGGCTGGCCGGTGGCGGTCTCGAGATTGCGCCCCCAGGCCAGCAGCTCGTCATAGCTCAGTGCCTCGAGATCCGCGCCTTCGGGCAGGTAGGGCAGCGCCTTGCGATTGGCCGCCATGATGTAGGTGGCCTGCATCCAGGGGATGTAGCGCTGCTGCTCGCCGCCCAGCTTGCCCAGCGTCAGGTATTGCTCGCTGATGCCCTTGTCCTTGAGCGTGCTTGCCAGCGTATCCAGTGGCGCGAGAATGCCGGGCGTCAGCGAGCCCAGCTCGCCATGCAGGCCGCCGAGCAGGTCCAGCGCGCCTTCGGGACTCGACTTCTCCGCCTCCAGTCGTGACAGGAAGGTACCGGTTTCCTGCGGCATGTAATCGATGGACTCGGCGTAGGGTGCCAGGGCGATCTCGCGCATCTGCTGGGCTTCTTCCAGCGGCCTTGCCTGGGTGCTGAAGAAGGTGAGGTCAGCGAGGGCGGAGGTGCTGCCCAACAGTGCCATCACGGCGAGGGCGGTCGGCATCTTGCGCATGGGTGTCTCCCGGGGCGGGTAGTGGGATGAAGAGGCAGCGTTCACGGGCGGCGCGTCAGCCAGTGGTATCGCGCAGCAGAAGCTCGTAATCGAAACAGCGGTGGCGTGGCACACCCTCTCGCGGGGCCAGTACCAGCTCGATCAGCGCCTGGCTTACGGTCTCGAAGGAGATGTCCAGCGTGCTCAGGCTGGGCTGCTGGTACATCAGCGGTGGCAGGTTGTCCGCCCCGATGATGGCGATATCCCGGCCGGGCGCCCGCCCGCTCTCGCTGACGGCTTCCATCACCCCGTAGGCGAAGATGTCGCTGGCACACACGAAGGCGGTGGGGGCATCGGCACTCGCCAGCACCTCTCTGGCGACCTGATAGGCGCTGGCGTAACCGTGGGGGCAATGGCGCGAGCTGGGGGCGAGGCTGGCCTCGCGCATGGCCTGCAGATAGCCGGTCTCACGCTCCACCGCGGTATAGAGATCGCTGAAGAAGTTGAGGAACAGGATGTTGCGATGTCCCTGCTGGATCAGATGGCGAGTGGCGCGCAGGAAACCATCGGCGGCATTGATGTCGACCCAGTCGTGCTCGTCGGCGCGGCCGGTGCGACCGTGGGTGACGAAGGGGACACCGCTGTCGAGCAGGAAATCGACGCGCGGGTCCTGGATGCAGGTACGCGCCACCACGAAGGAGTCCACCTTGCCGCCATCGATGAAACGCTTGTAGGTCTCCAGCTCGTCGCGGTCTTCCGGCACCGTGGTGACGATGAGGTCGTGCTCCGGTGCGGCATCGTGCAGTGCCTGCCCCAGCGCCACCAGCAGGCGGGTGTTGAACTGGTCACGAAAGTCGCCCTGGGCGCCGTTCATGATGTAGCCCACCGAGGAGGTGCGGCCGGTCTTCAGTCGGCGTGCGCTCTGGTTGGGTTGATAGCCCACGTCGTTGGCGAAGGCCTGGACTCGTTCACGCGTCGCTACGCTGACATCCTCGAACCCCCCCAGGGCGCGAGAGACGGTGGTCACCGAGAGCCCCAGTTCAGTGGCGAGATATTTCAGCGTGATCTTCGGTGGCATGGTGCAGGCCTCTGGCAAGGTGTCTGGGCGTGAAATCGCTGGAAAGCATCTTCCGAAACGTTTCGGATGGATCATTTCACTAAATTTGGCGCCCCCGCAATGCTTTCGATACCAAAGGATATGTCGGTAATGATTCGTAATTTTCAGACGTTGCGCCTGACTGTTGCGTTGGCGCTGATGACACGCTGATTGAACGTTTCACGACATCGTGAACCGGTTACTCAAAGGGGCTGAAGAAGGTACTGACGAGGGAGCTGAAGAGGGCAACCAAGAGGGCAATCAAGAGGGCAATCAAGAGGGCAATCAAGAGGGCAGCAACGAGAACGCCCCGCAGAGCGGGGCGTCGTGGGGATGGCATGTGTCAGCCGAGAGGCGGGCCGTCGCGGGGTCAGCGGCTCTGGGGTTCGAGCGCTGCGGCCTGCTCGCGTCGGGTGGGACGAACCAGGCGGCCCTGAAGCTCCTCAAGCGAGACACCCTTGGTCTCGGGCATGAAGAACAGCACGAAGATCAGCTGCAGCAGCATCATGAAGGCGAAGAAGGCGAACACCGGCCCACCGCTGAACTGGCTGAGGATGGTCGGCATCAGCAACGCGATCAGGGCCGCGAAGATCCAGTGTACGGAGCTGCCGAAGGACTGGCCCATGGCGCGTACCTTGTTGGGGAAGATCTCGGAGATGAACACCCAGATCACCGTGCCCTGACTCATGGCATGCGCCGCGATGAACACGCCCAGCAGCACCGGCACGCCATAGCCGCCCATGGCGGAGAAGTCCTCGAGATGGAAGGCCCAGGCGATCAGGCACAGCGACAGTAGATAGCCGGCCGAGCCGATCAGGATCAGGGTACGGCGGCCCAGCTTGTCGATCAGTGACATCCCCAGCATGGTGAAGACCAGATTGATGACCCCGATCCCGGCCGTCGAGAGCAGGGCGGCGCTCGATTCCAGCTGCGCCTCGGCCAGAATGCGCGGCGCGTAGTAGATGATGAAGTTGATGCCGGAGAGCTGATTGAAGGCCGCGATCAGGAAGGCGAACAGGATCGGCAGACGATAGCGCCAGGCGAACAGGCGGGTGTGCTGCTTGGCACTTTCCTCGCTTTCCGTGCCACGGATGATGGCGATTTCCTCGGCGATGTCGGCCTTGGGGTTGATCAGTCGGATGATCTCGGCGGCGGCCGCCTCGTCATTGCGCTTGAGGATCAACCAGCGCGGGCTGCGCGGTACCTTGCAGATCATCAGCAGGTAGAGCGCGGCCGGCACGGCTTCCACCCCCAGCATCCAGCGCCAGTTCTCGCCGTCCATGAAGCCGATGAAGTAGTTGGAGACGAAGGCGATCACGATCCCGAATACCACGTTGAACTGGTAGAGCCCGACCAGCGCGCCCCGGCGCTCGCGGGGGGCGATCTCGGAGATGTAGATGGGCGCAGCCACGGAGGACGCGCCGACACCCAGACCCCCCAGCAGGCGGAAGAACGAGAACAGGTAGGGGTCGGTGGCCAGCGCCGAGCCCAGCGCCGAGACCAGATAGAGGATCCCGATCCCGATCAGGGTCGCGCGGCGGCCGAAGTGATCTGTCGGCCAGTTGCCGAAGATGGCGCCGATGACCGTGCCCCACAGTGCCATCGACATGATGACCAGGCCGTGCATGAGGTCGCTGAGACCCCACTGGCTCTGCAGAGAGGTGTCCGCACCTGAGATGACAGCGGTATCGAAGCCGAACAGGAAGCCGGCGAGAGCGACCGTGATCGACCATTGAAGAATGCGTGGCATGGCGTAGCTCATCCAATGAGGCGTGAAGGAAAGACAGCGATTCGCGGAGGTTAATCGTTCAAGAGTGTATAGGTGAATCGTGTCACCTGACAATAATAGCCTAACGTGAGCGATATCGTTTATCCGCTATACCTTAGGGTGAGAGGCGCGCCTGGCGATATCCGAGGCACCGTCACGTGCCTTTTTTGATGTCTGATATCAATAGGTTATCAATTAGGAGCTACCGTTATTCCAAATGGTTTTATCGTTATTCTATTTTTGCGTTCGCGCCCGGACAGGCGTAGGCTGAGGTCCATTCACCCTTGATTGACTCAGGAGGCCGAAGGATGGCAACCCCGACACTGCAGCCCCATGTCGAGAGCTTCTTCGACGAAGACAGCAATACCTTCACGCATCTGGTGCGTGACCCGCACTCCCGGCGTTGCGCGATCATTGATCCGGTACTGGATTTCGATTACCCCGCAGCCCGCACCACCACGCAGTCGGCGGATGCCCTGCTGGCCCACATCGCGGACGAGTCGCTGGAGGTGGAATGGATTCTCGAGACCCACGTCCATGCCGACCACCTGTCGGCCGCCGCCTACCTGAAAGACAAGCTTGATTGCCAGCTGGCGATCGGGGCACGTATCCGTGAGGTGCAGGACATCTTTGCGGACATCTTCGCGGCCGAGGCGGGGTTCGCGCGTGACGGACGTCAGTTCGACCGCTTGCTGGAAGAGGGCGACAGCCTGGCCATCGGCGGGCTTGAATGCCGCGTGCTGCATACGCCGGGCCATACGCCGGCCTGCGTGAGCTATGTGATCGGTGACGCCGTCTTCGTCGGCGATACGCTGTTCATGCCCGATTACGGCACCGCGCGCTGTGATTTCCCCGGCGGTGATGCGCGCACCCTGTACCGCTCGATCCACAAGGTACTGGCTCTGCCTGACAGCACCCGCCTGTATCTGTGTCACGACTATTCCGCCGAAGGGCGCGAGGGCTTCTGTTGTGAGACCACGGTCGGGGAGCAGCGCCAGCACAATATCCACGTGCACACCGGGATTGATGAAGCGGCCTTCGTGGCCATGCGTTCGAAGCGCGATGCCGGGCTTGGCATGCCGCGCCTGATGCTGCCGGCGGTCCAGGTCAACATGCGGGCCGGCCAGATGCCGCCTGAGGACGCCAATGATCAGGCTTATCTCAAGATTCCGCTCAATCGTTTCTGACCCTCGCCGCCTGCACAGGTAAATAAATGACGTAGACTTCTTACGTGTCTATGCCAATTTTCTTTTCAAGGAGTCACGGATGAACAATCCCGCCAGCGATTCAGTCTCATCACCGTCACCAGCAACCAGGGGCGAGACGACCGTCACGGTGCCCCCCAATGCTCACAAGGTGGTGATTCTGGGAGGAGGGGCCGGCGGGATTGCCGTGGCAGCCAGCCTGCTCAAGCGTCAGGCCGGCATGGATATCGCCATCGTCGAGCCATCGGAGCAGCACAGCTACCAGCCGGGCTGGACGATGGTCGGCGGCGGGATCTTCACCCCGGAGTCCACTCGCCGGTCGATGTCCACGGTGATGCCCAAGGGCGTGCACTGGTATCGCGAGTCCGTGGTGGGCATCGACGCGGATGCGCATGAGGTCACGCTGGGGGATGGGCGCAAGCTTCGCTATGAGCGTCTGGTGGTGGCCATCGGGCTTGAGCTGGACTGGGCAGCCATCGAAGGCCTCGAAGAGACCCTGGGCAAGAATGGCGTCACCTCCAATTACCGCTATGATCTCGCGCCTTACACCTGGCAGCTGGTGCAGTCCCTGCGCAGCGGTCGTGCGCTGTTCACCCAGCCACCGATGCCGATCAAGTGTGCGGGCGCCCCCCAGAAGGCGATGTATCTGTCCTGCGATCACTGGCAGCGTGAAGATGTGCTCGGTCAGCTGGAGGTCACCTTCCACAACGCCGGGGGCGTGATGTTCGGCGTGCCGGCCTATGTGCCTGCGCTGGAAGAGGCCGTGAAGGGCTATGGCATCGAGGTGCAGTTCCATCAGCGTCTGATCGCCGTGGATGGGGAAGCGCAGACGGCGCGCTTCGAGGTGGCGGCGGCCGAGGAAGGCGGTGAGCCGCAGATCGTCGAGCAGTCCTTCGACATGCTGCATGTGGTACCGCCCCAGAAGGCGCCGGCCTTGATCAAGGACTCGGGGCTTGCCAACGCCGCTGGCTGGCTGGAGCTTGAACCCGAGACCCTGCAGCACATCACCCATCCCGACATCTTCGGTCTGGGAGATATCAGCGGCACCTCGAACGCCAAGACCGCCGCGGCCGTGCGCAAGCAGGCGCCGGTGGTGGTGGAGAATCTGCTCGCGACCCTGGCCGGCGACTCGCTGGCGGTGGGCTATCGTGGCTATGGCTCCTGCCCGCTGACGGTGGAGAACGGACGCATCGTGCTGGCGGAATTCGGCTACGGCGGTGAGCTGCAGCCGACCTTCCCCAAGTGGCTCAATGACGGTACCCGCCCGACGCGTCTGGCCTGGCAGCTCAAGGCACGTGGCCTGCCGTTCATCTACTGGAACCTGATGCTCAAGGGCCATGAGTGGCTGGCGCGTCCGGCGTCACGCGATGTCTGAGCCGCCCGAGCTGACCAACGCACGCTCGCGCGGCGCGCTGGCCCGCTGGCTGCCGCTGGCGGGTTGGCTTGCCCAGTATGATCGCCAGAGTCTTGGGCGAGATCTGCTGGCGGCGGTGATCGTCAGTGTCATGCTGGTGCCGCAGGCACTCGCCTATGCGCTGCTGGCGGGGCTGCCGGCGCAGGTCGGCCTGTATGCCAGCATGTTGCCGCTGGTGCTGTATGCGCTGTTCGGCACCAGCAGCACGCTGGCTGTCGGGCCGGTGGCGATCATCTCGTTGATGACGGCGTCCGCCATCGCAGGCATGAGCGGTGCCGATGGTGCCGCGCTCTCGACGCCCGAGATGCTCGCCGCTGCGCTGCTGCTGGCGCTCATCTCCGGGGCCATGCTGGTGGCGATGGGGCTGTTGCGGTTGGGGGCGCTGGTGAATTTCATCAGCCACCCGGTGATCTCCGGGTTCATGACGGCCTCCGGTGTCCTGATCATCGCCAGCCAGCTCGGGCCCATGAGCGGCCTGCGCCTGAGTGGCGGCAATCTGCTCGAGATGGGGGAGTCGTGGCTGTCATTGCCGCAAGGGGCCGGCGTGCATTGGCCGACACTGGCCCTCGGGCTGGGCTGCTGGGCCGCCCTGACGCTGGCGCGTCGTCATCTCAAGCAGGGCCTGATGGCCCTCGGGATGCGCGAGAGCGCGGCGGGCATGCTGTGCAAGACCACGCCGATCCTCGCCGTCATCCTGTCCAGTCTGCTGGCCTGGGGCCTGCGGCTTGGCGAGCAGGGTATGGCACTGGTCGGCAGCGTGCCCGGCGGCTTGCCCACCCTGAGCCTGCCGTCCCTTGTCAGCAATGACTGGTCGGGACTGCTGGTGTCGGCGCTGTTGATCAGCGTGGTCGGCTTCGTCGAGTCGCTGGCACTGGCGCAGACTCTCGCCGCGCGTCGGCGTCAGCGCATCGACCCCGACAAGGAGCTGATCGCGCTGGGGCTCTCCAACATGGGTGCAGGCGTCAGCGGCGGCATGCCGATCTCGGGCGGGCTGTCGCGCTCGGTGGTCAACTTCGATGCCGGGGCGGCCACGCCACTGGCGGGGGCCTTCACGGCCATCGGCATTCTGCTCGCCAGTCTGTGGTTGACGGACTGGCTGGCGTGGCTGCCACGCGCGACGCTGGCGGCCATCATCATCGTCGCCACCAGCAGTCTGATCGACCTCGCGGCAATCAGGCGCACCTTCCGCTACTCGAAGGGCGATGGGGCGGCCCTGATGATCACGCTGATCATCACCCTCGTGCAGGGGGTGGAGAGCGGCATCATCGTCGGCATCCTCGTGTCACTGGGGCTCTATCTCAAGCGCACCAGCCAGCCGCACAGTGCGCTGGTCGGACGCGTGCCGGGCAGTGAGCACTTTCGCAATGTCGAGCGACATGAGGTCGAGACCGACCCGGAGCTGGCGATACTGCGCATCGATGAGAGCCTGTATTTCGCCAATGCGCGCTATCTGGAAGACACCGTGCTGGCGTTGGTGGCACAGCAGCCGTCGCTCAGGCATCTGGTGCTGGCCTGCCAGGCGGTCAACCTGATCGATGCCTCCGCGCTGGAAAGCCTGGAGGTCATCAATGAACGCCTGACGGCAGCCGGGGTGTCGCTGCATCTGAGCGAAGTGAAGGGCCCGGTGATGGACCGCCTCAAGCGCTCTGAACTGCCGGTCAATCTCGGCGGCGAGATCTATCTGAGCACCTTCGATGCCTGGCAGGCGCTGAGCATCCACGGCAGCCATTGTGGCCAGTGCTGCGCACGGGATGGGGTCAGCCAGACGGCGGCGGCCGGCTGATAGGAGCAGGCGCTGGTTTCATGGGAAAGCCGTGAAGGGAAGCCGTAAAGGAAAAGTGGTGAAGTAAAAAGGTGAATGAAAACGCCCCGCCTCGGGGATTGCCGAGGCGGGGCGTTTTCGTCATCTGATCAGGCAAGACGCTCAGCCAATACGTTCAGTCAAGTACCGGCCCGATGATGTGCTTGACCTCCAGATAGCCCGCCAGGCCCCACGGGCCCAGTTCACGGCCGATGCCGCTGCGCTTGAAGCCACCCCAGCTGGCCTGTACCAGCGGCAGCTGCTCGCTGTTGTACCACACCACGCCTGCGCGCAGACGGCGGCCGACTCGCTGGGCGCGCCTGGCATCACCGCTGACCACCGTGGCCACCAGCCCGAAATCGCTGTCGTTGGCGAGGCGAATCGCCTCGGCCTCATCCGCCACGCGACGTGAGCACAGCACCGGCCCGAAGATCTCCTCACGCCACAGACGGCTCTCCACCGGGACATCGGTGTAAAGCGTCGGCGCCACGAAGTAGCCCTTGGTCGGCAGGCTGCGATGGGTGTCATCGCGCAGCGCCGTCAGACCTTCCTCGCGCGCCACATTGAGATAGCCCAGCACGGTGTCACGTTGGCGGGCGCTGGTCATCGGTCCCATCTGGGTCGCGGCGTCCAGCGGGTCACCCAGCACCAGTGCATCGATACGACTGGCCAGGGCGGTGTGCAGGTCATCGGCGATGGCCTCATGCACCAGCAGGCGCGAGGTGGCGGAGCAGATCTGCCCGGCATTGAAGTAGATGCCGGCCATCACCCAGTCAGCGGCGTCGTCGATGTCGGCATCTTCCAGCACGATGATCGCTGACTTGCCGCCCAGTTCCAGTGACACCCCACGCGTACCGCAGGCCGCCGCCTGCATGACCTTCTCGCCGACCACATTGCTGCCGGTGAAGGAGATCTTGTCGATGCGCGGATGACGCGTCAGCGGCGCGCCGATGCCTTCGCCATCGCCGTGCAGCAGGTTGAACACGCCTGCCGGCAGTCCGACTTCCAGCGCGATCTCGGCCATCACCTGTTCCGGCAACGGCGTCACTTCAGACGGCTTGATGACCAGGGTGCAGCCCGCGGCGAGCGCCGGCGCGACCTTCCAGGCACTGGTGACCAGCGGGAAGTTCCACGGCGTGATCAGCCCCACCACGCCGGCCGGCTCCTGATAGCTGTGCGCCGCATAGCCTTCGACATCATGCGCTACCACCGCGCCCTGACGCGCATCCAGCGCGCGTGCCTGCTCGGCGTAGTAGCGGTAGCAGCCGATGGCGTCATCGAGATCGATCTCGGCCTCGGCGCGAATCTTGCCGTTGTTGCGGCACGACATTTCCACCAGCGCTTCCCGGCGAGATGTCAGCCCCTCGGCGAAGGCCTCCAGATAGACCGCACGCTCGGCGCCACTCAGTGCCTGCCAGCCCTCGAAGGCATTGGCAGCCGCCGTGACGGCGGCCTCCACATCACGCGCATCCCCCGCCGTCACCTCGGCGATGACGGTTTCCTCGAAAGGATTGGTGACCGCCAGACGGCGCTCGCCGTGGGACTTGACCCACTCGTTGTTGATGAACTGCTGATCGAGCTTGTGCAATGAGGTAGCTGACATGGGAGTTCCTTGCATTGATGGTTCTGGCCTGAGAATTTCTGGAATGAAGTGATGCGAGTTGTCGTGAAGACGAAAGTGACTCAGCGCTGATGACCTCTGAGCCATTGATCGATGAGGGTGTGCAGGCGTTCCCCCGAGAAACTTGGGAAGTGTCCGCCATGCACCATCCTCACCGGTAACTCGCGCAGGCGTCTGAGGCTCTTTGTGTATTCATCGAGATCGCTGTGGTAGGCATCCTCGATGAGCTCGCCGTCATAGATGACGTCGCCTGATATCAGGGTGCCGGTCCGTGACTCCCAGAGTGCCAGTCCGCCTGGCGAGTGGCCCGGGGTATGCAATACCGTGAAAGTGCGACCTCCCAGGTCAATCACATCACCATCTTCTACCTCGGCGATGCTGGCGGGTGCTGTGATGCGATATCCGGTATGCGTATAGGGGGCAGGCGGCAGGATGTCGAACATCTCATCGTCCAGGAACAGGTCGGCCAGGGTGTGTTGATTGTCCGGTGCGGCCAGGATACCGGCTTCCGCCGCGTGCACATGGCAGCAGCCGAATTCATGCGCCGCCCCGATGTGGTCGAAATGGCAGTGGCTGGCGATCGCCGTGATGTCACGCTCTGCCAGCAAGGCGACCTGCTGTCGCAATGGCACCGCCCCCAGCCCGAAATCGACGACGAGATCGCGATCTCGGCCACGCACGTGCCAGATGTTGCAGCGATAGAAGGGCTTGATCCCCGGTTCATCGATCAACGTGATGTCATCACTCAGGCGACGTGTCCGGTACCAGTGCTCAGCATTGCCCCGTGGAAGTGAGAAATGTGTCATGACTGGGGTCTCGTCGGCGGACGCAGATCTTTCAGGTAGTGCTGATGTCGCTGGCTTTCGGCAATCCGCTGTAGATCGATATCTATCATCAGCGTGCCGGTCTGCGTGCCCAGCTGGCCAATGACTTCGCCATCAGGCCCCGCGACCAGGCTGTGCCCGCAATAGTGGAGATTATCCTCGCGGCCTGCGCGATTGATACAGGCGACGAAGCATTGATTGTCGATGGCGCGGGCCCGGATCTGCAGTATCTGACGCTCCGCATTCGGCAGCATGTTGGCGGTCGGCGAAAGAATCACCTGGGCGCCTGACTGTGCCAGCGCTCGCGCCATCTCCGGGAATTCATTGTCATAACAGATCATCAATCCCAGCCTCCCCAGGCGTGTCTCCACGACGCACAGTGCCTCTCCCGGAGTGAAATGGCGTGCCTCCTCATCCCACAGGTGGCGTTTGTGATAGCTGGCCAGAGTCGTACCATCCTCTCCGATCAGCACCGCTGAATTTCTCAGGCTGCCGTCGACGTGGCGTTGTGCGACGCCGAACAGGAGAAAGAGCCCGTGACGGCGCGCCAGCTCTGCCACCTGGCGTTGCAGGGTGCCGTCGTCGGCCAGGACGTCGAGTTGCGCGAAGATGTTGTAGCCGGTCAGTGCCAGCTCGGGAAGAGCCAGGAGATCCGCCCCGGCTAGTACCGCCTGCTCGCACAGGCGGTCTAGCGTCTCCAGATTGCGTCTGATATCGCCGCGAATCGGGTCTGTCTGTGCGATGCAAAGTCTCATGCGGCACGGTCCGTCGGCAGAGTGGCGGGGCGGGCGGCAAGGTCGGCACTGTTGTCTTCGTGCTGTGTCAGCAGCGCAGTGCCCAGCCAGTAGAGCCCCCCGGTGATCAGGAAGACTGGCAGAGAGGCACCGAAGGCCAGAGGTGAAACGAGAGTCCAGTAGGCGGCGAGTGCGGCGCCCATCAGGTAAGCCCCGATGGCGACGCCGGACGTCTTGCGGCCCACCTGATGCGTCGCTTCCAGCAGTGACGCGTCATAGCCCTGGGTACCCACCAGATAGTAGTCCGCGATCATGACCGCGAAGGCCGGAATGAACAGTGCTCCGATGATGAGCAGGAAGTTCTGGAACTGATCGAGAATCCCGGGGATCAGCGCGCCGAAGACGGTCACCACGCCGATGATCAATGCCGGCTTCCAGAAGCTCATCTTAGGGGCCACGTTCATGCAGGACAGCGTAGCGCTGTAGACGGCCATCACGTTGGTGGTCATGACGGAGAAGAAGATGACCAACGCGGCAGGCAGCCCGAACCCGAATCCTGAGAGCAGACGAGTGGGATCATAGGTCTGTTCCAGGCCGTTGAGTACGGAAAGACCGGAAACCGCAGCGCCCAGACCCATGGCGATCAATGCCGCGAGCACATACCCGGCATAGGTCGCCCAGATCGCGATCTTGCCGCTCTTGCAGTTGCGGTTGTAATCGGCCGAGGAGGAAATCCAGGAGAACGCCGTGGCGATCACGATATCGAAAGCGATGCCCAGGGTGATGCCATTACGGGATTCCTGAGGAATATCGATCAGGGTGGTGAGATCGTAGTGATGGTTCAGCTGATAGATGACCAGCGCTGCCAGACCGCCCATCGCCAGTGCCGCCCAGCGCTCCACCCGCTCGATGCCCAGATGGCCGCGCAGCACGATCATCACGACGATGACCTCACACGCCACGGTCATCAACGGCAGGTTGGAATATCCCGTCATCTCACTGATGGCGTAGTCCAGACTCATGCCTGCCAGCAGCGCCTGGATCCAGCTCCAGGCGATCAGCACGCCCATGTTGATGAGCGAGATCAGTTTGCTGCCCGATGGCCCATAGGCGCGTCGGGTCAGCACCATGCTGGTCAGGCCGGTACGTTGTCCCATCAGGCCCACCAGCAACAGCGGGATGGCGCCAATCAGCGAGCCGATCAGAATGCTGCCGATGGTGGTGGAGAAGGTCAGGTCAGGTACCAGCAGCATGCCGGTCAGGATCGTGGTCACGACCACGTTGGCCCCCAGCCACAACGCCATGGTGCCAAGCGCACCCAGGCTCTTGTTCTGCTGATGACTCAGGGTGTCCTTGCCGATGAATCTGGTCAGGAATGACATGTCAGTAGTCTCATGTATGTTGTTGTGGTTATGGCTTCGAATGAGTGACTGTCTGGCGTTCAGGCTCGCAGGGGCGTGGCGCTCTCTGTTGGAGGCTATGTCAGGGACGCTGGTTTACGGCGTTCGGCGCCGCCACCAGCGTCAGGTGTCATCAGGGCGAGACGGCGGCATGCCACCCGGCCGCGTCGATTTCCACCAGCAGCGGGGCGCTTGCGTCGCGCTCGTCCAAGGCGACCTGCAGTGCCTGGGGGGAATCGATGGCGACGGCGGCACAGCCGAAGCCGCGGGCCAGCAGCTGGAAGTCGGGGGCCTGGATGTCGACGCCCAGGCGCGTGACGCCGGCGTTGTCCATGAAGCGGCGAATCTCCTCATAGCCCTGGTTGTGCCACAGCACGATGACGACCGGCAGCTGTTCTTCCACCGCGCAGGCGAGTTCCGACAGCGTGAACATGATGCCGCCATCGCCGACCAGCGCGATCACCGGCAGGTCCGGGCGGCCCAGGGTCGCGCCCATCGCGGCGGGCAGGCCGTAGCCGAGCGTGCCGTAGCCGGTGGAGGCATTGAAGTAGCGGCGCGGTGCCGGCTGGCTGAGCAGGTGGTTGGCTGCGTAGACCGTTGCGCAGGAATCGCCGACCCAGATGGCCTCCGGCAGCGCTTGCTGGAGGGTGTCGAACAGCGGCACGTAGGGCGCGAAGGCCGGGTCGGTCGGCAGGGCAAGCGCTTCCAGCGTCGCGGCGGTGATCTGCGCGCCGCGACGTGTGCCTTGGGGGCTGCCTTCGAGGTCAGTCAGTCGATCGGCGAGCGTCTCCAGCGCCAGGCCGGCATCGGCGACGATACCCAGCGCGGCGGCATGATTGCGCGCCAGCTGCTCGGGGTCGATATCGATGCGGATCAACTCTCCGCCGATCACGAAGCCATCATCGAACACCACGTCGTAATCGGTCTCGCCAAGTTCGGTGCCGATCGCCAGCACCACATCGGCGTCGCGCGCCAGATCGCGTACCGCAGGCAGTGCGGCATTGGCGCCGAGATCCAGCGGGTGGGCGCTGCCCAGAAGGCCCTTGGCATTGATGGTGGTGACGGTGGGAGCATCCAGCGCCTCCACCAGTTGACGCGCGGCCTCGGGCGCGGCGACACAGCCACCGCCCAGCAGTACCAGCGGGCGCTGGGCGCCTGTCAGAAGGGCCACGGCCTCGTCGATCAGCGCCGGGTCCGGCGCGAGACGCCCGATGCGTGAGCGCGTGACGTCATGGGTGCTACGACCGGCAGGCAGTGGAATCTCGGCATTGAACAGGTCAATGGGAATCTCGAGATGCACCGGGCCGGGGCGGGCACCCTCGAACAGCGCAAAGGCACGGGCCAGCACTTCCGGCAGCGCGGACGGGTCGAGCAGGGTGTGGCTGAAGCGCGCCACGCCCGAGATCAGCTGCTGCTGGCTGGGCAGCTCATGCAGACGCCCCTGGCCCCGCCCGAGGGTGTCGGAGCGATTGACGCTGGAAATCACCAGCATCGGGATGGAGTCGGCCAGCGCCTGGCCCATCGCGGTGGTGATGTTGGTCATCCCCGGGCCGGTGATGATGAAGCACACTCCGGGCTTGCCGGTGCTGCGGGCATAGCCATCGGCCATGAAGCCGGCGCCCTGTTCATGGCGCGGGGTGACGTGGCGAATGGTGCGCGCGGCGGGATCAGCATCCGGCTCCAGGCCCCGGTAGAGTTCGACGGTATGTACGCCGGGAATACCGAAGACGGTATCGACGCCGTAGGTGTCACGCAGCAGTCGGATCAGGAGTTCAGCACAGGTCATGGCAGGCTATCCGGCAGACGGGAGCGCCGTGGCGCCCCCGGAAGTCATGAGGAAAAGGAGTCCAAGGAAAAGGAGTCCAAGGAAAAGGAGTCCAAGGAACAGGAGTCCAGGCACAGGAGGCTGGTGGTGGCACAGCGCTCTTGCGGCGTGCTGGCCTCGGCTCAGAATACGAAGACGTGGGCGATACCGGCGATGATCGGCAGGGTGATCAGCGTGCGCAGCACGAAGATGGCCACCAGTTCCCAGATCTTGAGCGGAATCTTCGACTTGAGCAGCAGGGCACCGATCTCGGACATGTAGATCAACTGGGTCAGGGACAGGCAGGCGATCACGAAGCGGGTCAGTTCGCTGTCGATGTCCTTGGCCAGCACCGCCGGCAGGAACATGTCGGCAAAGCCGACCAGCGTCGCCGGGGCTGCCTCTGCCGCGTGGGGAATCTGCAGCAGTTCCAGCAGCGGAATCATCGGGTAGGAGAGCCAGGTGAAGACCGGCGTGAACTCGGCCAGCATCAGCGCCACGGTCCCGATGGCGATCACCACCGGCAGCAGACCGAGGAAGATGTCCGCCACGTTGAAACCGGCCGATTTCACCAGCTTGAGCGGGCCCGGGGCATGCTCGGCGCGCGCGACGGCCATCCCGAGTGAGTAGCGCAGCACGCCACAGTCGCTCTGGTTCTCTTCACTGATCTGACAGCCGACCGGCTCATGGTAGTCATCACGCTTGCGCGACAGCGGCGGCAGACGCGGCACGATGACGGCGGCGATCAGGCCCGCGATGACGACGGTCAGATAGAAGGGCACGAACAGGTGATTGATGTTCATGAAGCTGGTGACCAGCAACGCGAAGGCGATCGAGACTACCGAGAAGTTGGTGGCGATCACCGCCGCTTCGCGCTTGCTGTAGAAGCCCTGCTCGTACTGCTGGGTGGTGATCAGCACGCCGACGGTGCCGGAGCCCATCCATGAAGCGGTGGCATCGATGGCACTGCGTCCCGGCAGATTGAAGATGGCGCGGAACGGACGGCGCACCAGACTGCCGATGAATTCCATGAAGCCGAAGTCCACCAGCAGCGGCAGCAGAATGGCCGCGAAGAAGAAGAAGGTCAGCAGGACAGGGGCGAGATCATTGAGCATCACGCCGCCGGTGAAGGCCGCCGTGACGGCGGCTGGCCCCCACTGGAAGTAGGTCATCAGCGCGAAGATGGCGCCGAGGGCGCGCATGGCAAACCACACCGGCGCGACATCGAACAGCTCATGTGCCGCGCCCTGACGTGCCCAGTTCGGCTTGGCGAGCTTGACGAAGCCGGTGAGGATCACCGACAGACACAGCACCGCGACGGCGATGGCGGGCAAGGCGCTGCCGAGCGTGGCCTTGAGCCAATCGGCCATCAGGCCCATGCCGATGTTGATGGTGTCGCCAACGCTGAACGGCACCAGGAAGAAGCTGACGCCGAGCAGTGACGGCACCAGGAATTTCATCAGCCCCCTGGCCGTGAGCGGCACCGGGCGGGTGGCGATCAGGTCCTTCTTCGGGCGGGCCGCTGGGGTCGCGGCGGAGTCAGACGCGGAGTCATGCTGGGACGGTGCGTGCTCCGCCGTCGGGTCGATGCTGGTTGTCATTCGGGTCACCTTGATCTTGTTGTAATGGTCAGGCTCTGATCGGTCATTCGGCATGCGACATGCCGTCTTCGCGGGGGATTCTTCACGTGCCAGGGACGGGACAGGCCCCTGGCACGCGACCCGCCCTCCGGCGGGGTCTTTCACTGGCTATGGAGGCGCGGTGCGACTCAGTCGCGCTGTTGCACGCCCGGCAGTACGCAGAGCATCTCGTAGAGCAGGGTCGCGCCCATCAGCGCGGTGTTGCCGCTGGTGTCGTAGGGTGGGGAGACTTCCATCAGGTCACCGCCGACGATATTGAGGCCACGTGCGCCGCGCACGATTTCCATGCCCTGGGGCATGGTCAGGCCGCCGGCTTCCACGGTGCCGGTGCCGGGGGCGACGGAGGGGTCCAGTCCGTCGATGTCGAAGGTGATGTACACCGGGCGATCGCCCATCATGTCACGCACTTCGGCCATCAGCGGGGCGAGTGACTTGAACCAGCACATCTCGGCGGTTTCCACGCGGAAGCCCTGCTGACGGCACCAGTCGAAGTCATCGGCGGAGTAGCCGGTGCCACGCAGGCCGATCTGCACCACGCGGTGGCTGTCGAGCAGGCCTTCTTCCTGGGCGCGACGAATCGGCGTGCCGTGGGCGATGGGCTCGCCGAACATGTGGTCATTCACGTCGGCGTGGGCATCGATGTGGATCAGACCGACTGGCCCGTGCTTCTTGGCGATGGCGCGCAGCACCGGCAGGGTGACGGTGTGGTCACCGCCCAGGGTGAGCGGCACGCAATCGTGTCTGAGCACTTCATCGTAGAATTTCTCGATGATGTCCATGCTCTTGGGCAGGTGGAAGGTGTTGATCGGCACATCGCCGATGTCCGCCACCTGCAGGCTGTCGAAGGGCGCGGCGCGGGTGGCCATGTTGTAGGGGCGCAGCATGCGCGATTCATCACGGATCTGACGCGGGCCGAGGCGCGCGCCCGGACGGTTGGAGGTACCGATGTCCAGCGGAATGCCGATGAAGGCGGCATCCAGGCCTTCTGCGGTTTCCTGAGCCGGCAGGCGCATCATGGTGGCCGGGCCGCCGAAACGTGGCATGTCGTTGCCGCCCAGTGGCTGATTGAATTCGCTCATCTGTCTCTCCAGGGTCTTGAGTCGCTCGTAATTCTCTGACGACGAGCGGGGTATTGTGATGGTTCGCCTGATCGCCTGGCCGGACGGTGTCATGAAAGCCGGCGATCTTCCTTGGCGCATACCCCAGCATTGCAGTAACCATGCCAATTTTCAGACGATTGATTTTATTGGATTTTTTAAAGAGGTGGTTGTCGAGTGATTCATTTGTGGATCACTCTTCCGCTAATACCGATTCAAAAATGGATCGTCGATTCATTTGTGGATCACATTCAGGCATCATCGAGAGTGTCTTTTAGCGCAGTACTTGCAGCGCACTGTCAGGTAGTGCGCTGTCGTCAAAAGCACCTCTTGAAAGACGTGCAAGAAAGAGCCGGTAAAAAGAAGTGCTGGAAAGACCTGATAGATAGCCCCGCCCCGATTCACAGGCTCGACCATGAGGTGCCCGCCATGTCAGAGCTCGACCACCAGATTCTCAAGACCATCATCGACACCGCCCATGACCACTATTTCGTGGTGAGCGCGGATGGCCAGGTGCTGGATGTCAGCCCCGGCGCCGCGGCGGTCTATGGCATGACGCGTGAGGCGCTGTGTGCCGCCAACGTGCATGACCTGGAAGCCAGCGGGGTGCTCAAGCCCTCCATCAGCCTGGAGGTGCTGCGCACGGGGCGAACGCTGCAGATGATGCAGCTCACCGCCACTGGACGGCGAGTGGTGGCGCAGGCGCATCCGGTATTCGTCGCGGGCAAGCTCGAGTGCGTGGTCAGCCGCTCGATGGATCTCACCGATATCCAGCTGCTGCAGCAGGAATATGCCGTGCTCCAGCAGCGCTTCACGGATCACCTGCGGCGCAACTCGCGGGGCAGTGAGCTGGGCGGGGGGAGTGCGGGGGAAAGTGATTGGGGGGCGGTGGGGAGTGCGCGCTCCGGTGCCGAGCAGACCACCCATGACGCGCGGCAGCAGGGGCGTGCCCTCTGCGAGCAGGCCGCGCGTGAGCAGGCCGAGTGTGAAGACGCCGCGCTGGAATTGGGCGAGCTACAGGTCAAAAGCCCCGTGATGCGTGAGATAGCGCTGCTGCTCAAGCGGGTCGCGCCCACCAACGCCACGGTATTGATGCTGGGCGAATCCGGGGTCGGCAAGACGGCCTTCGCCCATCAACTGCATCGCTGGAGCCAACGCGCCGACGGCCCCTTCATCGAGGTGAACTGTGGCGCCATCCCCGAAAGCCTGTTCGAGTCCGAGATGTTCGGCTATCAAGCCGGTGCCTTCACCGGCGCGGGCAATCGCGGCAAGGCGGGCCTGATGGAACAGGCCGAAGGCGGCACCCTGTTTCTGGATGAAATCGGTGAGCTGCCGCTCGCCACCCAGACCAAGCTGCTCAAGGTGATTCAGGACGGAATGATCACCCGTCTGGGCGACACCACCACCCGCCGCGCCGACTTCCGGCTGGTCGTCGCCACCAATCAAGACCTCGCCGCCCGCGTGGAGCAGGGCCAGTTCCGCCTCGACCTCTACTACCGCATCAATGTGCTCCCCGTCAGCCTGCCGCCGCTGCGCGAACGCCGCGAAGACATTCCCGCCCTGATAGAGCAACACCTCTCCCGCCTCAATCAACGTCACGGTCGCCGCAAACTCCTTGACGCCTCGTTATGGCCCATCCTCATGCGCCAGGACTGGCTCGGCAATATCCGCGAACTGGAAAACTGGCTGGAACGCGCCTGGCTCAGCGCCCCCAGTGATGTCATCGACAGCGACTCAGTGAAATCACTGCTCAACACTTGTTCCACGAATAACGCTAATGGACTAGGCAATTCATTTGGCTTCAGTAATGAAAAATCCAATGGAATAGGCGTTACTGAAAGTTTTACCACTGCCGATAACTCTCATAGTCCCAATTCCCTCTCAGCGCCTGCTGCTGAGGGGGCGGTAGCCATGCTAATCCCCAAACTTGGCCCTAACGAAACCCTCAAGGAAGGCCTGGCACGTATCGAAGCGCAATGGCTCCAAGAGATGGCTGCCGAGTTACCCAGTACTTATGCGATAGCGAAGAGAGCAGGGATTAGTCAGCCGTCGGTAGTAAGGAAGTTGAAGCATATGTTATTAAAATAATTACCATGTGTCGGATTCCATGTGATTGACCAATCGATTAGCCAATCACACGGGGCCCGACAGCTACCTGAAACACAATTATATTCACTTTATTAGGGATTTATTGTACAATTTGGGATTGAATGCTGAGCGTTCCACATAACACCGCCATCAGAGAAATGTGTCATGTCCGAAAAAATACTTTCCAAAGCTTCTGCTGAGGATTTACCTTCTACGATAATAAAGCTTCCTGAGAAGAATGAGGTGCACGATGCCATGTTGGGGAGTGCCTCATGAGCAACCCCACACAGCGTAAGGTGAAGAAAACTCCCAATCCAATCTTGGTCTGGTCTGGGGTGTTTCTCCTCGTGGGTGCCTTCTGGCATCATTTCGCCAATACTGACCCGACACCGTCACGTATTTTGGCGGTGCTTGGGATTGTCATCATGTATATCGGGTTTCATGCAAAGTCTGGGGCAACTCCCGATGAGGCGAATACGGCCAACCAGGAGAAGGCTCCAGAAGCCCCCCCGGCTACTTGCAAGATTGCGGGCCCTGGCTCCGAATTGACAGATGAAAGCTCGAAATCGAAAGACAAAGAAGCTCTCAAAGAGAAAATTGAGTTGAGATGTAACTGTATTATAGTCGGTCAGGTAATAGCAGCTGCGATTCTGGCCATGGGCTTAACTTCCACTAGTAACAACATGTATAACACCATTGTACTGGTGATCGTCTCTGGCTTTGGCTACCTTGGAATCTCAATTTTTGGTAATGGTTATTTAATCAGTAAATCGCATGTTCATTATGCCTATTCGCTTATTGGCGTGTTGGGATACTTCGCAACGCCTGTCGTCTTTATGCTTGGGCGATAATCCATATAATTTGGTAACTCCCTCACTCAACATATGAGGGAGTTAAATGCCTATTCAAAAATTAGTCATGCACTCAGCGCCATAACCGTCGAGCAGCCGGTGTACCTCATCGCATAGGTGCTCAAATGCTAGATATGCACTCAGTGGCAGCCATGCATACCTCATCTGCCGTCGGAGAATCTCAATCAGATTCAGCTCCGGCGTTTACGCCGATAGGTAGGTCAAGCACACACGCTGCGACATCCACTCAACCATCATCCTCCCGAACACTTTGGAGTGATGCATGCTGGCATTGTCCAGCACCACGACAGCGAAGGTATCAGGGGCTTTCTGATCGGCAAACTGGTCGAATGCATCGATGACCGTCTCGGTAGTCATAGTTCTGCTCCGACCTCTACTACCGCATCAATGTGCTCCCCGTCAGCCTGCCGCCGCTGCGCGAACGCCGCGAAGACATTCCCGCCCTGATAGAGCAACACCTCTCCCGCCTCAATCAACGTCACGGTCGCCGCAAACTCCTTGACGCCTCGTTATGGCCCATCCTCATGCGCCAGGACTGGCTCGGCAATATCCGCGAACTGGAAAACTGGCTGGAACGCGCCTGGCTCAGCGCCCCCAGTGATGTCATCGACAGCGACTCAGTGAAATCACTGCTCAACACTTGTTCCACGAATAACGCTAATGGACTAGGCAATTCATTTGGCTTCAGTAATGAAAAATCCAATGGAATAGGCGTTAATGAAAGTTTTCCCACTGCCGATAACTCTTATCGTCCCAATTCCCTCTCAGCGCCTGCCGCTGAGGGGGCGGTAGCCATGCCAATCCCCAAACTCGGCCCCAACGAAACCCTCAAGGAAGGCCTGGCACGCATCGAAGCACAATGGCTACGTGAAATGGCAGTCGAGTTGCCCAGTACCTATGCGATAGCCAAGAGGGCAGGGGTGAGTCAGCCGACAGTGGTGAGGAAGATGAAAAAATCAGCATGTAATAGGTTTTTAGATTTTATATTCGAGTTTTGTTCATGTGTGTTAGCTTGCATCCTTTTTGTTGACGGTTATTATGGTGAAATATGAATGAAGGTATGGTAGAGGCTTTCAGATCTAAGATGGATGATGATAAAGGTTTTCTATATCATCGTAGATTGCTATTGATTTTTTCTACCATATTGTTAGCTTTAAGTATAGGAGGCGCGAGTATACTAGAGGCAAACACTTTCATTTTCAAAATAAAATTCACTAATCCTGATGGTCTAAACTATATTATTGTTGGTACAGTCGTGTACTTTATACTACGATATTATGCCTATGCTGAAGAATATAGAAAGCATTTGGTTAAATTGACATTTAGTAGGATGATGAATGATTATCGTGTTTTTAGCTATGATTCTAGAAATGAGAGTATTCGAGGTTTGTTAGGTAAAAAGATTGAGTTATGGGTCGGTGATGAGCCTGGAGTTCTAGATGCCATTTATATTGTTTCAGGAGTGTTTCGTAGGTCAATTTTATATGAATCCAACGCAGTAGACGAGGAGGAAGGCGAGTATCTGGTTAATGTATGTATATGTTTAAATGAATATAGTGGAGACTGGAGGCGCAAAGATTTTATCAAGTTGCTTTCATATGAGCTAAAATATACTTTGGCTTCTATATTTAAGCATAGAGAGTATCTGGATGTAATGTTCCCTTTTTTATTGTCTATTATCTCAGTGGTTTCATTTGTTGTATATGGTTTTATTTAGTCCTGCTGTCTCTGACAAGTATTGAAAATACGTTGGGTGATAATGTTTCCTTTGGAAACACAAATAATCAAGCAAGAATAGACTTCTGTAGGGCGTGCTTGTCTATTACGATACATTAGCTGATTATGTTTAGAACGGGTGCAGGCTCTGAGTGCACCACCCTATGGAATTGAGGGCGGTGCTTCATTGTGCTTTGACATCAGTTCATTCATCACCTCGATAGGGAATTTGAAGTCGAAGCGTTTTCGAGGCCGCATATTCAGCTCGAAGGCAATGGCATCCAGCTCTTCCTGACTGGTCAGTGACAGATCCGTTCCCTTAGGGAGGTACTGGCGAATCAGCCCATTGATTTTCTCGTTGCTGCCTCTTTGCCAAGAGCTATGAGGATCACAGAAGTATATAGCGACGCCTGTGTTTTGCGTAATAGCGGCATGCCTAGTCACCTCCCGTCCTTGGTCATACGTCAGGGTTTTTCGTTCTGCCAATGGCATTCTATTCAGCGCGGCACTGAAGCCCTCTATGGCTGAGGTCGCAGTCGCATCATGCATCTTTGCCAGTATCAAGTATCCGCTACTGAGCTCTACAAGAGTACCAACCGCTAAGGCATTGCCTTTGCACTTGATTAGATCGCCTTCTCAATGCCCAGGCATCTCGCGCTTGTCCACCTCGGGCGGGCGAAGGTGCATGCTAACCATGTCGGGAATCTGACCTCGAGGGTCCGTCTCACCACGCCGAGGCTTACGCGTACTTTTTCCTTGCCGCAGGCAATGGATGAGCTATTTGCGCAGTTGCCCAACCGGCAGCGCATAGGTGGCGGTGTAAATCGTCTCGCGACAGACGTAGGCATCTTCAAGCTTGGGTAAATTCATGCGTCGAAGCTTGCCGGCGATCTGCTCGGGAGACAAGTAGCGGCGAAGAGGGTATTCGACAAGCCTGAACCGCTCACTACCGATGGAAAGCTTACGCTTGGGCCGGCAAAAGCGCCGACGTTTGCGCGCGTCCAGCTCGGTAGTCGTTGCCCGGCTCAATATTTAGCGAATTTCGAGGCTGATAATGGAGGAGGAACGACTCAGGCATTGAGCAATGGCTCGAAGGCTCAAGCCTTGAGAGAGGCAAACCTGAATCCTGAATAGTGACACGATCGGTAACGCTGAGTTCTGAGTATAATATGAGCACAATACCTTACAGGGGGAATCGGGTGTTGCACTCAGAATCTGCCGCCAAGGGAAATTAACCTTAAGTAATAGTTTGTATCTCGTCAAATGGTGATTGTTTTTATGAGGTTTGTGTAAGATGTATTTTGCTAGTCTAATTTTTACTTAAATGTGTTTATTAACTCTCATTGCTACTAATGTGAATAATTAAGGTTATTGCATGTCTAAAAAGAAATTAAAAGTGCCGGCAGTAACAGGATCTCCCGATAAGTCAATGGGGAGTATTGAAAATCTTGCTAGTAGAAAGCTAGTTACAATAAATACGACTTGCTTCTATAATATTATGATGGATAAATATGAGTGTATAATAAAAGATGCTAAAGTTGGAAATTTTCGTAAGCTCGATCAGCTTTGTCAAATTTATGACCTGACTAATAAGTCTGCAATTTTACATCATTATTTGATGGTTTATTTTCCTTTGGTGCGTAGGAAGAAATCCACAGCTCTTAGGAGTTGGAACTCACGTACTTTCATGCCGAACTCAAAAGTGACCGGTAATGTTAATAGTATGCTATGGTATCATGTTGATAATCTGGTCCCGCTATCTGTATTTAAGAAAGTTTGTGAATATACTAGGAATAAACCATCGCTTGCTTTGTTAAGATTTAGAGAAGAGTTCAAGGGCTCGAAGGATTGGAGGAAAGATCTTGTACGATGTTTAAAGTTTCCTAACTCTGAAATGAATAATGGTCTGCAAGATATATTTAATCAAGCTTGGGTTTCTCATGGTTTATTATCACACTACGGCTATCATGTAGGTAAAAGTGGTTTGTCAGCACAGGATAGAAGAAAAATACTAGATTTTATATTGAATGCTCCTCTCTCTTTTGATAGTCCATTTGAAAATTCTTATTTGGTTACTTGGGGAAGAGAAGGCTCTTGGATTAGACTTATGAAAACTGCTAATGTGATTGCCCAGCTTTGTCGTATATCAAAATCTAGAAGTTCAGACTTCTCTATAGCTATAGCTAATTGGGAAAATGACTTATTTTACTTGAAAGAACAGTACTATGAGAAATGGAATACTGTGGCTGATATGCCCACATGGCCTAGTACAGATATTATAGATAGTAAGGAAGGAGTGGTAACTGTAGAAGACTTGTGAGTTTGATGGTCTATTGCTTCTGATCGTTAGGTGGAGGTCTGTTAGCAGGAAAATCACTTACCTCTAAGGAAGCTATGACCGGTCATAACCAAGCCAGAACCCTGGACCTCTCCTTTGGTGATCACTCATTGGCCGAGTTTTTAGTATCGGCGATGGACTTGTATTGACCAACGATAATGAGCTTACTGCGAAGTCCCTAAGACTCTCCCGAGAGGAGTCAGTGCCAGTATCAGCCTGGGCTCTGGCATTTCTGCACGATATGCGGCAGTCGACGCGAGATGAATCCACTTAGTGTCAGTAATCTTGCATCACCACCAGGCTTCCCATTACTCCTTCACATAGCGGCTTGATCTCGCTGAAGCCTTCCTCGACGGTGAGGTCTGTCTTGGCCTTGGCGTAGGTGGTGCCGTCGGCGGCGGGGTGGTAGCTGGTGCAGTGCAGGCGTATCAGCTTGTCGTCGAGGAAGAGGCCGTATTCGCGGGTCTGCGAGGTGATGGGCATGCCCTGGTGTCGCTGTGTCATGGCGATATCGAACCAGTAGACCTGACGGTGATCCACTCGGGTCAGGCCGGAGTCGAGCATCTGACTGTTGATGGGCGCCCATTGCGCCAGCTGGTCCGTGGCGGCCATTACCTTGAGCTGCGCGTCACTGACGGTGTCGCCATGCAGGTCATAGATCTCGAGGAGGATCATGTCGGTGCCGGTACCGGCCTGACTCTGCCATTTCTGCACGATATGCGGCAGGCGACCCTCGGCGGCAGACCACGAGGCGGGCAGGTGCAGCGCGAGGTTGATGCCCAGCGACTTGGGATGGCCCTTGGTGTGGAACTGCTGGAAATAGCCGTCGTACAGCTCGTACACCGGCTCGATCTGATACTTGGTCGCCAGCAGAAATTCCTTGAACGGTGAGGGCAGGTATTCCCCCTGGGAGCGCAGATGAATGGCCTCGATGAAGCGGGCCGCGAAGTCGCTGGTCAGCTTGTCGGTGGTCAGCTGCGAATCCAGTTCCTTTTTTATCTGACGGCGAATGTCATCCAGCACTTCGCGCGCGTGGTCCTTGCCCATCAAGGTGGCGAGGTTTTCCGCCAGACGATGGGTGATGTTCGGGAAGGCATTCTTGAAGTAGGCGGAGGCCAGCTCCGCATCCGGCGCGAGGCCGGGATACTCGTCGGCGATGCGTGACAGCGTGATGTCCTGGGCGATGACGAAGCCGTAGGTACTGCTCAGCGTATTGATGACCTGGGGCGTGGGGCGAAACTGTGCGGCTTCGGCGCGTGCCGAGGCACCGGGGGTAATGAGACATAAGCCCAGGCTCAGGCTCAGGCCCAGTCCGAGCGTCAGGGCGGCGGCGGCCAGCCCGGGAATTGCCCCAAAGGAGCGTGTTGCGGCAAACGCCATGCGTGACATCCTGTCAGAGTGCGATTGATTCAATCCTATCATCGGCCTACGGTGATTTCTTGCGTGCTGATGCTGTTCAGATGCCTAATCAGGCAGAAGTATCAGACTGCGCGTCATGCGGCGCACGTGGTTTCCCTTGAGAGAGAGCAGCAGACAACGATGTCCAGACGACACCAGTATTCGGTTGAACTTGAGTGGACCGGCAATTGCGGTGATGGCACCCGCCATTACACCGCCTATGGGCGCGATTTCGTGGCCCGTGTCAGCGGCAAGCCGAGCCTGGAAGGCTCCGCTGATCCCGCCTTTCGGGGCGACGCTTCCCGCTGGAACCCCGAAGACATGCTGGTGGCCTCCGTCTCGGCCTGCCACAAGCTCTGGTATCTGCACCTGTGTGCCGAGGCCGGCATTCGTGTCATGAGCTATCACGATCACGCCGAGGGCACGATGCAGGAAGGCGCGTCCGACGCTGATGACAAGACTCAGACAGAGAACCCGGGCGAGGCGGGACGCTTCACCTCCATCGTGCTGCGCCCCGAGATCACGCTGGCCGCCGGTGACGATATCGCGTTCGCCCATGAGCTGCACCACCGGGCGCATGCGCTGTGCTTCATCGCCAATTCGCTGAATTTCCCGGTCAGCTGTGAAGCGGTGATCACCCATCAGTGATACGTGGCAGACTATCCGCGTCAGACTGACCGTGTCAGTTAACCGTGTCAGTTAACCGTGTCAGACTGACCGTGTCAGAACCCGAAAGGCCACCAGAGCAATCTGGTGGCCTTTTTTGCTTTCAGCATTTCTCTAAAGAAACAGCGTCGCGCGACCTGATCATACGGGGTGATCAGCCGCGTGCGTTCACTTCCTCGATCAGTTGGCTTGCGCCAGTGAGGTCGGGCAGGCAGGCGCCGTCGGCGATCTTCGCCAGCAGTACGTCTTCCGCTTCTTGCACCTCGATGGCGTGGGTGGCGATGGCGGAGACTTCTGAGGGGGCCATGACGATGACACCGCTCTCGTCAGCGAGGATGGCATCGCCCGGATTGACGACCACGCCGCCGATGCTGACCGGCACGTTGAGCGCGCCGCCGATCCCGGCGAAGCGGGTGGTGAGCGAGGCGACCCCGCGACTCCACACCGGGAAGTGCTTGTCGCGAATGGTCAGCGCATCGGTGGCCATGCCGTCGATCACCACGCCGGCCACACCGAGGCGCGAGGCGACCGTGGTCATCACGCCGCCCCAGCAGGCGCGGTGACGATCGCCCTGACGATGCACGATCAGCACATCGCCGGGGCGCACCAGACGCATCAGGTGGTTGAGCAGGGTGCCATCTTCCGGTGGCAGCGAGACGGTGACGGCGGTACCGGCAATCCGTACCTGGGGCAGCATGCAGGCAATCGCCGGTTCGACGAAGCCGTGGGTGTGGAAGTGGCCGATGGTGGCCGTCTCGCACTGGGTGAGCTGGGCCAGCAGCTCCGGCGCGACCTGGTCTGGCATGTCATTGAGTTGGTACATGGAAGTCTCTCGGCGTAGTCGGTCAGATCAGGCTGGGCAGGAAGGTGGTGAGTGCCGGTACCCAGTAGAGCATCAGCATCGCGAACAGGAAGCAGATGACGATGGGCCAGGCAGCGGCGTAGATGGTCTGCATCGGGGTCGCGGGGGCGGCTCCTTTCACCGCGAACAGGTTGTAGCCGAAGGGCGGGGTGAGACTGCCCACCGAGATGTTGATCAGGAACATCGTCCAGAACCACACCGGGTCAAAGCCATACAGCTTGACCAGCGGCGCGTAGATGGGGATCACCACCATCATGAAGGCGATCTGGTCGATGAACATGCAGGCGATCAGCGGAATCAGCATCAGGATCAGCAGCATCCACACCGGGTCGAGATCCAGTCCGGTCACGCTGCTCACCAGCCCGCTGGTGGCGCCGGTGAAGCTCAACAGCTGCGAGAACAGCTTCGAGCACGCCAGGATCAGGATGATCATGGTGCTGACCTTCAGCGACGACATCACCGCTTCGCCCGCCATCTTGAAGGAGAACTTGCGGTAGTAGGCGGCGACCAGCAGTGAGCCCAGCACGCCGGTGGCAGCGGACTCGGACGGTGTGGCGATACCGAGCAGGATCAACCCGAGCACGGCGAAGATGATGATGCTGAACGGCAGCATGTTGATCAGGGCGCGACGCTTTTCCTTTGCCGTGCCGCCACCGCTTTCATCGACCGGCGGCGCACGGCGCGGGTCCAGCGTGATGCGCACTTTCACGTAGAGGATGAACAGCGCAGCCAGCAGGATACCCGGCAGAATGCCGGCGATCAGCAGCCGCGCGATGGAGACATCCACCATCGAGCCGATGATGATCACCAACAGGCTCGGCGGGATGATCGGCGCGAGACTCGCCCCGCCCAGAATCAGGCCGATGGAGAGCTTGTCGTCATAGCCGCGCTCCTGCATGGTCGGCAGCGCCGAGCGGCTGAGCATGGCGGTCACGGCCAGTGCCGAGCCGGACAGGGCGCCGAACAGGGTCGAGAGGGCGACGACGAAGAAGTAGAGGCGGCCTTTCATGCGGCCCATCAGGGCATCCAGCGAGTCGAAGATCACATCGATGGAGCCGGAGCGGAACAGCAGCTCCCCCATCAGCACGAACAGCGCGATGGTGGTCAGCGTCTCCGAGGTCATGCTGTCGTAGACACTGTTGGCGAACATGCCGAAACCGGCGGTGCCCATCAACCACAGCGTGCCCAGCACGTTGATGGTCAGGAAGGCGGCGAAGACGGGGATGCCGAGGGCGAACAGGCCCATCAGCAAGGCGATGGCCAGGCCCAGAGAGAAATACCATTCCATGACTCAGGGTCCTTTTCTGGCGTCGGTGGTCGCCGAGGAGGCGGCGGAGTCGGAGTCGTCCGATGGGGTCGCCTCGGGCGCGGCGCGCGTGAAGGCGTGGCGCAGGAAGTAGAGGGCCGCATTGATCAACGCGTAGGCGATGAAGGAGGACACCCAGACCTTGGGGATATCGAGCCCCATGGCGGTGGTGGTGTGGTACTGGAACTGACGCAGGCTTTCCTGCAGGCAGATCCAGCCGGCCACGGCGCAGACGCCACCGGTGATCAGCGCCAGCAAGCGGTCATAGAGGGCGCGGGTGGCAGAGCTGAGGCGTTCCGGCAGCACGGTGATGGCGATATGGCCATGGGTACGAGCCAGTTCCGGCGCGGCCAGCGAGATGGAGAGGCACAGCAGGTAGGCCACCATCGCGCCGGACCACAGGGTGGGTGAGTTGAAGAAGTAGCGCGCGATGACTTCCAGCCAGAAGCACAGGACGATGCCACACAAGGTGACACCGCCCAGAAGGAAGCCTGCTCGCGTCACGCCGTCATGCACACGTGCAAGCAGGGTTAGCATGGTGGATTCCTTACTCGCTGACGGTGGTCAGGTGCTTCTCGATCGCCAGCTCGCGCATGGCGGTCACGGCTTCCGGTGACTTGTCGATGCCCAGCTGCCAGATACCGTCGGTGACCAGCGCATCCAGACGCTCGGCGTCTTCCGGTGCGAATTCGGTCGGCTGCATGCCGGCTTCGTCCAACGCCTTCCACTCTTCGACCGCCAGCTCATCCAGGATCGGGACGATCTCGGTTTCCAGCTCACGCCCTTCGTCGAGCAGCACTTGCTGCTGTTCTGGCGACAGGGTGTTGAAGGCGTTGAGATTCATCAGCACGAAGTTGTAGGTCTGACCGAAGGTCGGCTTGGAGTAATAGCCGGCGACTTCCTGCCAGCCCATGTCCTTGACGCCATTCAGGCCCCAGGCGGCGCCGTCGATCACGCCACGGTCCATCGCGGAATAGACATCGCCACTGGACATCAGCACCGGCGTACCGCCCAGGCCCTTGGTGACGTTGGTATAGGTGGGGCTGCCGCGCAGACGACGGCCATCCAGACCCGGCGTGCCGGTGATCGGCTCCTTCAGCACGTACTGGAAGCCGTGGCTGCCCAGCGGCGGAATCGCGATCAGCTTGAGGCCCAGGCCGTTGTAGTGCTCATCGACCATGTCCCACAGGCCGGATTCACGCGTCTGTTCCGGGTTCACCGCCACGCCATCCATCGCGGCGCCGACGCCGGTGGTGTTGGTGTGATAGGCGGCATGGGTATACAGCAGCTGGAAGACACCGGCAGCGACGGGCTGCAGCTGCTCGAAGGGCGGTACCACATCCGGGCCGGTCAGCTTGATGGTGAGGTCGGCTGCCTTGTTGGCTTTGACTTCCTTGATGAATCGCTGGGCAATCTCGCGGGAGTAGGCGGTGGTCTGGTCGTAACTGGACAGCATGCGCAATTCGGTGGCCATGGACTGGGTGGCCGGGAGGAGCGCGAGCAGCGGGAGAAGAAGAGCGGGCTTGAGGGTTTTCATAGCAGTTTCCACTTTATCGTTATTGTGTCGGGCGATGCTGTCTGCACGTACCTGGTGGGATCAGATAGCCAGGAGGTGCAGCGGCGTCCCTTGCGACTTGTCGTTGATGGTACGTCTTCAATCTATGAGCCGCCTTGGCTGCGGTCAACGAATCATCAGCCTTTTGGGCTTTCAAATTTCAATATGCAGTATTTGCGAGATTTATGTAAGAAAACCTGTGTGTTTGGTCCAGTGACTTACAGCGTAAATTCGAGGGGAATATTTTGGCAATTCAAGGCAAAGTCTCGGTGCGAACCACAAGGCAACACGAGATGATCCTGGTAGAGAATCCAGAGTGATACTGGCAGATAGCCCAGAATACTTCTGGTCGATAAAGGGGGATGAATCTGGTGGGAAGCGATGGAATACAAGGTGAGAACGCAAGGGAAGGGGGGAGAAGAAGAGGAAAGAACAGACACCACTGCAAGAAAGACAAGAACCGTAGAGCATCGAGCGAAGATCGCAACAAGGCCCCGGTTCTCGATGTCGTGATGACAGCATCGGGAACCGAGGCTTCATGTTGCATGCATCAGGTCCTATGCATCAGGTCTCATGCATCGTGCATGTTGCATCAGGTCTCATGCATGACGAGGCGTGCCCCAGCGTCTGACAGCGGCGCGAGCCCCGCTCATCAGGCTCAGCGCGTGGCGGTGTCGGTCGCGAGGTTCAGACTCGGCTTGCGCAGCGCCAACGGCATCAGTGCCAGCGAGACCGGCAGGCCGATCATCACCGGATGCAGCCCGAAGGGATGACCCAGCAGCTGCCAGAGAATGGCGGTGGCAAGCCCGCCCCACATCATGATCACCCCGCCGCGCGGGTCTGGCGAGCGGCGACACAGGGCCACCACCGTCGGCACCAGTACCCCGCAGACAAGCATCGCGCTGCCGAGAATCCAGATATCCAGCAGGCGCGGGGCGTAGAGTGCCAGGCCCAGCGAAATCAAGGACATGGCGATCACCGAGTGACGGCTCATGCGCAGCATGAAGGCATCATCACGGCCCTTCATGCGCGGCTTGATCACGTCATTGGCAATCGACGAGGCGCCGGCGATGAAGAACGAATCCGCACACGAGATGATGGTCGCCAGCAGCACCACGACCATGCTGACCATCAGCGGCAGTGGCAGGGTGGCCTTGATGATGGCGTAGAAGGACAGGTCCGGATTGGCCACCGCGATGTCCAGCCCCAGCCTGGCGAAGGCACCGATCAACACCACGGCACCACCGACCAGCAGCGTGAAGACGATGGCCACGGCGTAGCCGGTACGTGCCGCCTTGAGGCTGCGCGCGGCCCAGAAGCGCTGCCACAGGTCCTGGCGCACGAACTGATAGGCGCCGATGGTCAGCATGTAGACCGCCAGTTCATGGCCGGAGATGCCGGTCAGGCTCAGGAAGTCAGGGCTGCCCTGTGGTGTGGGCGATGCACTGATGATCTCCCAGCTGCCGCTGGCGTAGTAGACGGTGACCAGAAGGAAGAAGATGCCCAGTGTCTGCAGGGTACCGAGAATCGCATCCGACCAGATGACCGCCATCAGGCCGCCCAGCCATGTCTTGGCGGTCAGCAGCGCCCAGGTCAGCAGGATACCCACCGGCAGCGCCAGGCCGAACACCAGCTTGAGCACCGTGGCCACCGCCACGAACTGCATGCCGGTGATGGCCGCGTAGGCGCACAGGATGCTCAGCAGAGTGGGGAGTCTGACCCCCTCGCCGAAACGGCTGACCAGAAAGTCGGCCAGTGTCACCATCTCCAGGCGCCGGCCTTCGGCGTGGATCTTGCCGATGAAGAAGTACAGTGCGATGCCGGCGACGGTCATGCCCACCGGCAGCCACAGCTGCCCCATGCCGAAGGTGTAGCCCTTGGAGACGAAGCCCAGCAGGGTGGAGCCGCCGACGGCAGTGCCGACAAGCGTGCAGATCAGCGGAAAGGTCGCGGTGGAACGGCCGGCGACATTGTAGTCATCATAGGTCTTGATACGGCGAAAGAAATACAGCGAAAGCCCCATCAGAAATAGGCCACATGCTATGATCATGATCGAGAGAATCTCGGTTTCTCGGCTATCGAACATTGTCATTTTTCCGCATTGTTGATGTTGTATTGATCGTCATTGCCAGCTTGAGAGAAAGGCAATATATCACTCAAGTGGATGGCAATGGCGAGGCAGTGCTGACTTTCATGCTACCTGGCTCGTCACGAAGACGTTGCGTGGCCATTGCCACGCCGGGTGCGTCATTTTCTGGACAGGAATCCTCGCCATGCGACCCATCCATGACACTCTGGACTGGAACCTGCTGAGAACCTTCATCGTCATCGTTCAGGAGGAAAGTGTCAGTCGAGCGGCAGCCCGTCTCTATCTGTCCCAGCCGGCGGTGAGTCTGTCACTCAAGCGTCTGGAAGAGCGTCTCGGGCAACGGTTGATCGAACGAGACAGTCACAGCTTTCGCGTGACGGGGGCGGGGCAGGTGGTCTATCGCGAGGCCGTGGAGATCTACGCCAACGTGGCGCGTCTCGCCTCTGAGGTGGGCAACAGTCATACGGAGATTTCCGGGCATGTCTCGCTCCTTTTCATTACCGGCATCGAATGCCGATTCCTTGATAGCGTGTTCGCGCGCTTTCATCGCTGTTTCCCCCAGGTCACCTTCTCGATCCAGGAGATGTCCAGTCACGAGGTGCAGCAGGGCCTGTTGCAGCGCCAGGGCGCGCTGGGCATCTGCCTGGCGCAGCAGACACCGGAGCCACTGATGTCCCAGGTGCTGGCGCGCCAGAATTACCGCTACTTCTGTGGCCGCATGCATCCGCTCTTCGGTCAGCAGAATCTGCCGCTGGAGGCGCTGCGCAATGAGCGTTATGTCTCCTTCGGCAGCGAGCAGCTCGATGGCGTGCTGTCTCCGCTGGCGATGTTCCGCGCCCGCGAGGGCTTGCAGGGCCCGGTGATCGGTCAATCCAGCAGCCTGCAGGAAATCCGCCGCATGGTGCTGGCCGGCTGGGGCATCGGCTGCATGCCGGAGCACATCGTGCGGCGTGAGGTCGAGGAGCAGCAGCTGTGGCCCTTGCCACCCTACGGTGGCGTGGCCGATATCGACCTGCACCTGATGTGGCACCGTGAGGCGCGTTTCAGCGCCGCCGAATCCACCTTCGTCGACTTCCTGCACAACGCGCTGGCCAAGGTGCCGCTGGAGGAGCGTCTGCATCGCGGTCTGGAAATGCAGCTGCCGGACCCCAATGCCGTGCTGGCCAGTGACGGCGCGCCCGCCACTTGAGCCACCCCTGGCGCTCGATCAAGACCTTGCTCTCAAGCCCGTCCTGAAACCCGTCCTGAAGCGCGTTCTGAATGGCCCGCGCCGCTGTCACCAGAGAGTCCGGGTGGCAGCGGCGCTTCGGGGGCCCCCCTCGAGGGCCGACCGACGGCTCAATAGGCCAGATTGATCCAGGTGGTCTTCAGGTCGGAGTACTTGTCCAGCGCGTGCAGTGACTTGTCACGCCCGAACCCGGACTGCTTGACGCCACCGAAGGGCACGCTGATATCGCCATCGGCGTAGCAATTGACCCACACCAGCCCCGCCTTCAAACGCCGCGAGACACGATGGGCACGCGCCAGATCCCGCGTCCACAGCCCAGCGCCCAGGCCATAGATGGAATCATTGGCCAGTTCGATGGCTTCTTCCTCGCCGTTGAAGCGGGTCACGCCCAGCACCGGGCCGAAGATTTCCTCGTGCATCACGGTGCTGTTCTGGCCGCCTTCCACGATGGTCGGCTCCAGATACCAGCCGCCGGAGGTGGCGTCGCTGGGGGCGATGGCGCGGCCGCCCTGATGCAGCGTCATGCCTTCCGAGAGCGCCGTCTCGACGAAGCCGAGCACCTTCTCGTGGTGGTCCGCGCTGACCAGTGCGCCCATGCGCGTGGCCGGGTCGAGCGGATCACCGGCCGGCATGGCGCGGGCGCAGGCGATCAGGCGCGGCATGAAGTCATCGAAGATGGCCTCATCGACATACAGGCGGGAGCCAGCGATGCAGACTTCGCCCTGATTGATGAAGATGGCGTCTGCCGCAGCGCGTGCGGCCATGTCGAGATCCGGGCAATCGGCGAACACGATATGCGGCGACTTGCCGCCACACTCCAGCCACACCCGCTTCAAGTTGGAGTCGCTGGCGTAGCGCATGAAGCGCTTGCCGGTGGCGGTGGAGCCGGTGAAGGCCAGCGCATCGACTTCCATGTGCAGGCCAAGCGCCTGGCCCGCCACCGCGCCCAGCCCCGGCGTGACGTTGAAGACGCCCGCCGGAAGGCCGGCTTCATCGGCGAGTGCCGCCAGACGCAGCGCACTCAGGCTTGAGGATTCGGCCGGCTTGAGTACCACGCTGTTGCCCAGCGCCAGCGCCGGGGCGAACTTCCACGAGGCGATCATCAGCGGGAAGTTCCACGGCACCACCGCCGCGACCACGCCCAGCGCTTCACGGGTAATGGTGGCGTGCACGTTCTCGCCGGTGGGCGCGATCTCGTCGTAATGCTTGTCGATGGCCTCGGCATACCAGTCCACCGCGCGCGCGGTTTCCGCCAGATCAAAGCCCAGGCTGTCGCCGATCGGCTTGCCCATCTCCAGTGTCTGCAGCAGCGCCAGCTCTTCGGCATGCTCGCGGATCAGCTGGGCAAAGCGTTGCAGAACGGCCTTGCGCGCCTGGGGTGACTGGCGCGACCACACGCCGGAGTCGAAGGCACGCCGCGCCGCCATCACGGCGCGGTCGATGTCCTGCTCGGTGCAGGCGGTGACATGTGCCAGCACGTCTCCGGTGGCCGGATTCCAGGCCGGAAAGGTGTCGCAGCCGGTGCTTTCCACATAGGCACCGTCGATGAAGGCTCGGGTCTCGAAGGTCAGCGCTGCCGCGCGCTGCTGCCAGTCGGCATGGGTCAGCGGGGCGGCAGTGGTCGAAGCAGTGGCAGTGCTCATTGGGCGTTCTCCGCGGTCGTGGTGTTGGCGCTGTCGGCGAGAGAGCCGCGGCTGACGACACCGGCGCGCTTGAGCATCGCCAGCAGCAGCACGTTGGCGCCGGCTTCGAGATCGGCAGGCTCTGCGTTCTCGCTCTCGTTGTGGCTGATGCCGTCCTCGCAGGGCACGAAGATCATCGCCACCGGATTGATGCCGGCGATCTGCACGGCGTCGTGACCGGCACCGGTTTCCATGTCGCGGAAGCTGAGGTTCAGTTCCTGACTTGCACTGCGCACCATCTCGATCAGTTCCGGCGCGAAGGGCGTCGGCGGAATGTGCTGCACTTCGATCAGTTCGACATCGACGCGCTGCTTGTCGCTCTGATTGGCGGCGTGATGCTTGAGGCACAGCGCCTTGAGCTGGTCGTGCATCTCGGCGAGCACTGCCGGTTCCAGGTGACGCAGGTCGACACTGAAGCGCACCTGGCCCGGAATCACGTTGCGCGAGTTAGGATGCACATTGAATTCGCCACAGGTGACGCGGCCGTTGGGCTGGTAGTCATCGGCCAGCGTCAGGATGTCGCTGACCAGCGCGCAGGCGGTCTTGAGCGCATCGCGACGGTAGGGCATCGGCGTCGGGCCGGCGTGAGCTTCCTGACCGCTGACCACCACGTCGAACCAGTGCAGGCCGAGGGAGCCGGTGACGGCACCGATGGTGATTTCCTCCTGCTCCAGCACCGGGCCCTGCTCGATGTGCGCCTCGAAATAGGCGCCGAAATCATGGCTGCCCACCGCCACGTCGCCGGCATAGCCAGTGCGCTCAAGCGACGCGGCAACGCTGTCGCCGTCGCGGTCGGTGGCGGCCAGCGCCTTCTCCAGCGGAATCAGGCCCGCATGCACGCCGGACCCCATCATTACCGGTACGAAGCGGCTGCCTTCCTCGTTGGTCCAGATCACCACTTCCAGCGGCGCTTCGGTCTCGATGCCGTGCTCATCCAGCACGCGCATGACTTCCAGGCCAGCCAGCACGCCGAAGCAGCCGTCGAACTTGCCGCCGGTGGGCTGGGTGTCGATGTGACTGCCGGTGGCGATCGGCGGCAGGCTGTCATCGCGGCCGGGACGACGGGCGAAGATGTTGCCGATCTCGTCGACGCGCAGCGTCAGGCCAGCGGCCTCCAGCCAGCCGGTAACCAGCTCGCGGCCGGCGCGGTCTTCTTCGGTGAGTGCCAGACGGCAGTTGCCGCCCTTGGGCGTCGCGCCGATCTCGGCCAGTGTCATCAGCGCGTCCCACAGACGCTTGCCATCGACGCGCAGGGCGAGGGAGTCCAGCACGTCTTGAGTTGAGGATGTGCTCATGTCAGATACCTGCCTTGTCGTTGCGTGTCAGGGCGTCTTCGCGGATACCGCTGAGCAGCTTGCCCGGGGCGATGCCGTCCGGGTCATAGCGCAGCTCGATCAGAGCCGGCAGACGCTCGCGGTCGGCGAATTCCAGCGCGCGCGTGAAGCTTTCCTCGAAGTCCTCGTCCTTCTCCACCACCTGACCGAGGCCGCCGTAGGCGGTGACCAGCGCGGCGAAGTCCGGGTTGGTGAAGGTCAGGGCGATCTCGCGGCCCGGGAAGTCGTTTTCCTGGTGGGCGCGGATGGTGCCCCACATGCCGTTGTTGAACACCAGCACCACGATGCCGAGGCGGTACTGCAGCGCCACGCCCAGTTCCTGCAGGTTCATCTGGAAGCAGCCATCACCGGCGTAGCAGACGGCGGGGCGTTCCGGGAATTCGAGCTTGCTGGAAATGGCGGCGGGCAGACCGTAACCCATGGAACCGACGGTCGGGGCCAGCGAGCTGCCCAGGCCACGGAAGCGCACGTAGCGGTGGGCGTAGAGCGCGTAGTTGCCGGCGCCGACGCTGATGCAGCCCTTGCCATCGAGAATGCGGTCGACGGTCAGGCTGACCTTGTCCAGGCTCAGCGGACCCGGCGACGGCTGCTCTTCCAGCGTGGCCAGATAGGCGGCGCGCGCCTCGCGGGTGATGCCGGACCAGCGCGGTGCGCTGTCCGGTGACAGCGTGGAGAGCGCCAATGAGAAGCCGTTGACGTCGGTATTGATGGCCAGCGTCGGCTGATAGACACGCCCCAGCTCTTCCGGGGCTGCATAGATATGCACCAGCTTCTGGGTCGGCACCGGTGACTGCATCCAGCTATAGCCTTCGCTGGTGGCTTCGCCGATGCGGGTACCGACGGCGATCACCAGGTCACTCTCGAGGAGTTGCTGGCGCAGTGCGTCATGCATGCCCATGCCGACATGACCGGCGAATTGCGGCAGTTCGGCATCGACGCACTCCAGACGGCGCCAGGCGACACCGGTGGGGATGTCGAATCGCTGGGCGAAGCCTTCCAGCGCGACCTGGGCATCGCGGGTCCAGCCGCTGCCGCCGACCAGCAGGAAGGGGCGTTCGGCAGTCGCTAGCAGGTTCTTGAGCTCATCCAGCTGCGGCTGACCCGGGTAGGTGGCCAGACGTGGGTGCGGCTTGACGTCCGCGACCTGCGCCTCGCCCCACAGGGTGTCTTCGGGCAGTGCCAGCACCACCGGCCCCGGACGGCCGCTGCGCGCCACCTGATAGGCACGCGCGATGTATTCCGGAATGCGCGAGGTGTCGTCGATCTGCGCGACCCACTTGGTCATCTCGCCGAACATGCGGCGGTAATCGATTTCCTGGAAGGCTTCGCGCTCGATGAAGTCGCCACCGACCTGACCGATGAACAGGATCATCGGTGTGGAATCCTGATAGGCGGTGTGCACGGCGATAGAGGCGTTGGTGGCGCCCGGGCCACGGGTGACGAAGCACACGCCCGGCTCGTTGGTCAGCTTGCCGTAGGCTTCGGCCATGTAGCCCGCGCCACTTTCCTGGCGGCAGACGATGGGGTCGATGGCGCCCTTGTGCTCATTGAGCGCATCGATGCACGGCAGGTAGCTTTCGCCGGGCACCAGGAAGACACGCTTGGTGCCGTGCAGACGGATCTGGTCGACGAGGATCTGTCCGCCATTGCGCAGCGGAAGAGTGGATTCGTGAGTGTAGGTGTCAGCGGCCTGAGTCATGGGAAGGTTCTCGTTGTGGTTGCGTAAGGTGAAAAGGCTGTCGGTGCAATAAAAGCTGTCAGAGCGAAAGAGGGTGCCGGAGCGATGTCGTCAGCGGCGCAGTCGGTGACTGTCTGCGGGCATCAGGTCGTAGAGCGCTTCGAGTTGATCGGGGTGGATGACACACCGCGCATGCAGTCCCTGCTGGTTGGCCCAGTGCTGGTCGGTGCCCAGTCCGTGCTGCCAGCGCCACGGACCATCGATGGCCAGTCGCTGATGTGTCCTGCAGGCCACGGCCAGTCGCTGGCGCCACGGTTTCAGAGTTTCGGTGATGATGGCGGCGGGCTGGTCCGGCATCAGGCCCAGGTCAGTGGCCAGGTCCCCGGTGCCGATCAGCGCGCCCAGCAGGCGTGACGTGTCACTTCCCGGTGCGAGCAAGGCCTCGGCGTTCAACAGGCCGGCCTCGCTTTCCAGGGTCGCGATGCTCTTCAGACAGCCCGCGGGCAGGGCATGCAGGCGTTCCTGCTCGGCGAGCGCCTCATCCAGTGCGGCCAGTTGGCTGCGCTGCTCGACGGCGGGCAGAAAGACCGCAGTAGGAGTGCCGGCCAGTTCGCCCAGTGCGGTCTGCAGCAGGGCGGTCAGTTCGTCGCGACCGCCGTGCTCCAGCAGGTTGAGGCGTACCGCCGGCCACAGATGCAGGCGACGGGCACGTCTGGCGAACTCGGCGAAGCGACTGATCGCCAGTGCACGGCCTTCGGGGGCGGTGAATTCCTCGAGATCGACCACGATGGCATCGGCACCGCTGGTGAGCGCGGCTTCCAGTCGTGCGGCGTCATCCCCGGGCACGAACAGCCAGCGCTGCGGGAGGGGCTGAGTGGCAAGAGAGGTCATCGCTCAGCCCTCCATCAGGTTGGGCAGGAACAGCACGAGTTCTGGAATGAAGGTGATCAGCATCAGCACGGTCAGCATCGCGCCCAGCATCAGGCCCAGCGGCCGCAGCGAGTCGCTGACGTTGATCCCGGCGATGCGACACGCGGCCATCAGGTCGATCCCCAGCGGTGGCGTGTTGGCGCCGATGGCCAGATTGACGGTCAGCAGCACCCCGAAGTGCACCGGGCTGATGCCGTATTGCGCCAGCAGCGGCATCACGATGGGCGTCACGATGATGATGATCGCCACGCTTTCCATGAAGGAGCCCAGCACCAGCAGCACGGCGGTCAGCAGCAGCAGGACGCTGATGCGGCTGTCGGTGAATTCGCCGATCAACTGGGCGATGGCCTGCGGCACCTGCTCGTAGGTCAGACCCCAGGCGAACATGCCGGCCGCGCCGATGATCAGCAGGATGGCGCCGGTGGTCTCGGCGGTCGCGCGGACACTGTCCAGAAAGCCGCGCCAGGTCAGGCTGCGATAGACACAGGTACCGATGATGATGGCGTAGAGAATCGCGGAGGCGGCGGCCTCGGTGGGCGTGAACACCCCGAAGCGGATACCGCCGATGATCATCACCGGCACCATCAGCGCCGGCATGGCACTGAGCAGCGCGCGGCGACGCTCGCCGGGCACACGGGCGGCGACACCGCCGGACCAGCCATGCTTGCGTGACAGGTAGAGGGCGACGCCGACCAGTGCGACCGTCAGCATCAGGCCGGGGATGATGCCGCCCATGAACAGCTGGCCCACCGAGGTGTTGGAGGTGGTGCCGTAGACGATCATCACGATGCTGGGCGGAATCACGGTGCCGATGGAGCTGGCGGTTCCGACCAGCGCACTGCTGAAGCCCTTGTCATAGCCGTTGCGGGCCATGGTGGGCAGCAGCATGCTGCCGATGGCGATCACGTCCGCCACGCCGGAACCCGACAGCGCGCCGAACATCATGCAGGCCAGCACCGCGACCACCGCCAGGCCGCCACGGATGTCACCGACCATCGCCATGCACAGGCGCACCAGGCGCTCAGTGAGGCCAGCGCGGTTCATCAACTGGGCGGCGAGCACGAACAGCGGAATCGCCAGCAGGGTGAAGCTTTCCATCCCGGCCACGAATTGCTGCGCCGAGACCATCATCGGCGCGGCACCGAAGGCCAGCAGGTAGAAGAGGGCCGACATCAGCAGCGCGAAGGCGATGGGAATGTCGATGAGGATGCCGAGCGCGAATACGCCGAGCAGAGCCAGGGCACCGAGTGTCATGGGGCATCTCCTTGGCGAGAGGGAGCGTTGTCAGGCGCAGTGGCATCCGTCTCGTGAGTCTCGGCTCCGATGGCCGAAGGGCTCAACAGATGCTCAAGCTGGATCAGAGCCATCGCGGTGCAGCACAGCGGCACGGACAGGTAGACGATGCCGGCGGGAATCTGCAGCGCGGTGGTGGTCTGGCGCATCGTGATGGCGCTCAGGTCCATGCCTGCCTTGGCCAGCAACAGCAGCATGATCAGGATCATCGCGTCGGTAATACGGCCGGTGATGCGCTGGACACGCAGCGAGCGCACCAGCAGCGGCAGCAGTCCCGCACTCAGGTGAGTGCGGTTGCGGGTACAGGACACCGCGGCCAACAATGTCGTCCAGACCAGCACCAGCTGCGGCAATTCCTCTGCCCAGTGCGGCGGCTGACCCATCACCCAGCGCATGAAGACGGTCCAGATCACCAATGCCGACAGCGCGGCCACGCCACTGGCTGCCAGGGCCAGACAGCCCCGGCAGCACCAACGTGAGAGAGTGATCATCAAGGTGCGCACGGCACACAACGCGGCCAGCGGCTTGACGGAGGGAGAGGCGGAAGACATCGTCACTCGCCCTTGCGGTATTGCTCGACCAGGCCCATCAGCTCAGGCCCGAAGACGTCGGCGTAATCAGCCCACACACCCTGCACCTTGGCATTGAAAGGCGCGGTGTCGACCTCGTTGACCTGCATGCCTGCCTCTTCCAGCTTGGCGACCAGCTCGGCGTCATCCTTCTGGGTCATCGCGCGCTGCTTGTCACGCCATTCGTCGGCGCTCTTCTGCACGGCGGCCTGATCCTGCTCGGAGAGCTGGTTCCAGCTGAAGTTGGACATGGTCAGACACGCCGGTGCCCAGACGTGGCCGGTAAGGGAGACGTAGTCCTGCACTTCGCTGAACGAGGAGGAATAGATGATGGCCAGCGGGTTTTCCTGGGCATCGAACACGCCCTGCTGCAACGCGGAGTAGAGTTCACCGAAGGACAGCGGTGCCGGGCTTGAGCCCAACGCGGTGAAGGTGTCCAGACGCATCTTGTCCGGCGTGACGCGAATCTTGAGGCCCGCGAGGTCTTCCGGGCTGGTGATGGGGCCGCGATTGTTGGTGACGTGACGGAAGCCATTCTCCCACCACGACAGGATCTTCATGTTGTGCTCGTCGGCGATGTCCTCGAGCGCATCGCCCAGCTTGCCGTCATAGGCGGCGTAGGCGTGTTCGCGGTCCGGCCAGGAGTAGGGCAGTTCGACGATACCGAAGCGCGCATCCAGCGGCTGGAAGGAACCACAGCCGATCACGCCGGCCGGCACGCTGCCGATCTGCATGCCTTCGACGACGGTCTTCTCATTGCCGAGCTGACCACTGGGGAAGACCTGGAAATTGACGCGGCCCTCGGTGGCCTCGGCGACATCCTTGGCGAAGCCTTCCGCCGCGATGTTCCAGCTATGGGTCGGCGCCAGCACGTGGCCGAGCTTGATATCCTGGGCCTGGGCGGCGCTCAGCGGCAGGGCACAGGCCGCCGTGATGGCAGCAGTCAGCAGGGCAGGCTTCAGCGGGACGGATTTCATCGGGACACCTCTTGGAGTTGTTATGGTCGTGACAGGCGTCTCTGTGTACGCCTTGACCCAAGAGTGTGTTCTGCTCGTGTATTTCGGTAGTTGCGAATTCTTATTCTTGGTATTAACCAGATTTATGCTGGGTCTGGCTGCCCCGACCATATGACCGCCCAGTTCTTTTATATACCGTTATCTTATCTGGTGGCCATTTCGATTCTGGCAGGCCTGAGAGAAGCAGCAGTCATCGGGACACGCAACGCAAGGCGCCCGCGAAGAGGCGTGTCTTCGCGGGCGCTGATATGTCACTGATGTTCGCTGAGGCGGCCTGGTCGGCGTCTGAATGTCGCCTGACTGTCGTTTAAGAGCCGCGCTCGCGTCAGGCCACCGCCTTGTCCAGCGCCTGGCTGACATCGGCGATGATGTCGTCGATATGCTCGATCCCCACCGAGATGCGAATCAGGTCCGCCGAGACCCCGGCCATGGCGAGTTCTTCCTCGTTGAGCTGGCGGTGGGTGGTGGAGGCCGGGTGGCAGGCCAGCGACTTGGCGTCACCGATATTCACCAGGCGTAGAATCATCTGCAGCGCATCGATGAATTTGCCGCCGGCGATACGCCCGGCTTCGGCCTGATCGGCCCCTGTCGCGTCCGTCTTGATGCCGAAACTGATGATGCCGGAGGCCTTGCCGCCGGTGATCTTCTGGCAGGTGGCGTGATAGGGGCTGTCCGGCAGGGCGCCGTAGTTGACCCAGCTGACGCTCGGGTGCTGCTGAAGGTATTCGGCCAGCGCGAGCGCATTGCTGCAGTGGCGTTCCATGCGCAGGGCGAGTGTCTCCAGCCCCTGCAGCAGCAGGAAGGCACTGTGCGGGGCGAGCGCGGCGCCGGTATTGCGCAGCGGTACCACGCGACAGCGACCGATATAGGCGGCCGGGCCGAAGGCTTCGGTGTAGACGACGCCGTGATAGGAGGGGTCTGGCTCGTTGAGGATCGGGAAGCGGTCCTTGTGGGCGACCCAGTCGAACTTGCCGGAATCGATGATGATGCCGCCCACGGTGGTGCCGTGGCCGCCGATGTACTTGGTCAGCGAGTGGATCACGATATCGGCGCCGTGATCGAAGGCGCGACACAGCACCGGGGTGGCCACGGTGTTGTCGACGATCAGCGGCACGCCATGCTGGTGGGCGATCTCGGCAAGACGCTCGAGATCGACGATGTTGCCGGCCGGGTTGCCGATGGACTCGCAGAACACCGCTTTGGTCTTGTCATCGATCAGCGCTTCGAGTGCGGCGAAATCATCAAAGGCTGCCATGCGCACCTCGACCCCCTGACGCGGCAGGCTGTGGGCGAACAGGTTGTAGGTGCCGCCATACAGCTGGCTGGTGCTGACGATGTTGTCACCGACTTCCACCAGCGCCTGGATGGCATAGGTGATCGCCGCCATGCCGGAAGACACCGCCAGCGCCGCGATTCCGCCTTCGACGGCGGCCATGCGCTGCTCCAGCACGTCATTGGTCGGGTTCATGATGCGGGTATAGATGTTGCCCGGCACCTTGAGATCGAACAGATCCGCGCCGTGCTGGGTGTCGTCGAAGGTGTAGGAGGTTGTCTGGTAGATCGGCACCGCCGCCGCCTTGGTGGTGGCTTCCGAGGTGTAGCCGTGATGCAGGGCGAGCGATTCCAGCTTCATGTTGTCGACTGACATGGCAGTGTCCTTGTGCGAGAGCGTGGCGAAGATCTTGTTGTGGGGTGCGGTTTTCGTGCGTGCCGTTCAGGTGCTGCCGCAATCGGCAGGCATGGCGCAGGCCGCGATGCCGCTCAACATTAGCAACGGGGCATCTCCAGGTCCATGCGTCGTTCACGCCGTCACGACAGGCCGCTGGCTGGGCGGCACGCCGAACTGGCGGCGAAAGGCGGTGGCGAAATTGGCCGCGCTGCGATACCCCGCCATCTCGGCGGCGGCCTCCACCGTGACATTGCGGTCCTGCAACAGGTGCGCCGCGCGGAGCAACTGCCGCCGCCTCAGGTCCCGCGACATGGTCTGGCCGTAGGCGTCGCGATAGCGGCGCTGCAACTGGCGCACGCTCATGCCCAGCCGGGCGGCGATCTCTGCCTGACTCAGATAGGCCACTTCCCCGCTGGAGATCCAGTCCTCGAGCCTCGCCTGCCACTCTGACGTGCCCTGCAGGCGGCGCTGTGCGCTGTCATCCGCCTGGGGCGGTCTGGCCGCCAGGCACTCGCTGATCACCTCAAGCGCCACTGACTCGATGCCGAGCCTAAGCGCCAGCGTGCCCGGCCGTTGGCGACTGAATTCCTCCAGGCGCTCGACCAGACGCGCAGATGGCTGCCAATGGTAATGGGCCAGATGCCGCGCCTCGGGCATCGCCTCGCTGGCGCTTGAGACCCCCAGATGCCACGTCAGCCACGCCGGTGTCAGCGTCAGGATGGCGCTGTGCTCATAAGCCCCCTTGGGGCTTTGCAGTCGGAATTCGGTGGGCTCATCGAGCGCGATGCACAGTGCGCGACCCGGCTTCAGCGCATGGTGCTGTGGCCCGAAACTGACCCTGGGCTCGCCACCCCATACCACGGCGATCTTCAGCGATGGCTCGATGCGGGAGCGAATCATCAGATCCGCCCGCTTGCGGATGCGGTTGAGGCGCATGAACAGGCCCGGCTGCACTTCCTGCAGCTGCATGTTGCCGATCAGCGCGCCATCGGCTGACTGGCCCTCGGCGGGCTGGCATTGGTGGTCGCTGGTCAGCGCGCGCGCCATGCGGTGCACGTGATCGAGCTCGATGATCCGGTGGCGTGCGCCTGCCGAGGTGTGAGAGCTGGCGAGGCCGGGAGGGGGAGTAAGGCTCATCTTGTCGCACCTGCAAACATCAGGGAGGGTTCCGCAAAGGTTTTTGTCGTCATGGAGTGCCAAAATGCCCCGTCAGTCACACAGATGCAAATAATTATCATTAGTAGCGATAGCCAGGTGAGACAAGGGGACACGATGAAGAAGGTGACGGTACGGGGACGCGGTCTGTGCGGGGCAGGCACGCGTCGCTTGATGATCGGGGTGGGGGTGGTGCTGGTCAGTCTGCCGGCACAGGCGGAAGACGCGACGATGGTGCTGGATACCCAGCGGGTGACGGGGCTGCGCCTGTATGACATGGCGTCCAGTGAGCAGAGCGGCGGCTACAGCGTTGACGCTGCCACGGTGGGCTCGAAGGTGCCGGCCTCGCTGCGCGACATTCCGCAGTCGGTGAGCGTGGTGACCCATGATGCCATCGAGGACCAGAACTTCATCACGCTGGATCAGCTGGCGGCACGTACGCCGGGCGTGCGGGTGCTGAACAATGACAGCGGTCGCTCGTCGATCTTCGCGCGCGGCTATGAATACGATGCCTACAGCATTGACGGGCTGTCCGCGCCGATGTCGAGTCTGACGGGCTCGGTGCCATCCCTGACTGCCATCGACCGGGTCGAGGTCATGCGTGGGCCATCCGGTCTGTTCAACAGCACCAGTGAGCTGGGCGGGGTCATCAATCTGGTGCGCAAGCGCCCGACCGATACCTTCCAGGGCGCCATCAGCGGCAGCGTCGGTACGCTGGATGACAGAAGCGTCAGTGTCGATCTCTCCGGGCCCATCGATGAGCAGGGCCGCATCCGTGGACGCCTGGTGACCCGCTCCACCGAGCAGGCGCAGTGGGTGGATGACAATGACAACACGCTGAATGATTTCTATGGCGCGCTGGATATCGATCTCGACGAGAATACCGAGCTGTCACTGGGGGTGATCCACAACACCAAGGACATCACCGTCAATCAGGGGCAACCGGTCGATGGTGACAACAACTTCACCTATGGCCGCCGTTCGGCATTCTACGGCGCGGACTGGAACAGCTTCGAGAGCGATGCCACCGATGTGATCGCCGAGCTGACCCACCGCTTCAGCTCACGCGGCTATGGCCGCCTGGCGGCGCGTTACAGTGATCGCAATGCGGATTACGAGTACGCCTACAGTGGCTCGGCACTGAGCGATACCGGCGACTTGAGCAGTGTCGCGGGCTATGCCGGTTTCACCGATGAGACCTCGGTGAGCGTGGATGCCAGCTACACCCAGGGCTTCGATGCCTTCGGCAACCAGAACGAATTCGTGGTCGGGGTCGATTACAAGACATCGGAATCGGATACCACCGCGGCGCGCACCGGCAACCTGACCGGCTCCAGCGCCAGCATCAGCGAGCTGAACTCTCTGTCCTATGTCAACATTCTCGGCAATGCCCGTGATGGCGTGAGCGGTTACAGCCTGTCGCGCACCGAGACCACCCTGGAAGAGCAGGGCCTGTACGGCAAGGTGACACTGCGTCCCGTGGCACCGCTGGCGGTGATATTGGGCGCGCGCGTCAGCCAGTTCTCGGCCGAGACCGAAGACAAGCTCAATGGCGGCAGCAGCGACATGCAGGACACCGCCGTCACTCCCTATGGCGGACTCGTCTATGACCTGGACGCCGACCACTCCCTCTATGCCAGCTACTCCAGAGTCTTCGAGCCGCAGACCCGCGAAGGCGAGGATGGCAATCTGATCGACCCGCGCGAAGGCGAGCAATACGAGATCGGGATCAAGGGCAGCTATCTGGATGGTGCGCTGAATGCGCGTATCAGTGGTTTCCAGTTGACCGACAATCACCGTGCTGCCTCCTCGACCGACGGTAGCGTCAGTTATTCGGTGGATTCCGGCAAGATGCGCATCACCGGTGCGGAGCTTGAGCTGGCCGGCAACATCACGCCGCAGTGGGATGTCATCTTCGGCTACACCTACATGGACTCCGAGGTGCTGGAAGCCGGCAGCTCCGATGCACTGCTGATGCTGATGCCCAACAACATGGTCAATCTGTGGACCCAGTATCGCTTCGAGGGCAACCTGCTGGATGGCGTGTCCGTCGGTGCCGGCATGACGGCACTGAGCGATTTCGACAGCACCCAGGGCACCATCCAGGCACCGGGCTATGCCGTGTTCGATGCCATGCTGGGCTATCAGTTCACGCCGAAACTCAGTGGCCAGCTCAACGTCTACAACCTGTTCGATCGTGAATATTACGTGCGCGCCGGTTCGGCCAGTGTCTTCAACTTCGTGGGACGTCCGGCCAGCGCCGTCGCGACCCTCAAGTACGAGTTCTGAGCATGACACTCATCAAGACGACACTGGCAGTGAGGGGAGGACAGGGACGTCCTTCTCGCGCTCGTCCACCGTTGCATGACCGATGGCACCACCGATTGCACGACCGACTGCGTGGCTGGGGGCGCCGGTGGGTGATGGCAGGAGTGACGTCAGGCGTGCTGCTGTCATCCGCCCCCGTCATGAGCCACATGGGAGACGCCAGGGTGCTGCAGGGAACGACGACCGCATTCACGCAGCACTCATCAGCCACGGGACATGACTACCTGATTCAGCTCGCGTTGCCTCAGGTCACGCCGCCCGAGGGCGGCTATCCGGTACTGCTGGTACTGGATGGCAATCGCCACCTGGATCTGTTCACGGCAGCGCGCGACATATTGGGACGCCGTGGATTTGACAAGGTGCCGTCAGACCTCGCCATCGTCGCGGTCGGTTATGCGGGCGAGACGGACGGGCAGGCAAAGGCGGCGCGTGACATCGTCACGAAGCTACGCTTAAAAGACTTCACGCCACCGCTCACCACCGGCACGGCGCCAGAGGGTACCGGCGGTGGCGAGGATTTCCTCGCCTATCTGACCCAGGCTCTGCCGCCTGAACTGGCCTCACGCTATCCGCTCGATCTCGAGCGGCCTGCATTGGTCGGACATTCCCTCGGCGGCCTGTTCGCGCTCCATGCCCAGCAGAAGGCGCCCGAAGCCTTCGGGGCGATCTTCGCGATCAGCCCTTCGCTGTGGTGGCGGCAGGAGAATGACCCGGCCAACTGGCCGCTGCGTCTTGCCTGCTCCGAGACGGCGGGCCCGGTGTACATCGCGGCTGGCGGACGTGAGCAGTCGCCGCAGCCCAGGCGGCAGGACCCTGAGCGTGACAGGCTGCGGGTTGAGCGCGCGATGATCGACAACGCACATGAGCATGCACGCCAGCTGCGCGAGCACTGTCCGCAGGTAGCCGTCCAGTGGCGGCTGTTCGAGGGCGAAGACCACGGCAGCGTGATGTGGTCCGCCGCGCGGGCAGTGATGGAGCGCTTGTTGAGGCCACGCTGATCCGGCCGGTCGCCACGGTGTGGATTGGGCAGTAAAGTGGGAAGTCACATGGGCGGTAAACGACACGACGGCGGCATCAGCGTGGGACATGTATTGTCCTGACTGATGCCGCCGTCGTCTTGTGTCAGCGCCACTTGTGTCTGAGCGGCTTGTGGCATTGCCTCTCGTGTCAGCGCGATGCTTACATCACCGCACGTACCGCGAGGAACAGCACCGTCGGGGCGAGCAGGATGCCCAGGCCAGTGTAGAAGGTGGCGGTCATCGCGCCGTAGGGCACCAGGCGGGCGTCGGTGGCGGCAAGGCCAGCCGCCACACCGCTGGTGGTGCCGATCAGGCCACCGAAGATCATCGCGGAGCGCGGATTGTCGAGCCCGATCAGGCGCGCCGTCATCGGCGTGGCCACCATGGTCAGGATCGACTTCACCAGGCCGGCGGCGATCGACAGCGCGACCACTTCGGAACTGGCCCCGAGCGTGGCACCGGTGACCGGGCCGACGATGTAGGTGACCGCGCCCGCACCGATGGTGGTGATATCGACAGGATCGGTATAGCCGAAGGCGATGGCGACGCCACCACCGGCGACGAAGGAGATCAGCACGCCGACGAACAGCGCGATGACACCCCGAAAGCCGGTCTGACGGATTTCCTTGAGATTGACCCCGTAGGCGGTGGCGATGATCGCGAGATCACGCAGCATGCCGCCCCCCATCAGGCCCAGCCCCGAGAACAGCGTGACATCCGAGAGCCCCTTGCTGCCGCCGGTGGTTGCGCCACCCACGTAGGCCAGCACCAGGCCGAGGATGATGGCGATGGCGGAGCCGTGCAGCTTGCCGCGTGTCAGGTTGTTGCTGATCCAGTAGGCGACATACATCGCCAGCCCGATCACGGCGAAGGCAGCGACCAGATGATACTTGTCGAACAGGTGGACGAGTGAATCGATCATGGGTCAGCCCTCAGTGTTTGTGCGCAGGAGTGGGGGAGGCATGGCGACTGCGATCCAGCACCGGGGCGCCTGTCGTCACTGAGGTTCTGGGGCGGTTCTCATCGGGCAGGGGAGCCTCTTCCAGTGCGGTTTCCGGCCGCTTGCCGGTCAGCAGAGGAACGAGTGCCAGCCCCAGCACCACCGCCAGCACGCCCGCGACCAGCGCGACCATGCCGCCGCTGAAGGCCGCGACCACGTTCTGGCTGGCGGCCATCGCGACCACGATGGGGATGTACATCGCGTTCCAGAAATTGATGCCGCTGGAGGTGCTGTCGGCCATCTTGCCGCGGTCCTTCAGCACACCGGTGATGAAGATGAGCAGCAGCATGGCGATGCCGACACCGCCGAGATTGGAATCGATATTGAGCATTTCTCCGAGCAGATCACCGATCACGAGACCGGCCATCATGCACCCTGCCAGCAGGGCAACTCCGTAGATCACCATGGCGTATTACCTTCTTGTTGTTGTGGTGAAGTGGTGGTGAATCAGTGTGGCGTCTTGTCGTCTATCTGATGTGTGTCGTCTCATTCGTGTCTTTCATCACGTCCATCCAGGCTGGCGAGCCTGTCTTTGCGTGTCTCGTGTCTCGTGTCTTGTATCTGACTATTGGGCGTCCTTTGGCTGTCCTTGCAAGGAATCGGGGTGAGTGAACCCACCGGCATGACGTGATGGCGTCACGCCATGCCGGTGGCATGAAGGTGTCGGGTGTCAGGCTTGATAGTGGTGGCTCAGCCGTGTGAGCGGGCCGGCTCAGGGGCAAACAGCTGTGCATATTCCTCGCGCAGCTGTTTCTTCTGCACCTTGCCCATCACGTTGCGCGGCAGGCTTTCGATGAAGAACACGCGCTTGGGCTGCTTGTAGCGGGCGAGCTTGTCGCTGAGGGCGGCAAGCACCGCCGCTTCATCGAGACTGCCCTGGTGGCCGGCCTGCATGACCACTACCGCGCAGACACCTTCGCCGAAGTCCGGGTGGGGCACGCCGAACACCGCCGATTCATTGACGCCGGGCATGTCATCGATCAGCAGCTCCACCTCCTTCGGGTAGATGTTGTAGCCGCCGGAGATGATCAGGTCCTTGTCGCGGCCGCTGATGCACAGGTAGCCATCGGCATCGATATGACCGAGATCCCCGGTGATGAAGAAGCCATCCTCGCGGAACTCGCTGGCGGTCTTCTCCGGCATCTTCCAGTAGCCCTTGAAGACGTTGGCACCGCGCACCTCGATCAGCCCTGTCTCGCCACGCGGCAGGATGGCACCTGTCTCGCGGTCGGTGATGCGCACTTCGCTGCCGGGCAGCGCCATGCCCACCGTGCCGGGACGCCGCTCGCCGTCGTAGGGGTTGGAGGTGTTCATGTTGGTCTCGGTCATCCCGTAGCGTTCGAGAATCGCGTGGCCGGTACGTGCACTGAACTCACTGTGGGTCTCGCTGAGCAGCGGCGCGGAGCCGGAGACGAACAGTCGCATGCCGGCGGTCGTCTCGCGATTGAGGCGTTCGGATTCCAGCAGGCGGGTGTAGAAGGTCGGCACGCCCATCAGCACGCTGGAGCGTGGCATCAGATCCAGAATCTGCTCGGTATCGAACTTCGGCAGGAAGGTCATCGAGGCGCCCACCGTCAGCACGATGTTGCAGGCCACGAACAGGCCGTGGGTGTGGAAGATTGGCAGGGCGTGGATCAGATGGTCATCACGGGTGAAGCGCCAGGTCTCGGCCAGCGCCTGACAGTTGGAGGCCAGATTGGCGTGGGTCAGCATCGCGCCCTTGCTGCGCCCGGTGGTGCCGGAGGTATAGAGGATGGCGGCGAGATCATCGGCGGCGCGTGGCTCGACTTCACTGCTTGCGCTGCACTGGCGGGCCTGCTCCATCAGGGTGCCGTCCTGCTCGGTGCCCAGACTCTCGACACGCGGCACATCACATTCCTTGCCCAGTGCGCGTGCCGTCTCCAGCACCTTGGGCTGGCAGACGTACAGGTGCGGGCCGGCGTCGCCCAGGAAGTAGCGGATCTCCTCGCCGGTGTAGGCGGTATTCAGCGGCAGATAGACCGCGCCGACCTGCAGGCAGGCCAGATACAGGATGACGGTCTCGCAGCTCTTGTCGATCTGCACCGCGACGCGGTCGCCCGGGGTCACGCCCAGCTCGCGTAGTGCGGTGGCCATCTGGCCGGCGGCGCTGCGTGCCTCGGCGAAGCTGTAGCCGTGGCCTTCGACGGTATCGAGGAAGGTGGCATCCGGGCGCTCATCGAAGTTGCGCGCGAATTGCAGATAGAGGTTGGCGTGGTTGGCGTGAGGCATCGTTGGCTCCAATGGCGTTGTTCTTGTAATGAGGCGTTGTCTTGTCATGAGCCTTGTCTTGTCATGAGGCGTTGACGCAAGGCGACGTTCTGATCAGGTGTGCTCCGGCAGATGGCGTGTCTGCCGGGCGGCTCTTTCCTTGTGTGACGCTTTCCTCGAGTGACTTATTCCTCGAGTGACTTATTCCTCGAGTGACGGCGTTGGCTTGCTGTCGCTGGCATCCGTGGCCGATCTGGTCGCGGGCGACTGCTCGGACCCTTTTGATGACAGGGGCGAACTGGACAGGGTATCGCTTTCCTTCCTGGCCTCGCGCTTCGGCGCCTTGGCCAGCTCCTTGTTGGCTTTCGACTCCTTTTTCACCTCACTGCTGCACACCACGCTGTCGTTGCGGCTGAAGGCCTCGTGGTTCTGCTCGATGCGGTGCGGCTCATAGAGGTAGTTGACCATCAGGCCGTGGGCCTGCTGGCGGCCATTGGGGGAGGTGTCACTCGGCCAGTTGAGGCGATGCAGGCTGGCACCGTTGCCGAGGTGGAAGCGGGCGACCGGGTCCATCGGCTGGCCGCTGCGGTGCTTGACGTTGACCAGGTAATGGGCGGCGAGGGCGCGCAGTTCCGGTGCCATCTTCTGCTGGGCCTCCTCGTCATTCATCCAGTCATCGTGCTGCAGGTGATGGGCCAGCAGGTCGGAGACTTCCAGGCCTTCCTCATCACGCGCGCGTGTCAGCCACTGACTGAAACCGGGCACCGGCGAGAGGGTGACGAAGCGGCTGAGATTGGGCAGTTCGCGTTGCAGCTCCTGCACCACCTGCTTGATCAGGAAGTTGCCGAACGAGATGCCTTTCAGGCCCTTCTGGCAATTGCTGATGCTGTAGAAGACGGCGGTGTCCGCCTCGCGTTCGGTGGTCTGGCCGCTGTTGGCGAGCAGATGCTGGATGTTGTTGGGCACGCCCTTGCACAGCGCCACCTCGACGAAGATCAGCGGCTCATCGCCGATGGCCGGGTGGAAGAAGGCGTAGCAGCGGCGGTCCTCGGGGTCGAGGCGCCCGCGCAGATCGCTCCAGTCCTGGATGGCATGCACCGCCTCGTAGCGGATGATCTTCTCCAGCACCGCCGCGGGGGTGTTCCAGTCGATGGCCTCCAGCATCAGGAAGCCGCGATTGAACCAGGAGGCGAACAGATGCGCGAAGTCGGCATCCAGCGGCTTCAATTCCGGATGCTGCTTGATGAGCTTGAGCAGGTCGGCACGCATGCGCACGATTTCATAGGTGCCGCCGGGGCACAGGTTCAGGCGGCGCAGCAACGATTGGCGTCTGGGTTCACTGGCGGCGAACAGCGCACTGAGATTGGCGTTGTCCGGGGAGTCGCGATAGGCCGCGTAGGCAGCGTGAATGGCCGCTTCGTCGGCGGCGTAGTGCTCGGCCAGCAGCTGAAAGAAGACGAGGCGCTGCTCGTGATCCAGCTGCTGATAATCCTCCAGTGCACGCTGGGCCATCATGATGCGCGAGGCTTCACCGCTGCTCTCGGTCAGGTTGTGGCAGCTCTCGGTCAGGCGGGCGAGGGCGGTGTCTTCATTGCCGGCGCCGGGCGAGAGGCCAACCTGCTGACGGGCACGCTGGCCGACATGGGTCAGCAGATCCTGCAGAAAACTCAGATTGATGTTCATGGCGGTTCCTCAAGGCGCGGGACGAAGCGACGTGTTCACTGCTCAAGCTCTCAGTATGGCGTCTGAGGCTTAAATATTTGCGTCGTCTTGTTGTATACAACAGATAGGCGCATCGTGTGGTAGCGTCAAGGAATCCCATGCATGACTAGACTAAAGTCAGTTTCCTGCACGGCCACTTCCCTGTTCAATGAAGGCAGGAGAGCGAGGGCAGAATGCTGTGAGAACGGCGTGGTGCTGGGCGGGGTTGCGGTGAATCAATGACGGCTCATCAAGCATCATCGCAATGACGAGGCCGTCGCGCTCGAGCTTGCAGGCTCTCGAGCTCTCAGGCTCTCCAGTGTTCCAGCGCTCAGGCTCACAGGGATTCAAGGGCCGCTTTCGAGAGAAGCGCCGTCAGGCCACAGTACAAGGACGACGATGATGATCAAGATGTCTCATGCGCAACGCCTGCGAGACCTGCTGGAAGATGCCATCGTCGAAGGGCGCTTCCCGCCGGGCACCAAGCTCGACCCCGAAGCGCTGGGCCGCGAGTATCAGTGTTCCCGCACCCCGATCCGCGAGGCGCTGCAGCAGCTCGCCGCCTCTGGCATGGTGAAGGTGGTGCCCAAGCGCGGCACCTTCGTGACGCAGCTGGGCGTCTCGGAGCTGGTGGAACGCTTTGAAGTCATGGCGGAACTGGAAGCCATGTGCGGCCGACTCGCCGCGCGGCGCATCACCACGCAGGAGCTTTCGGAACTCAAGGACGCCCACGCCGCCTGCCGTGAACGCCTGGAGGCCGACGACGCCAATGGCTACTACTACGAGAATGGCCTCTTTCATCACTGTCTCTACCGCGCCAGTCACAACGCCTTCCTCACCGAAGAAGCCACGCGCCTGCACGCCATCCTCAAGCCCTATCGCCGCCTGCAACTTCACGTCCGCCACCGCATGCACAGCTCCTATGCTGAACACGAAGCCATCGTCGCTGCCATCGAAGCTGGCGACGCCGCTGCTGCCGAGCAGGCGCTAAAGGATCACGTGCATATCCAGGGGGAGAGGTTTACGGATCTGGTGGCGAATATTGAGAGATTGCATGATTCTGCATAGTTTATTAATTTGGTAATTGCTATTATAAGTGTTGCCCTTTGGGACGATATGAAATATGGTTTATATTTTATATTAAGGAAAAGTTTAATATATTGGCTGAGTGCTTAGGTAGTTCGATCTCGTGATTACTTTTATCTTTCAAATTGATATGTTTGACCAGTATGGAGGCTGATATGCCAAGATTAAAAAGGTCTGTTAGGTCTGCAATTCTATTTAATCTAAATAATGAGCACTTTTCAGAACATGATTTTAATGTTTCATTCTCTGAAGATGGAAATAGATTGGTTGAGATTGTTTTCCTAGCGCTGCCAAAATACAGTTTCGTAATTGAAGAGTACACTGAAGGAAATATTTATGCCTTAGCAATGGGGGATAGTAAAGATTCTAGGAAGTATATTAGATCAGTAGAGATACCTGGGGATTATTATCATAAAGAAGCTAATAAGCATGAAGATGTCAATAAAGCGGTAGGTAGAGTTTATGATTGGATAATAAACTTAAGAGAAGACATCCTGCATTCGAAGGAAAAGAGTGACGCAGAGCTAAATGAAATGCTCGATAGTTTAGATGAAGCTATAGATGGTAAAGACTATGGCGAACATGAGTATTTTAGTGAAGCCGAAAAGGAAGAAATCTTTTCTCAACTTGACGAATTAAATAAGAGAATTCAAGAGCTTGAGAAGGAAAAGTATGTTGAACCTAGTAAGGTAAAAACAATAGAAGATGCAATTGAGAAAAGTAAAACTGAAGTTGATCAGTATCCTAAAGTCGTATGGTACAAAATAGCAGGTAAGAAATTAACTAGTTTGCTTTGGAACGTGATAAAAAATGATGAAGCGCAGCGTTTAGCTGCTGATGTATTTAGGCGACTCATGGGTTAATTGAGCTACTTGTTTGTAAGGAATCTGTAAGTAAATACTGTTTGTTGTAGTGAAAGGTGAAAGTGTGGCATAGATAATCAATTTTGGGTTTTATGTTTATTTTTCTTCGGACCGTTTCGCGTTTTAATTTATTTTAGTGCAGGATGCTCTAATTATAAAAGCCTGAAGAGTCTGTAATGTTTAAATCTACTGTGAAACCTACCCACCATAGCATTAGACAGGGTATATGCCGAGATACGCTGTACTGCTAAGAGCGCCTCACTCAACCCTTATACAACTGATTGAAGCCTTTCACGCTGAATCCCTTCAGGAACTGATCGCCAATCTTCAGGACAGGTACGCTGCGAAAGCCTGTCTTGGCGAATTCCTTCTGTCCCGCGGGGGAGCGGACATCCACCAGGCGGAAGCCGATCTTCTGCTGCTCCAGATACTGCTTGGCTGTCTTGCAGTGCGGGCAGTTCGCCATGGTGAAAAGTGACACCCGTTTCATTGCTGTGCTCCCGTGTTGATTGATCTTGCGCGTTGTACGCACCTGGCCCGAGACGCTGGTCTGAGATGTTGGCGGGCAATGATACCAGCCGTCTTTCCCTTCATGCACCAGCACTTCCCGTATCAGCGCCCCCCACACCAGGCATCCTGAAGATCAGTCCTTGCGCGGGATATGGCTCATCGCATGTTCCGCCAGGGCGGTGATGGTCAGGCTGGGATTGACGCCCAGGTTGGCGGCGAGCATCGAGCTGTCACAGATCAGCATGTTGCGGTAATGAAAGACGCGATTCTGGCCATCGCAGACGCCGTCCTCGGGGGAGGCTGCCATGGCCGCACCGCCCATGCAGTGTGCTGTGGTGGGGATGTTGAAGAGTATCTCGGGGATGCTGCTGCCGGGGATGGCGCCGATGGCCTTGGCGCCACGCGTGACGAAGTCATTCGCCTCGGGGATGAAGGTGGGAATGCGCTTGCCCTCGGTGACCAGCGCCTTGCGAAATGGCCAGTACCACAGGCGTTTGAGCGTCATGTCGAGGTGGCCCTCTGCCGTCTGCATACACAGGAAGATGATGGTCTCCTTCGCGAAGCCCCACGGCAGCTGGAATCTCAGCGCGCGCAGTGGATTGGCGAGAAAGAGCTTCGCCATCGCGCTCAGCCAGGAAAAAGGGCGTGTCCAGCCGGGCTTGCCCCTGGCCATCGCGGTGAACAGCAGCCCCATGAAATCGGAGCCCGCCGGATAGCGCGTGGCTTCGATATGGGTGTGCTCATCGATATGGATACCGGAGCCGATGGCGATGCCCTTGGACATGTCATCGCGACTGCCCGGCATGCGGCAGCTGATCAAGGACTCCGCATTGGTGCGCACCCGCTTGCCCAGCGCATTCGAGAGGTTCGGCAATGCGCCCTTGTCCTTGAGGCGGAACAGCAACTCCTGGGTGCCGAGCGACGAGCCTGCGAAGACGATGGACTGACAGGTGAACGTGCGCTTGCCTCTGCCAAGATAGAGCCCGGCGAAGGTGGAGGGCACCGTCGTCACCACATAGCCATCGGCCCCGTCCGTCTTGCCATTGAGCGGTACGACGTCGATCACCTTGGTCTCGGCATGCACCTTGGCACCGTGCTTCTCGGCCAGATACAGATAGTTCCTGTCGAGTGTGTTCTTGGCGCCATGGCGGCAACCCATCATGCAGCCACCGCAGCCGATGCAGCTGTGCCTTTCAGGGCCTTCGCCATCAAAGTAGGGGTCTGGATGGGGGCTACCGGCGTCGGGCGTGGCGCTTTCGCCCTCGGGGCCGAAGAAGATGCCGACCTCGGTGGGGTACCAGGTGTCCTCACAGCCGGCGACCGCCGCCATGCGTTTCAGGGCGTCATCCGCCGGTGCGATGATCCGATTGGTCGTCACGCCGAGCATCTTCTGCGCCGTGGCGTAGTGCTCTGGCATCACCGCATGCCAGTCATTGAGCCCCGCCCACTGGCCGTTGTCCCAGATCTTGTCAGGCGGCACCAGCAGTGTCTGCGCATAGGTGATGGAGCCGCCGCCCACTGCGTTGCCATGCAGCACGATGACATGGCGGAAGAAGCTCATGGTGAAGAAGCCGCGCAGGCCCAGCATCGGCCGCCACAGCCAACGGCTCAGACGCCAGTTGGAGCGCGGCATGTTGTCCGGCGTCCAGCGCTTGCCCTGTTCCATGACCGCCACGCGATAGCCTTTCTCGGTCAGGCGATGCGCGCACACCGAGCCGCCAAAGCCCGAGCCCACGATCAGGTAGTCGTGGTCGTGCTCTTGTGGCGCAGTGGCACTGGCGTGGCGATCAGCGGTAGTCATCGGTAGTCATCGGTAGTCATTGATAGTGCTTGAGCTGTTGCGCGATCAGGTCAACGAAAACCTCGCGGTCGATATCGAACAGTACCTTGGCGTTGTGCGGCTTGCCGGTGAGCTGGTAACGATCGACCACCGTCATGCCCTGGGTATGCTCGCCCTGTGTCTCGACCCCGACCCAGCAATCGACAGCGGTGAACAGCTCAGGCTTCAGCAGCCAGGCGATGGTGCAGGGGTCATGCAATGGCGCACCGCTGAAGCCCCACTTGGGGTCACGGTGGTAGATCATGAAGAAGTCGAGCAGCTCGGCGACACACTGGGCGACGGGATTGTCGATGGCGCGGATACGCTCGATATCCTCATCCATGATCTGCGCCTGATGGGTGACATCCAGCCCACACATCACGATGGGCAGGCCGGACTTGAACACCATGTCGGCGGCTTCGGGGTCGACGAAGATGTTGAACTCGGCGGCGGGGGTCCAGTTGCCGACACCTGCCGCGCCCCCCATCAGCACGATGCTGTCGATCTTGTGGTGAAGCTCCGGGTGGGCGGAGAGAAACAGCGCGATATTGGTCAGCGGGCCGGAGGGCACCAGCGTGACCTTCTGCTCACAGGCACGGACCTTCTCGGCCATCAGCTCGATGGCGCTCTGGGTGACGGGAGCGAAGGCGGGGTCCGGCAGTTTGGGGCCATCCAGGCCACTTTCGCCATGCACGTTGTCGGCGATGATCAGCTCACGCGCCAGCGGTTTCGGCGCACCACCGGCGACCGGAATGTCATGCCGCCCCAGCAGGGTGAGTACCCGCAGCGTGTTGTTGAGGGTCTTGTCGGGCGTCTGATTGCCGGCGCTGGTGGTGACGGCCAGCACGTCGAGCGCGTCTGAACTCAGGGCCAGAATCAGCGAGATGGCATCGTCGTGGCCGGGATCACAATCGAGAATGATGGGGCGCGGCATGCAGCAGTCCTTGTCGTGAGTCGTATTGTTGTCGTGACTTGCCTCAATCAGCCTTTCCTTTATGCCTGAACGCAAAACGACACGCCATCCTTGCGAAGGGCGTGTCGTCTGTCCGTTCATGGCATTCGCGCTTGGCGTCAGTGCGTGGCGTCAGTGCGTGGCAGATCAATCCGTCTGCTGGGCACGCGCCTCATTGAGCATCTGCACCAGCACTTCCACCGGCTGGGCGCCGGGCACGTAGTACTGACCGACGATGGTGCTGGGCACCGACTGGATACCGGCGTTGCGCAGCGCTTCCTGCTGGGCGGCGACTTCCTGCTCGCCCTCGCCGGATTCGAGGAAGGTCAGCGCCTGTTCGACGCTCAGATTCGCATCGTGCTGGCTTGCGATCTCGGCCAGCACCTGACGGTCTCCCACATCCTTGCCATCGTGGAAGTAGGCGCTGAACAGCGCTTCCAGCAATGGGCGCTCCGCCAGGCCCGCGGACTGCTGGCGCCAGACGATGCGCTGGGCATCGGTGGAGTTGGGCGTGCGCTCCATCAGGGCGTGGCGGAAGGTGACGCCGCTCTGCGCGCCTGACTGTGCCACCTGGGCATCCAGCTCCGCGCCACGCTCGACACTGCCGAACTTCTGCGCGCGGTAGTCGGCGCGCGCCATGCCTTCACGTGGCACCCACGGATTGAGCTGGAAGGGCAGGTAGCTGACGCGCACCTCATCCTTGAAGTCGAGTTGCGCGATGGCGTCATCAAGATGACGCTTGCCGATCCAGCACCAGGGGCAGACCACGTCGTAGGCGACCTGGATATCGAGCTGTGACATGGGGATTCTCCTGCTGATCTCTTACGCGCTCCTCATTGCAGCTTGAAGGCCATCTTGAGAGCACGTCGGAATGATTTTGAGCAATCGCTCATCAGTGTCCTGCCATCCTAGCGATTTGGGGCGTGGGACGCTACCGAAAACGCCCTGACCGATCATGTGTCATGACCGGACAGGGCGTTCGGGTTCAGCGCTTGGAATTCAGTGCTTGGAGCTCAGCGTGCGTATCTGCTCAGCACCTCAATCAACTCAGCGCCTTGCGCAGATCCGCCAGGGCGCGGATATCGTCCGGGCCGGTGCGGCAGCAGCCACCGATGGCCGTGGCACCTGCGGCCAGCCAGCGCGGTGTCCAGCCGGCGAGGTCATGGTCGTGGTCAGAGCCGTCGCCATCAGACTCAACCGAGACGGCGCAGGCGGCAGACCAGGTCTTGGTGACCGGGTCATAGACCTCGCCGGAGTTCGGGTAGATGACGATGTCCTTGTCCGTCTCGCCGCGAATCTCGCGCACCAGCGATTCGATGTGCTCAAGCGCGGTGCAATTGACGCCGATGGCGACCACCTGCTCGCAGTCAGCGATGGCACGCACAGCCTCTCGGATCGGCGTGCCATCGCTCAATTCGCTGGCGTTGCGCGCGCTGAAGGCGATCCAGGCACGCGCTGTGGGGAAGTCATCGCGCAGGAGGTCACACACGGCCAGTGCTTCCTCGGCACACGGCAGCGTCTCGAAGGCGAGCACGTCCGGTTTGGCATCGAGCAGCGTGGCGAGGCGGGCACGGTGGAAGTCGCGCAGGCCGGCGCGGTCCAGCGCGTAGCCACCACGGTATTCGCTGCCATCGGCGAGATATGCGCCATAGGGGCCGACGGAGGCCGCGACCAGCGGCGGGCAGTCCAGACGCTCCGGGTGCGCGGCCAGGTACTCGCTGCGGGCCTGGGCGGCCAGGGTGACAGAGCGCTGGATCAGCGCGCTGGCCTGGGTCTTGCTCAGGCTGCGCGCCATCAGGCCCTCGAGCGTGGCCTGATAGCTGGCGGTGGTGGCGACATCGGCACCGGCCTCGAAGTAGGCGCGGTGCACATCGACAATCGCCTGCGGCTGATCGGCCAGCACCCTGGCCGACCACAGCGAGTCGTTGAGATCGAATCCGGCACGCTCAAGCTCGGTGGCCAGGGCGCCATCGACGATCAGGAAGGGCTGCTGGGCGGTGATGGCGCTCAGCGGATTGCGGGTGGCATCAGCGGGCATCGAGGGCCTCCTGCGGGGTCGGAGTCGGGGAATTGGCGGCGTCGGTAGACGAGCGATGGGTCAGAGAGTGGACCAGATAGCACAGCGCCACGAAGGGCACGCCGAAGTAGAGCGCGATGCGCTGGTTGGGGTCAAAGGCGATGCCGATGCAGGCCAGCGCGCAGAACAGGAAGGCGGCAATCGGCACGACGGGATACAGCGGGGCGCGGTAGGTCAGCTCGCTGGCGCTGTGGCCGGCCTTCAGCCACTGACGGCGAAAGCTGAACTGGCTGGCGGCGATCGCCATCCACACCAGCACCACGGCAAGCCCGGAAATCGACACCAGCGCCAGATACAGGGTGTCTTCGGCATAGACGCTCGAGAGCAGCGACAGCAGGCCGCCGAGCATGGTGATCAGCAGCGCGGGCACTGGAATGCCGCGTTGATTGACGCGGCTGAACACGCGCGGCAGCGTCTTCTGGTCCGCCAGGGTCCACAGCATGCGCGAGGCGGCGTAGAGGCCGGAATTGGCCGCCGACAGCAGTGCGGTGATGATCACGAAGTTCATGATGTCCGCCGCGTAGGGGATGCCGGTGAGCTGGAAGACCGCCACGAAGGGGCTTTCCTTGAGACCGGCGCTGTTTTGGGGCAACAGGGCGGCGATGACGATGATGGTGCCGATGAAGAAAATGATCAGCCGCCACAGGGTGGCGCGGATCGCCAGGGGCACGTTCTTCTCGGGATTCTCGCTTTCGCCGGCGGCGATGCCGATCAGCTCGGTGCCGGAGAAGGCGAAGCTGACGGCCAGCAGTGTCATCAGGATCGGCATCACGCCGTGATCGAACACCCCCTCCTGCAGGATGCGCGTGACGCCCGGCGCCTCGGTATTGCCCGAGAGTGACGTGAAGCCGAACATGGCGGCGGCGCCCACGGCGATGAACACGATCACCGCGGCGACCTTGATCAACGACAGCCAGAATTCGGATTCGGCAAAGAAGCGTGCCGAGACGATGTTCATGCCGAACACGATCAGCGAGAAGATGCCGCACCAGATCCAGGGTTCGACACCGGGGAACCAGCGCCCCATGAACACGGCGGAGGCGGTGAATTCCGAGCCCAGTGCCACGGCCCAGGTCAGCCAGTAGAGCCAGGCGACGGTATAGCCGGTGGCCGGGCCCAGATAGCGGGTGGCATGGGCACTGAAGGCGCCGGGTTCCGGGTGGTGCACGGCAAGCTCGCCGAGACACATCATCACCAGATAGACCACCAGTCCGCCGATCAGATAGGCGAGCACCGCCCCCGCCGGACCGGCCTGTTGAATGGTATAGCCGGAGCTGAGAAACAGGCCGGTGCCGATGACACCGCCGAGGGACAACATCACCAGGTGGCGCTGCTGCATGCTGCGTTTGAAGTCGTGGGCGTTGCTGTCAGTCATGGTAGGGGTCACTCGAGGTGCTGCCGATGAGAAAGGTCTCTCTCTGGCAGCCGTCGTTCACGATGGCGTGTGGCATGGCGAGAATCGGTCGGGAATACGCAGAAATGCAGCGAATATCATAATTTAATCAATTACTTGCCACAAAAGGCTGCTTGGGTTGATTGGCTATATGGTTAGATGGGTAATGAGCTTGCGATTCATTTCTCGGCCCAGGGTTTCCCTCCAGCGCAGCGAGTGGCGCTGGAAACGACAACGGCCACCCGAAGGTGGCCGTTTTGTTACACGTGTGTCGGAAAAGGCAACCGATCAGACGAGGCTTTCCAGCGCCTTCTCGACGATGTCGAGACCTTCTTCCAGCACTTCCGGCTCGACCGTCAACGGCACCAGCACGCGAATGGAGTTGGAGTAGAAACCACAGGACAGCAGGATCAGCCCCAGCTCCTTGGCCTTGGCACATACGGCCGCGGTCGCGGCGGGGTCCGGCTTGCCATCGGCGTCCACCAGCTCGAAGGCCGCCATGGAACCCTGGTTGCGTGAGTGAGCGACATGCGCGAAGCGTTCTTCCCACTGGGCGAAACGCGCGGCGAGTTGCTCGCCCATCTGGGTGCTGCGCTCCAGGATGTTCTCTTCGCGGATGACGTCGATGACGGCCAGGGCCGCGGCGCAGGACAGCGGGTTGCCGCTGTAGGTGCCGCCCAGAGAGCCCGGGCCGGAGGAATCCATCACCTCGGCGGTACCGACGACAGCCGACAGCGGCATGCCGTTGGCCAGACTCTTGGCCATGGTCATGATGTCGGCTTCGACGCCGCTGTGCTCCATCGCGAACAGCTTGCCGGTACGCGCGAAGCCGGACTGCACTTCATCGGCGATCAGCAGGATGCCGTGCTCGTCACACAGCTCACGCAGCGCGGTCAGGAAGCTCGGTGAGGCGATGTAGAAGCCACCTTCGCCCTGCACCGGCTCGATGACGATGGCGGCGGTGCGGTGCGGTGCGATGTCAGTCTTGAACAGGGTGCGGATGGCGTTCAGGGACTGCTCTTCGCTGATGCCGTGAATCGGGTTCGGGTAGGGCGCACGGAAGATGTCACCCGGCATCGGGCCGAAGTCGTTCTTGTACGGCAGCACCTTGCCGGTCATCGCCAGGGTCATCATGGTGCGGCCGTGGAAGGCGCCGTCGAAGGTGATGACACCGCTGCGGCCGGTGGCGGCACGTGCGATCTTGATGGCGTTCTCGACCGCTTCCGCGCCGGAGTTGACCAGCAGGGTCTTGCGTTCCGGGCCACGCACCGGCGTCAGCTCGGCCAGCTTCTGGCTCAGTTGCACGTACGGGGCGTAGGAGATGACGCCCGCGGCGGTGTGCATGACCTTGTCGAGCTGTGCCTTGACTGCGGCGACGACCTTCGGGTGGCGGTGACCCAGGTTGAGCACGCCGATGCCGCCGGCGAAGTCGATCCAGCGGTTGCCGTCTGCATCCCAGATCTCGGCGTTCAGCGCGGTGTCGGCGAATTGCGGCGTGGCGGTGACGGCACCCTTGGCGACGTACTTGTGCTTGAGGACGTCGAGTTGTTCGTTGCTCAGCTGAGAGTGGCTCATGTCAGGTTCCTTTTCTTGTTGCCGGTGGCATGGCGCGGGCCATGTCACCGTTGTCTAGTAAACGTGGTGGGATAACGTTGTGAGACGTCCTCTCAAGGCGTCCTCACAAAATTAGAGTCCGCCGATGCAGACGTACTTCAGCTCGGTGAACTCTTCCAGACCGTGGTGAGACCCTTCACGACCCAGACCGGACTCCTTAATGCCGCCGAAGGGCGCCAGCTCGGTGGAGATCAGGCCCTCATTGACCCCGACCATGCCGTATTCCAGCGCTTCCAGCGTGTGCCAGATGCGGCGGTAATCGTTGGCGTAGAAGTAGGCTGCCAGGCCGAAGGGCGTGTCATTGGCCATTGCGATGGCGTCTTCATCCTTGTGGAAGCGGAACACCGGTGCCAGCGGCCCGAAGGTCTCCTCATCCGCCACCACCATCTCGGTGGTGACATCGGCCAGCACGGTGGGCTCGAAGAAGCTGTGGCCCAGGGCGTGCGGCTTGCCACCGGTGACCAGGCGCGCGCCCTTGCCGATGGCGTCATCGACGTGGCTCTGTACCTTGCTGACGGCAGCGTCATTGATCAGCGGACCGATAGTGTTGCCATCGACCAGCCCATCGCCGACCTGCATGGCGGCTACCCGCGCCGCGAGCTTCTCGACGAAGGCATCGTAGACGCCGTCCTGGACGAGGAAGCGGTTGGTGCATACGCAGGTCTGACCCGCATTGCGGAACTTGGAGGCGATGGCACCGTCGACGGCGGCATCGACATCGGCGTCATCGAAGACGATGAACGGCGCATTGCCGCCCAGCTCCATGGCGGTCTTCTTGACGGTGGAGGCACACTGCGCCATCAGCGTCTTGCCCACTGGGGTGGAGCCGGTGAAGGAGACCTTGCGGATGCGCGGGTCGGTGGTCAGCACCTCGCCGATGGCGATCGGCTTCATGGCGGTGACGACACTGATCAGACCTGCCGGCAGGCCGGCTTCCAGTGCCAGATCCGCCAGTGCCAGTGCGGTCAGCGGGGTGGCTTCGGCCGGCTTGATGACCACGGCACAGCCTGCGGCGATCGCCGGCGCGCACTTGCGGGTGATCATCGCCAGCGGGAAGTTCCACGGCGTGATGGCCGCCACCACACCGATGGGCTCGCGCAGCACCATCAGGCGCTTGTCGGCGCCGTGGGACGGCAGGGTCTCACCGGCCATGCGCTTGGCTTCTTCGGCGAAGAATTCGATGAAGGAGGCGCCATAGGTCACCTCGCCACGCGATTCCGCCAGCGGCTTGCCCTGTTCCAGGGTCATCAGCTGGGCGAGGTCTTCCCGGTGCTCAAGCACCAGGTCGAACCAGCGACGCAAGAGGGCGGAGCGCTCCTTCACCGGCACCTTCTTCCAGGCGTTGCCGGCGGCCTCGGCCGCGGCGACGGCGTCACGGGTGTCATCGGCGCTGACCTCGGCGACACGGGCCAGCTGCTCGCCGGTGGCCGGATTGGTCACGTTGAAGGTGGTGCCGGTCTCGCGGTGCTCGGTACCAATGAGCGCCGGGACGAAGACGTCGCTGCTGGTTTCCGAGTTGACGTAGCGCTTCAGGAAGTCGCTGAGCGGGAGGGCGGAACGGGGCATGTGAAGCTCCTCTGGCGGTCTGGCGTGCAGTGCATTCATTGAGTGGACAGCGCTGGCGAATCGCGCGGACTGTCCTGATATCGGCTCGCGGTAGTCGAGTCCGATGGGGCCGGGCAGGCGGACGGACCTGCCCGGCGGTCACATGACGAGGCCTTTGCTCAGTGAGCGGTGAAGGCCGGTGCCATGATGCGGTCGCTGTATTCACGGCCGAATTGCTTGAGGGCGATGGCGTACATCACCAGGCCCAGTGCCATCCAGGCGCCGAAGATCATCCACTCGGTGCCGGTCAGTGCGGAAGGGCTGCCCGGCAGGTACAGACAGGCCATGCCGAAGGACAGCAGGATGGCCAGCACACCGCACAGCTTGCCGTGACGCACGCGGAACGGACGTGGCATCTCGGGCTCGCGGATGCGCAGGATCAGGAACGAGATCGCGACGAACAGATAGGCGATGACGATACCCAGCCCGCCGGCATCGACGATCCAAACCAGTGCCGGACGACCGAAGAAGGGCGCGATGCAGGACAGCAGGCCGATCAGCAGTACGGCGTTGGTCGGTGTCTTGTGTTTCGGGTGCAGCTTGCCGAGGGCGGCCGGCAGCATGCCGGCATGCGCCAGGGCGTAGATGGCGCGCGAGCCACCGATGTAGAAGGCGTTCCAGCTGGTGATGATGCCGGCGATACCTGCGAGGATCATCAGCTTGCTGGCCCATGGCGTGTTGAACAGCGCCTGCATGGCGTCCGGCACGCTCAGGGAGCTGTCGACGAGCGCGTCGTGATCCAGTGCCAGGCTGGTGGCCAGGATGATCAGCGCATACCACACCACTGCCAGTACCACGGACATCATCAGTACCTTGCCGATGGCGTTGTAGGGCAGATTGATCTCTTCGGCGGCCTGGGGGATGACATCGAAGCCCACGAACAGGAAGGGCACCAGCACCAGTACCGCGATGATGCCGGCCGTCACGCCACCCTCAGACTGGGTGAACAGCGGCGTCATGTTGGCGACGTCCCCCTCGAACAGGGCGCCGGTCACGAACAGTACCCCGGCGATCAGGATCACTCCGGTCACGACCTTCTGCAGCAGCGCCGCGGTGGTGATGCCGACGTAGTTGATGGCCATCATGGCCAGCGAACCACCGACCCCGACGGCGACCCAAGTGGCCTTGACGTCCCAGCCGGCAATGGTCCACATGTGACCGACGGCATAGCCGGGTGCGAGGTTCTCGATGACGGTCGGCAGAGCCACTGCTTCGAAGGACACCACGCTCAGGTAGCCGAGAATGATGGTCCAGGTGCACAGGAAGGACGAGAAATGTCCCATGGCACGGTAGCTGTAGACGTGTTCGCCACCCACCTTGGGCATGGCGGCGGCCAGTTCCGCATAGGTCAGGCCGATCAGCACGACGGCAATGCCGCCGATGATGAAGGCGATGATGGCACCGATGCTGCCGGCGTCCTGAATCATGCCGCCGGTCAGGACGATCCAGCCCCAGCCGACCATGGCACCGAAGGCAAGGGCCAGAACGTCTCCGCGGGCGAGGACTCTGACAAGTTGTTCTGCAGGGGGAGTTGTTTGGGTCATGGGGGATGCGTCCGAGTCGATCTTGGAATTTGTTATATGGCGGTGCCGGACCTGAAGATGTCTTTCGTGCGCGTCTGCTGTCCTCTGCCAAAGGTGCTGGCGGGTAAGCAGGTGCAAAGTCAGTCCTGTTGCTGGCTGAGGCTTGTGGAAAAAATTCGCTCCTGTCGACATCGCAGGAGCGATCCAGCCATCGTGGGCTGTGAGCATCAGTCAGTAGGCAGCGCCTGAGGGACACGCTATCAGCGCCCACTGTTCAGGCGAATAGACCAATTGAGCGTTTGACTGGACCAATCTTGGTGGACTGCGGATAATCAGGGATGAATGGGCGCTGTACCCCGCCAGCCAGGCTGGTTGCTCACGTGATTTATGCAGCGTATGGACGTTACGTGCTACATGAACGATATCGGGAGACCTGCATGGAACTGGCCACGCTTGAGCCATTGATCGAGTGCTATCGCCGCCAGTCGCAGGCCCTGGGCAAGCAGGTGCGGTTGGAGCAGGCATTGCTCGAGATGATTCGTGAGCAATGGCCGGTGGGGGTACGGCTGCCTGCGCATCGCAAGCTGTGCGAGGCGCTGGGTGTGGCACGCAACACTCTGTCATTGGCCATCAAGTCGCTGATCGAGGAAGGGTATCTGCACACCGGGCAGGGTCAGGGCACCTGGACGCGCCGCCCGCATGCCGCGAGACCCGGCAGCGCCTCGCTCGAGGCACCTGCGCCACTGCCGCTCTCCACTCGCGCACGCCGGGTGCTGGGCGGGCAGGGTGCCAGTCTGATCCAGAGTGGCGCCTTCGTGCCGGGCATTCCGGATATCGCGCGCTTTCCGATGCGCAAGTGGCGTCAACTGTATGCCAGCGTCACGGTGCCCCACAACGCGTTGCTGCTGTCGTATTCCAGCGGTGGCTATGGCCCGCTCAAGCGGGAGATTCGGGATTTTCTGCGCCGCTGGCGCAACATCGATTGCGATACCCAGCAGATCATCATCACCGAGGGCACCCACCACGGCATCGAGCTGTGCGCGCTGGCGCTGGCGGACGCCGGCCAGCAGGTGGTGATGGAGTCTCCCTGCTACTGGGGGGCACGCAATGTCTTTCTGGCCGCCGGACTCGAGACCCAGCTGATTCCCTGGCGGCCCGCGGATGACACCGCCGATGCCCCGGGCCACGAGATCGCCCTGCTGGAGCGTCGTCCGGTGCAGATCGCCTATTTCACCGGCTCGCATCACTATCCCTTGAGTGTCCCTACCTCACGGCGTGACAAGCTGGCGCTCTGCGAGGCCTGTCAGCCCGCCTATATCCTCGAGGATGACTACGAGTTCAGTGGCGATGACCATGATCAGCTGCTGTTTGACCCGGACGCCGACAATCGCCTGCTGGTCGGCTCGTTCTCCAAGCTGATGTTTCCTGGCCTGCGGCTGGGCTATCTGGTGGTGCCGCGCGCGCTGGCCGGGCCGATGAATCGGCTGCGCAGCGAGGTGTTTCGCGAGGGGCGCATGCTGGATCAGGCGGTGCTGGCGCAGTTCATCGCCGATGGGGATCTCGATGCCTGGTATCAGCGCATCCAGCGCGATTATCTGGGCCGACAGCAGGTGGTACATGACCAGCTGTGTCAGGTGAAGGGCGTGATCAGCGTTTCGCCGCCCTCGCGCGGCATCAGCCTGTGCGTGCAGTTCGCCCCCGAGATCGATGACAAGCGTGTCGCGCAACTGATGGTCAAGGAGCATCTGATCGTGCGTCCACTGAGCATGGTCTGCAGCAGCGAGGACTCGCGGCGCGGGCTGGTGCTGGGGGTCGGCATGCTGGCGGGCGAGAGTCTGGTCAGTGAGGTGGCCCGGCTCAGACGCACGCTTGAGAGCATATTGACCATGCGCGACATCCGGTAGGGCGGCACTGAGCAGCGCCAGAACTGAAAACGCCTCCGCCCGGCAGGGCGAAGGCGTGGTATCGACACTGAACGCGAGTGCTACTTTGCCTGCTGCATGCGCTCGGTCAGCTTGCGGAATTCCTCACGCATGGCGCTGTTCTCGAAGCTGGTGGCGACCGGTACCTGCAGGCCGGCGAGGGTGTCGAAGGTCTTGACGCCCTGGCGGATCAGGTCGGCGACATGCGCGCTGAGCTTGACGGTGCGATAGGTATTGGTCGCCACCGCAAGCTCACGCTGGCTCTTGGTGAGCGATGTCTTGACGCGGTCGCGCTGCTCGCTCACCAGCGAGCGATACAGGTTGATCGTCTTGAGCGTCAGCGCATTGGCGCGGATGTTGCTCTCCAGACTCTCACGTGAGCCGCCTTGCTTGATCAGCGTACGCGCATCCCGCGTGGTGGCTTCGGCTTCGTCGGCGAAGCCTTGCAGTTGCGGCAATACCTCGTCATCCACGCGGGCGATGAAGTCCTGCTGCATGGTGACGATCATGCGGTGGAGCATGACGACCATGCCGTAGTAGCGACGCGCGTACTCCAGATTCTCGCCACTGTCGCGGGTCAGCTCGGCGAGCTGCTGGGCCACCGACTTGATGCTGGCGAACACGACACTCATGGTCAACACGTCGTCGCCGACCACCGAGGACAGCCACACCTGCACCTGGTCCGGCGTCAGGGTGATGCCGATCTCCTCGAGCCGCGCGGCCAGCTTGCCTTCCAGCGTGGTCAGCTCGCCTTGATAGGCGGTGATGTTCTTCTCATGCGCGGCGATCAGCAGGTCATAATCGCCGCGTGTGCTGGCGGTGAATTCGCGCAGGGTATCGGTGGGCGTGAAGCGCGTCAGCGTCGAGACCTCGGTGTCGGACGCCAGGATACGCTTTTCCTTCAATTCGGATATCTCACGGCGCGATTCGCGAATCTTGTCCTCGACCTGTCGATAGGTGCTGCGCAGGGTCGAGAGTTCCGGCACGTCGAGGGCCTGCATGGCTTTCTCGATCATCTCGTCCATATCGCTGCGCGCGGAGGCCTGATCGCGGCTGATCCAGGCCTCTTCCGGCAAGGTGTCCATCTCATCGAAATAGCCGACCGCCTTCTTCAAGGTGGCGAAGGCTTCCGGCTGGTCGAAGTGCATGTCGTCGGCTGCCAGGGCGATACCCGGCGTCAGGGTGGGCGCGAGGGTCGCCAATGACAGACTGAGCGCTGCCAGGAGGCGGGTGGCGGAGCGGCGAGACACTGGCGAACTACCTTGGGGCATCGGAGACACTCGGGTCGGCATGAGCATGGCAGCGCAGAGTAGCAAAATCGCTGACAGGCGTCTCCGTGTTCGCGTCGCGCCAGGCGTGCTCAGTGTGGCTCATAGGCCTCGGGCTTGCCGGTGGCGGGGTCGATGCGGTCCAGCGACGGGCCACGATAGTGGTCCATGATCAGCGCCACCGCTGCCTCGCCGTACTGCGCGAACCAGAAGTCGCCCATGCCCTTGAGGCGCTGGATATTGGTGACGCTGATGTCGTCCATCGCATCGTCAGGCGCCCTGGGCAATCCCGGTTGCGGGCGCATCTCGGCGTTGACGCGGATGTAGCTGCCCGGCGGCGAGATGGTGATGGCCTGATAGCCGACGACCTTCTCGTCGGAGAGCACGTCGATCAGACTGCCTTCCAGTATCCACTGCACCGCGCCCCAATGCTGGGAATCCGGGCCGTTGATCTTGCGCGTGCGCGTCCCGGTACCGATCGACAGCACGCGCCGGGTGTCATGCGGCCACAGTCGACAGGCCTCGGCGATGGCGCACATGGTCGGGTTGTTGGCGATCACGCCCCCATCGATCAGCCAGGTCTGCTCATTGTCCGTCCCGAGTTTCATGTCGCGGGTCGGGAAGTAGGTGGGCGCGGCGCTCGAGGCATCCGCCACCTGCCAGGCCAGCAGCTTGTGATGCTCGCGCTTGCTGGACTTCAGCACATGCGGGCGGCGTCTCTCGATCCCGTAGGTGACGACGAGGACCTGCTTGCCGTCAGGGACATCCCGGAGCTTGGCCTGGCCGAGATGCTTCTTGAGCATCGCGCTCTTGCCCCGAGCCTCATAGCGCGGCGCATTGATGCCATCGAGTTCGAACCAGCCACGATTGTCGACGAAGATCTTCCTGGCATTGGTGGCGCTGTAGAGCCCGTTGATGTCCTCGAGGCTCATGTCGGTGGTAGCCAGCGCCAGCGCGATCAGGCTGCCGGTAGAGGTGCCTGCGTAGAAATCGACGCAGGCGCGTAGTGTGGTCTGGTGGTCGCGCTTGAGTGTCGCATCGACATGCATCAGAAACCGGGCGGTGGCTGCCCCACGTATGCCGCCACCATCCAGCGAGAGAATCAGCTTGGACATGCAGGCCTCCTGCAGCGCGAGTGACGTTCCTTTCCTGCCCATGGCATTCCCTGGGCTGCTACCAGAATAGAGAGGCCAACGCTTTACAGCCGTGTGAAATGCCTGATACGGACCGACAGGAGGGCCTGATACTGGCAGGGAGAAGAGGTGATTCGAACGCGGCACAAGCGCTGGGACGTGGTACGCATTCCTTGAGCAGACCCCTATGGGAATGTGAAAAAGGCCACCCGGATCGGGTGGCCTTTGGTGTTGCTGCGTGGTGATCGTCTCGTCGCTGGCCGGACAGTGATCACCAGTCGCTGGCGCAGTGAAGCGTTCAGGGACGCATCGTGATCAGGTGTTGAGCACGACGCCACCATTGAGGTGGATCGTCTGTCCCGACATGTAGCTTGAATCGTCGCTGGCCAGATAGACGTAGGCCGGGCCCATCTCGCTGGGTTGCCCGGGACGCTCCATCGGCACCTGCTTGCCGAATTCGGCGACCTTGTCATCCTCGAAGCTGGCGGGGATCAACGGGGTCCAGACCGGGCCGGGGGCCACGGCATTGACGCGGATGCCGCGGTCCATCAGCGTGCCGGACAGCGAGCGTACCAGCCCCTGGATGGCCCCCTTGGTGGCGCTGTAATCGATCAGGCTGTCATTGCCCTTGAAGGCGTTGACCGAGGAGGTGGCGATGATGGAGTCGCCCTTGGAAAGATGCGGGACGGCGGCCTTGATCAGATAGAAGTGACTGAAGAGATTGGTCTTGAAGGTGCGTTCGAGCTGCTCGTCATCTATCTCGGTCACGTCATTCCAGTCGTACTGCTCGGCGGCGTTGTTCACCAGGATGTTGAGCTTGCCGAATTCCTCCAGCGTGCCTTCTATCACCTTGCGGCAGAAGGCCGGGTCACCGATGTCACCGGCGATGCGGCTGGCCTTCTGACCTTCGGCCTCGATCAGTCGGATGGTTTCCTCGGCGTCCTCTTCCTCGCTGCCGACGTGGGTGATCATGCAGTCGGCTCCTTCGCGCGCGAAGTGGACGGCGGCGGCGCGCCCGATGCCGCTGTCGCCTCCGGTGATGACGGCGACCTTGCCCTTGAGCTTTCCGCTGCCCTGATAGCCTTCCCGGATATATTCGGGGCGAGGCTGCATGCGATGTTCATCACCCGGTTGATGATCCTGATGCTGCGGGGGTTGTAGTTGACTCATGCTGTCACTCCTTGTCCGTGAATCATGATGACGACGCAATCGCCTTCAGACGCGAACGCCTACCTGAATGACATGTGGATCTTCGTGCGGATTCAAACCCCTACATTCAAAAAACTTGATGTTCATGTGGGGCCGGGTCATGCCACCAATGAAAACGCCCGTTGCTCAGGGGAAAGCATCGGGCGGGGGTGACATCTTCGGCTCAGGCCAGGTGTCAACGGCTCAGGAAACGACGCCCTGTGGCTTATCGTGTACAGTCGCCGGGGTGGGGGCCCCCTGCGGCGAGACGGAGGCCACGGCGGGGGCAAGCGCCTGCTCCCGTTGCAGGGGTGAGGCCTGGACATTGAGCTCTGGCAGGTTCTCGGGGTCATGCCCCGGACCGGCTTCCAGCGTGGGCAGCGCCTCTCGGATGATGCAGGCACACAGGCGGCGGTGTGCCTGCAGCATCAGGCCCTCACGCTCCAGGTATTGCATCAGTCGCGTGGCTGACACCAGCGCGACGATGGGATGCAGACCGCGAAAGCGTTCCTCTACCTTTTCGGCACTGATGGTCGCCAGTTGCTCTGGATTGGTGTGTGGCATCGGTGGTTCCCCTAGATGGCACTCGGTGTCCCGAGTGCAGATGATGCGTGTCATTCGCTGGTCATGACGACGTCTGCCGCCACGTGAGAGTGTCTTTCTGTCAGGCGTCGCTGTTATAGGTGTCGTTGTTTGCGTGCGTGAATCGTCGTGCGAAATCACCATCTCGCCTGTCCCGCAGACCGCCTTTCCCCATAGTGTGTCGCCTCAAGGCGGGGTCAGGCAATGACCCGAGAGACGTGCTTGGCGGGCACGATCTCCCGAGCAGGCCGTGGTCTGGCTGGCGCTCAAGCCAGAGAGCATCGCTGCCGCGTGTCTGGCACCTTCGCGCCAGCGTTTTGCATTATGCAACTTCCATTGATTAACGATTGTGGATTTTCGTAACCACCTAGCCAGTATTAGAGATACCACGAGAATGTGCCAGTTCTGTTGCAGGGGCTCTGTTGTCTCTCAACCGTTGCCACTGCTGTTGCCCTTTCTGGCAGGTATCCCTGTGGAGTGACTGGCTCATTATCGCCATGACGCGCATGGCTGGTAGGATAACGCTCCTCTGGATCATGCAGATGCCTGCCAGCGGGATATTGCGTCAATGCGCGTCGCCCCGGCTGGAGTTGCCTGCAGGTATCGATTGTCGCGTGATCTCTTCTAGCCTGGATATGCCATGAAACGTTTTGTGCTGCTCGATACCGCCCCGATCCCCGGTACCACGGATTCGCTCTGTCTGTTCGAGTATGGCGAGGACTTCGTCATCAAGATCGAGAGCGGCAAGGGGGGGCAGCTGATGAATACCCGCATGCATGGCTCGGAAGACGCGCTGGCAGAGATTCCTGCTGGCCTGCTGAAGAGTCGCGGAACGCCGTCGGCGCCGCAGCGTGTCCTGATCGGCGGTCTGGGCATGGGCTTCACGCTGGCCTCGGCGCTTGCGCACTTCAAGGCAGATGCCGAGGTGGTGGTCGCCGAGCTGGTGCCGGGCGTGATCACCTGGAATGACGGCCCGCTGGGGGCCAAGGCGGGGTATCCGATCCGCAATCCGCGCACGACCGTCGAGAATCGCGATGTGGCCGAGGTGCTGCGCGAAGCACCTGGCGGTTTCGATGCCATCATGCTGGATGTGGACAATGGCCCGGAGGGGCTGACCGCTGACGACAATGATTGGCTCTACAGCGCGGAAGGGCTGGCGGTATGCGCCAGGGCACTGCGACCTGCCGGCATTCTGGCAGTGTGGTCGGCCACGGCCGATGCGCGTTTCTCGCAGCGTTTGTCGCGGGCCGGTTTCAAGGCCGAGGCACGTCAGGTGTATGCCCATGGCACGTCCGGAGCCAGGCATACGATCTGGATCGCACGTCATGTCGGGCGTTCCGCGACCTCCGAGTCCGGGCCAGGGGCGGGCAAGGGAGAGAAGAAGGGCAAGCGTGCTGGCGGCTCATTCAAGGGGGCCGGGGCGAAAGGCAGCCGCCGCCGGTAATGTCGTGCGGCCGGGGCGTCAGCCTCTTTCGCCAACTTCTCGACCGCCATCAACGACAACGGGCTGGCCACGTCATGTGGCCAGCCCGTGTCATCTCCTGCCTGGCTATTGTCGAGCGTCAGGCGCCAGGCGTCAGGCGTCAGGCGTCAGGCGTCAGGCGTCAGGCATCAGGCGACATATCAGGCCGCTTCGCGTGCCTTCATGTCCTTCAGGTACTCATCGGCGAGTCGCTGCTTGGTGGCGTCGTCGAAGACGCGACCGGCCAGCTGGAAGACTTCCTGCTCTTCCTCGTCCAGATGGTGAGTCACCAGATGCTCGAGCTGCTTGGCGGCGGCCAGCCAGCCGGGTGAGCTGTAGTCCGTCGTCTCAAGTTTCTCGACCAGCTCATCGATTTCATGGTGCTCGGCCACGCTGTGACGCGCCTTTTCCTGCGTCATGTCGTGTTCCATCATCGGGATGTAGAGCGCGCGCTCCTCAGCTCCCGCATGGTTGGTGAGCGATTCCTTGAGGCGCTTGAACAGGTCATCGCGCGGTTCGCTGTCACCTTCGGTCTTGAGCAGCATGTCCAGCAGGCGGCGTTGTTCGTCGTGGGTCTCGCGCAGGGCTTCAAAGATGGTCATGTTCGGGCTCCTCATCAGCGTCAGCTTGTCGAGTGGCTGGGCGAGACGCGTGGCCTGTCTCTCTTCTTGCCGGACTCTGAGCTTCTCCCTTCAAGCTTTTGGAGTTCCAGCATTCCAGAGGATGGCTCACGTCTGTCAGGGGCTCGCCGTATCAGCGCATTTTCTCGAGCTCATTGTGTCAGGTATGTACAACTCTGGTGGCGGATCGAAAGAACTTCAAGGGCGCAACGCCGGCTGCCCTTGAAAATCCCCCGCGCGAGAGCAAGAGATGAGGTATCGCTCATATCTTGCCTGCTACTTTCTCTTTCTTGATCGAGCACGCACCGCGCAGGAGTTCTGACATGTCACACGACGCGCCTACGTCCCGGCCCGCCTCTTCCAGCACCTTCGGCCACAAGGGGTCCCATGCGCCTGACCTTTCCCGCGAGCTTTCCGGCAGCCAGCTTGATCGTCCGCCGGGCGGCGGCTGGCCATCGCTCAAGGCAGTGGAGACGTTCCTCTGGCAGGAGCACCTGCCGATCGCCGGGCATGTCAGCCTGATGAAGATGAACAAGCCGGATGGCTTCATCTGTCCGAGCTGCGCTTGGCCGAATGGTGACAAGCCCAAGGGGGCCAATTTCTGCGAGAACGGTGCCAAGGCGCTGGCGTGGGAGGCGACGCGTGAACGCGTCAGCGATGAACTCTTCGCTCAGAACACCGTGAGCCAGCTTCGCGAGTGGTCGGATCATCATCTGGAGAAGGAAGGGCGCCTGACGCACCCGCTGCGCTACAACGCCGAGCAGGACCGTTACGAGGTGACCAGCTGGGAGGCGGCCTACGCCGAGATCGGTGAGCGTCTCAAGCAGTATGAGGACCCGAACCAGGTCGAGTTCTATACCTCGGGGCGCACCTCCAACGAGGCGGCCTTCCTGTTCTCGCTGTTCGGGCGCATGTACGGCACCAACAACTTCCCCGACTGCTCGAACATGTGTCACGAGACCACCTCGCGGGCGCTGCCGGAGTCCATCGGCATCGGCAAGGCCACGGTGAATCTCGAGGACTTCAAGCAGGCCGATGCCATCTTCATCTTCGGTCAGAACAGCGGCACCAACAGTCCCCGCATGCTGGGCGATCTCCACGAGGCGCGTGGCCGTGGTGCCGAGGTGGTGAGCTTCAATCCTCTGCGCGAGCGGGCGCTGGTGAGCTTTGCCGACCCGCAATCGCCCAGGGACATGCTGAGCGGCAAGGGCGTCGAGATCAGCACCCAGTACCATCAACTGCGCATCGGCGGTGACCTCGCTGCCGTGCAGGCGATGTGCAAGTACGTGATCGAGGCCGACGATGCACTGCGTGAGCGCAATCCGCATGCGGTGGGGCTGCTGGATCATGACTTCATCGCCCAGCACACCCACGGCTTCGAGGCCTTCGCCGATCACTGCCGCAAGCTTGACTGGCAGGATCTGGTCGAGATGTCCGGCCTGTCACGGGAGTCACTGGAGCAGGCGGCGCAGACCTATCTTGAGGCCGAGCGCGTGATCTGTTGCTGGGGCATGGGCATCACTCAGCATGCGCGGGGTGGCGATACCATCCAGCAGATCGTCAATCTGCTGTTGTTGCGCGGCAATATCGGCAAGCCGGGCGCCGGGCCTTGTCCGGTGCGCGGCCACTCCAACGTGCAGGGGGATCGTACCGTCGGTATCGAGAACCTCCCCAACGGCGCGATGCTGGATGCCTTCGATCGCGTCTTCGACATCCAGTGCCCACGGGACAATGGCCATGATGTCGCCGAATGCTGCGAGGCGATTCTGCGCGGCGAGACACGGGCCTTCATCGGCATGGGCGGCAACTTCTTCCGCGCGATTCCGGACCAGAAGCGCATCGTGGAGAAGGTGCACGAGCTGGACATGACGGTGCATATCGCCACCAAGCTCAATCGCAGCCATCTGCACCCCGGCAAGCACGGCTGGGTATTGCCGACGCTGGGTCACAGCGAGCGCGACCTGCAGGCCGGCGCCGATGGCAAGGGCGCGGAGCAGACCACCAGTGTCGAGGACGGCATGTGCAACGTCTCGCCCTCGCGCGGCGTGATGGCGCCGGCGGATGCCAGCCTGCACTCCGAGATCGCCATCACCTGTCAGCTGGCCAAGGCCACTCTGCCGGCGCATCCCACCCTGGACTGGGACTGGTTGCAGGCGGATTACGCGCGCATTCGCGACCGTATCGAACAGGTCTTCCCGCAGATCTTCCCGGATTACAATGCCCGCCTGGCGCAGGGTGGCTTCCACATCCGCATCGCCCCGCGTGAGCGCATCTGGCACACCGACTCCGGGCGCGCCAACTTCCTGTTCCCCGAGGGACTTGGCACCGATGAGCAGGGCCTCGACAAGGTCACCCACGAGACGCTGGACATGGACAGTACCTTCCTGCTCAGCACCATGCGGGGCCATGATCAGTTCAACACCACCGTCTATTCCAATGATGACCGCTATCGGGACGTCTACGGGACGCGCATGGTGGTGATGATCAGCCCGCAGGATCTCGAAACGCTCGGCCTGTCCGAGGGCCAGCGCGTGCGTATGGAAACCGTGAGTGAGGATGGTGTCGAGCGCAGCATGGCCGGTTTCAAGCTCAAGGCCTACGATATCCCGAGCGGCTGTCTGGCAGCGTATTACCCGGAAACCAATGACCTGATTCCGCTGGATCACCGTGATGCGCGCAGCAATACGCCGGCCTCGAAATCGGTGCCTGTCAGATTGCGTCTGATGGACAGCGAAGAGGTCAATGCCAGTGAAGGAGTGCTGGCAAGCGCTTGAGGACGCCTCTGACCGGGAATGTCTGAAAAAATTTGCATCCTGCACTTGGCGTCAGGTTATGGCGTGGAGGAAGGACGATGCGATCAACGCCACGCGCTGCACTGAAAGAGTGCGCCGCGTGGCGTTTTTGTGGATCACTGCCATATTGAGGGCATCTTACGGGGATCTTGCGCCATCACCGGCCAAGTGACGCAAGCGATACGGCATAGAGGGCATTGCTGCGCCAATGACTGCCTCACACCCCCTCCAGCGCGAGATCCTGACGCCAAGGACAAGTTATGGCGCCGGGCAGTCCGCGGACAGGTACGCGGGCATCTCAAGGACTGGCGCGTTTCTTGCGTGGTGGTAGGGTGGCGACCGCCAGTCCCGCTCATCCGCACTTCGCCAGCGGTTGGCAGGCTCTCATCGACCGACGCGCTGCCCGTCGAGCGCAGCGTTCCATGAGAGCGATCTGCCAGGTGGCGAGAGAGCATGGCACCTTACTCCGGCTGACACGGCCTCACACGAAGAGACTCGGCGCGATGCGCGATGCGCGATGCACGAGTCCGAGGGATACCCCGCATGGCAGATGACCGCTCATCAACTTCACAGACCTCACCGCTGGCTTCGGCCGCAGGCAATGACTATCCCTTGAGCGAAGTCCCCGCTTCGGCACGACGTGGGCTGCTCTCCACTTCAATGGTGCTGCTCGGCTTCACCTTCTTCACCGCCACCATGTGGGCCGGTGGGTCACTGGGCGCGGCCTTCGCGCTCAATGAGCTGATGTGGATCATCGTGATCGGCAATCTGCTGCTGGGGAGCTATGCGGCGGCGCTGGCCTACATCGCCTGCAAGAGCGGCCTCAACTCGGTGTTGATGGGGCGCCTGTGCTTTGGCGAGAAGGGCAGCCGTCTGTCGGACTTCGTGCTCGGCTTCACCCAGATCGGCTGGTACGCCTGGGGCACCGCGACCATCGCCATCGTGCTGGTCAAGACACTCGGCTTGCCGGAATGGCTGACCACGCCGCTGATGGTCATCTTCGGTTTCGCCTTCTGCCTGACGGCGATGATCGGCTATCGCGGCCTGGACATGCTCTCGCGCGTTGCCGTGCCGGCCATGCTGCTGTTCATCCTGTTCAGTCTCTATACCGGCATGGTCGATGTCGGTGGCATGGCGGGACTCGCGGCACTGACGCCCACGGATTCCATGAGCTGGACAGCCGCCATCACGGCGGTGATCGGTACCTTCATCAGTGGCGGCACCCAGGCGACCAACTGGAGTCGCTTCGCACGCTCGCCGAAGATCGCCGTGATCGCCACGCTGGCGGCCTTCTTCGTCGGCAATGGTCTGATGGTGCTGACCGGTGCGCTCGGCGCGATGATCTATCAGCAGGCCGATATCGTCGATGTGATGATTGCCCAGGGGCTGGTCAGCCTAGCGGTGTTGATGCTGTTTCTCAATATCTGGACCACCCAGGACAACACCATCTACAACTTCGCCATCGCCGGCTGCAACCTGCTGCGCACGCCGCATCGTCAGCGCGTCACCCTGGGCGGCGCGGCCATCGGCACGGTGCTGGCGGTACTCGGCATGTATGAGTGGCTGATCCCGTTCCTGATTCTGCTCGGCACCTTCATTCCGCCGATCGGCGGCGTGATCATGGCCAACTTCTGGCTCGGCCACAGAGGCCAGTATCCGCGTCTCGCCGAGATGCCCAAGGTGGATTACCACTGGCCGGGCCTCGCCGCCTACGCCATCGCCTGCTTGTGTGCCTGGAGCTCCCCCTTCATGCCGCCGGTCGTGGGTGTCGTGGTCGCCTTCGTCGTCTACGGCGGGCTGATCAAGCTTGCCAAGGTCGAACTGGCCGACAAGACGGCGGCATGAGTGACTGATCGCCTGATGTGAAGGGCAGAGGAATACGACACGCCCAACGAGTCCTGGACTCGTTGGGCGTTTTTCATGGGGGAGAGAAACGTCAGGGTAGAGCCACCTCAGGGGAGAGTCACTTGATGCACAACATGGTTGTGCATAGAATGGTGGAAAAAGGTGCTGCCATGGCGGTGGAATTCAGGGATGTGTGGCTCGAGAGCTTCTACGAGCAAGATGTTGGCCACCGCAAGATACCTGCGGCGCTCTCAAGTTCGCTTTATCGCAAGTTGCAGATTCTCGATGCCGCAAGCCAGGAGTCTGATTTGAGGATTCCGCCAGGCAATCGTTTCGAGCATCTCCAGGGCAATCTCGCAGGTTATTGCTCGATTCGCGTCAACAAGCAGTATCGACTCATCTTTCGATGGGAGGCAGGGATTGCCCATCAAACATATCTAGACCCGCATGCTGACAAGGGCTAGAGGAGGTAGCAGTGATGAGAAACACCCAGCGGCGCCCACTGACGGTAGGCGAGATGTTGACGGCAGAGTTTCTGGAGCCGATGGAGATCGACATCCGTACACTGGCCGAGGCGATGGGAGTGCACAGAAATACCCTGAGCCGTATCGTTCATGACAAGGGGACCTTGACGGCCCCGATGGCGATCAAGCTGGCGGCTGCGCTAGGCAATACGCCGGAGTTCTGGCTCAACATCCAGCATGCTGTGGAGCTTTGGGATGTGCGCCATCGTGCCTACGCGCAGGATGCCAAGGGCGTACGCCGCATAACGCCGCAAGTTGATGCCGCCGAGCTTGCCTCGCATTGACGTCGCACGCTCTTCACGGCGAGTGATCGAGACGGCGTTAGGCCGAGAGTTCATGCCCAGTAACACAGAAAGCCCCAGCCTGATCCTCAGGCTGGGGCTTTCTGTTGTTCAGGCTCCAGGCATTCTTCAGATCGTTTTCGGCCTCACCTGAATCACCAGGCAGACGGCAATCAGTACCATGCCGAGCCAGCCGAGCGGGGCGATATGTTCTCCGACGATGGTGACGGCGAGCAGCGCAGCGACCAGCGGCTCGAACAGCGTGAGCAGGGTGGCCTTGCTGGCGGCGATGGTCTTGAGGCCATAGCCGAAGGCGAGATAGCCGAGGAACATCGGTACCAGTGCCATGTAGAGTGCTACGCCTGCGTTGCCGGCAGTGGCGAACAGGCGCGGGTCTGCCACCAGCATGCTGAGGCCCAGGCCTGCGATCAACGCGATGCCGGCGACGCCGAACAGGCTGCCCATGGCCGCGCGAGCGTGGATACCACCTTCCATCATGTGCCGTGCGATCAGCGAGTAGGCGGCGTAGGTCACCCCGGCGATGATGCCCAGCGCGATACCCGCCAGGCGCGCCAGTTCATCAGTGAAGGCAAGGCGACCGTCAGCACTCTGCCCCGTGGCGAGGGGCGTCGTCATGCCCTGATAGCCCGTTTCGCCCAATGCCATCATCACCACCCCGGCGATGCCCAGTGCGAGGCTGAGATACCAGCTCGGCGTGAGTCGATGGTGACCGAACAGGCGCTCCAGTATCGCGGCCGCCAGGGGCGCCGTGGCGATGGTGATCACCGTGCCGATGGCGACGCCCGCGAGATGCATCGAGGTATAGAAGGCCAGCGGGTAGATGACGACACATACGGCGCCGAGCAATACCCGGCACTTCTGCGCCATCAAAAGGCCCAGGCAGCCCAAGATATTGGGCCGTGCGATCACTGCCTGAAGCAGCCCACCAACGCCCATGGCGAAGGCACCGGTCGCCAGCGGACTGACGTCCTGATTGAAGTGGGCCGCCGTGCCGGTGGTGCCCCACAGCAGCGCCGCAAACAGCACCGCCAGGCTGCCCAGCACTCCCGACTTCGAGGGTTGGGTGGTCAGAGGAGAGATCGTTGTCATCCAGGCATTCCTTTGGCGTGAGAGGTGCGCTCTTTCTCGTCGGCTCGCCATGCATGCCGCGAGCACGCAGAGTGTGCTGAAACCACTTTCTGTCATGATCACGACAACGCGGGGAGTCACTGCGGTCTGCGCCCCGTCGTCAGCTCAGCGCAACCGGCTCAGTGAGGCCAGTTCAGTGAGATCCGTTTAGTGAGATCCGTTCAGTGAGATCCGTTCAACGTGGTGTCCTGTCGCCGGACTCCACTGCCGCATGGGACCAGCCGTGCTGGCTCTCTGCGGGGTAGTCGAGCATTGCGACGCTTTCGCAGACGGACTCCTGCCCGCTATCGCTGCCAGTCCAGAGCCCCGTCGCCAGGTCAGTCTCCAGATCAGACGCCCGCTCTGCCTCAAGGTCAGGGCGTCGTGATGCGTGGGAGGCCCTTGCCCATGCGGTGGGCGCTGGCTGCGGACTGGCCGTCGGGGGCCTGGGGGCACGGGAGCGAAGCTGCAGCATCAGGCAGGTCATGATCAACAGCATGCCGATCGCCCCCATCATGGTGAACTGCTCGCCGACCACCACGACCGCCAGAACGCCTGCCACCAGCGGCTCGAACATGGTCAGCATGGTGACGCGACTGATGGGCACGCTGGCCAGCCCACGCCCGAAGACCAGACTGGCCAGCAGCATGGGAATCAGCGCCATGTAGATGGCGACACTGGCATTCACCGGCGTGGCGAACAGGCGCGGGTCGTGGATGAGGCTGGCGCCTCCGAGGCCGAGCAGCAGCAGCACACCGGCGGTGCCGAACAGGCAGCCCATCGCCGCACGCCCGTGGGTGCCTTGCAACATCATGCGTCTGGCGAGCAGCGAATAGGTGGCGTAGCTTGCGCCGGCCACGATCCCCAGGGCGATGCCGATGAGCTTGCGCTCATCCATGAGCATCGCCGCCTCGCCATACGTTTCCAGCAGTGGCGTGGCTTCAGGCAACGCGGTCTCGCCGATGGCCATCAGCGCGACGCCGATCATTCCCAGCGTCAGTGCGGCATACCAGCTGGCAGTGACCTTCTTGCGGTCCAGCAGATATTCCAGTGCGGCGGCCGCCAAGGGGGCCGTGGCGATGGTGATGACGGTGCCCATCGCGACACCGGTGTATTCCATGGCCGAGTAGAAGGCCAGGGGATAGCAGATGATGAACAGAGCGCCCCAGGCCACCAGGTGTTTCTGTGCGAGCAGCTTGTGTGCCTCGGCGCGAAGATGGCGGCGTGACAGGATGGCCTGGAGTACGCCGCCCACCCCCATGGCGAAGGCGCCAGTGGCCAGCGGGCTCACACCCTGATTGAAGTGGGCGGCCGTGCCGGTGGTTCCCCACAGGCAGGCAGCCAGCAGTACGCACAGGTTGCCGGTCTGACGTTGGAGCAGCGGGGAGAGCGAAGCGTTCGCGAAGCGGTGTTGCATGGTTGATGGCTCGCAATGAAAGGTGATTCGGTGACCACGAGATTACGCTTCATTGCGAATCGATATTGTGCTGAAACTACGCTTCGTTCTGCTGGAGACAGCCAAGTGAGCCAGCAGGCGTCTGAAACGCCGTGACAAGGGCGGGAGAGGTGCTGAAGAAGGTCAGGGGAAGACGCTCAACTGGAGATGGTCAGGCTGGAGTACTGGCGAGTCATCTCGCGCGGCGTCATGCCGAAATGGTGAGAGAAGCGTCGCGTGAAGGCCGACAGGTTCTGATAGCCCACTGCCTCGGCGACCTGCTGGACACTGAGGTCGGAATGGATCAACTGCGCACGGGCGCGCTCCATGCGCCGCGCTGTCAGGTACTGCTTGACGCTGACGCCCAGGTTGTCACGAAAGATCTTGTGGAACTGGGTAGGACTCAGATGCGCCAGGGCCGCCAGTGATGCCACGTCATGCGGCTGATCCAGCTGCTCGTTCATGACATCCAGCACTCTGAGCAGACGCCGATCGACACGCTTGTCGCAGGTCTGCCGCTCCAGCAGGCCCAGAAACAGCTCGATGGCCAGACGGTCGATCCGCGCATCGACCTTGCCCTGCAGCTGGGCTTCGAGAAACAGCAGATAGTTCATCAGCAGGGTGCTGATGGAGAACACCACGCGCCGAGTGGCGGCGAGATTGTCGGGCAGGTAATCCAGGTCCGCGACGATGAAGCGTGCCGCGTCATGGGCCTGGAACTGATGGGTCTCGCCCGAGCGGATGATCACGCATTCGCCGGTGACCACGGTACCGGTGTAGCCGCCGACCTGGATGTCGAGATGGCCCCGGATCGGCAGCACCAGCTGCGGATATTCGTGATCATGCACATCGGCGCGTGGCGTGTAGGAACGTAACGAGAGTGCCGTCATGGTGTCGTGGTCATTCGTCGATCATCCCTCAGGGTGGCAGGCCCGGGGCTCGCGGGAGTCTGGGCTCAGCACGCTCAGCGGCTCAGTTCGATATTGCGTGTCTGACCACGCCCGACCTGCACCTGGCTCAGGATGAGCGGGCTGCGGGTGCCATCGGGCAGTTTGATGACGCCGGCGACATAGAAGGTGCCGGCGGGCAGGCCGGTGGCATTGAAGTAGCCATTGCTGTCGGTGCGCACGATATGGGTATAGGCCTGGGCACGCGGGTCGGCGCGCTCTGCCGTCTTGCCGGCCAGTGCCAGTTCCGCGGCTTCCGCGGAGTAGGTGGTGACGGGGGCAATGGAGATGCCGGCCCGGTTGGCATGGATCGTCTGACCCTGCCAGTCATAGGACATGCGGCCCTTGATGACCGAGGTTCCCGTCTTGTCGAGCTTGGCGTACTCCGCCTCCGGAAAGGCCACTGTCCGCTTGACGCGCTGATCGCCGTCCTCGGAGGCAGTGGTGCTGCCGAAGTCCGGAAGGGAAATGCTGTCGGCGATACGGGACGCGCTCTCGCAACCTGCCAGCAGAGTGGTGGTGAGAATCAACGCGAGAGGGGTACGCAGGGTGCGAAGCATGATGGCCATCCTTGGAATGACGAAGGGATCAAGCCCACATCCTACTGTGCCGCGAGATGACTGAAAACGTCAGCCGCCGCGAAAGACGTAAGCCACGCTCCCGGGGCGAGGGATGGGGCCTGCCGCGTTCGCTCGGGTTGCATCGAGCGCGATGACAGGGTTGCGCAAGTGCGAACGCACGATTCATTAGTCTTTCGTCTATGAGGGGGTGCCAATTGTTACCATTCACCCAATGTTAATGTTTCCCGCTTGACCTGCTGCTGGCCTGCCAGCGTGCTCGAGTGTGCGTATCTGTTCCCATGATTGCCCGGAGAGCCCCATGACGACTTCGCCTGAGACCGATGCCTTGCCTGATTCGACTCATGACATCGCACGCGTCGATGCTTCCCGGCGTCGCCTGCTCAAGCGTGGTCTGCTCGGGGTCGGTGCCGCGACACTGACCAGCCTGCCATTGTCGGCGCTGGCGCAAACGGTCACCAGCAGTGCCCGGGAGACGGATGAGGATGGCGCCTTTGCCGCCTTCATGTCCCTCTCGGCATGGCTCTTGAGTGACAGAGTCCTCAATGAGCGTCTCGGGCAGCGGTTCTTCGAGGCGCTGGCGCGCACGCCCGTCGATGGCGTGCCGGGCCTTGGCACGCTGGTGGATCTTAGAGATCGTCTCCTGGCCCTGGGGGAGCAGCGTGAATATCTGCGCGAGGATGACGTGAGCGAAGCCGAGATGGCACTGGTGCGCCGCGTGCTGCAGGCCTGGATGTTGGGGACGGTGGGGCAATCTGCCACCGACCCGCAGGCCGAGGTGATCGCCTTTGAACATGCCGGCATGTATGCAGGCCCCCGCGATGTCCAGGTCGTGCGGACCTATTGCCCGAATCGTCCCGGTTTCTGGGCCGAGCGTCCTGCCTGAACCCACTCGTTCATCTGCCAGCATCGCCATGAGAGCGGGCGGCAACGAATGCCCTGACGACATCGCAGTCCCGCTGCGGTGACGCAAAGCACCTTGAGGAGAACCCCGCATGGCTGAGGAAGCTCGTACGTATGACGCTGACGTGATCGTGGTGGGCTCCGGCGTTGCCGGTGCCCTGATCGCGCATCGTCTGGCCGAAGCCGGCAAGGCGGTCATCATGCTGGAAGCCGGCCCGCGCCTGGAGCGCTGGCAGATCGTGGAGCGCTTTCGCAATCAGGCCGACAAGATGGACTTCATGGGGCCGTATCCCGCCAGCAAGGCGGCACCGCATCCCATGCTGCATGGCGACAATGCCGACTATCTCGTCCAGAAGGGTGAGCAGCCCTATGACGCGCAGTATATCCGCGCCGTCGGCGGTACCACCTGGCATTGGGCGGCCTCGGCCTGGCGCTTCCTGCCCAGCGATTTCCGTCTCAAGAGCGAATATGGAGTAGGTCTCGACTGGCCGATCGCCTATGAGGACCTGGAAGACTATTACTTCCGGGCCGAGGTGGCGCTGGGTGTCTGGGGGCCGAATGATGTCGATCTCGGCAGCCCGCGCAGCGCCGAGTATCCGATGGCGCCTCTGCCGCTGTCGTGGAACGAACGGCGGGTCAGCGAGCGCATCAATCCCCACGGTTTTGACATGGTCACCGAGCCGGTGGCGCGCAACAGCCGCCCCTACGATGACCGCCCGACCTGCTGCGGCAACAACAACTGCATGCCGATCTGCCCGATCGGGGCGATGTACTCCGGCATCATTCACGTCGAGAAGGCGGAGCGCGCCGGTGCCCGACTGATCGACAATGCCATCGTCCATCATCTGGAAAGCGATGCCAGCGGCAAGATTCGCGAGGTGCGCTATCTCGACCCGCAAGGCAAGCAGCATCGACTGAGCGCACCCAAGGTGGTGCTGGCGGCCAATGGCATCGAGACGCCCAAGCTGATGCAGATGTCGGTGAATGCGCATACCCCCGACGGTGTGGGCAACCAGAACGACATGGTCGGCCGGCATCTGATGGATCACCCGGGTACCGGTGTGAGCTTTCTGGCCGATGAGGCACTGTGGGCCGGCCGTGGCCCCCAGGAGATGACGTCCATCATCACCTGGCGTGACGGGGATTTCCGCCGTGAATTCGCCTCCAAGAAGCTGCACCTTTCCAACATCGCCCGGACTCAGCAGATGACCACCGAGGTGCTGGCGGAAACGCCCCTGAGGCTGGGCGCGGACCTGCAGGCGCAGATCGACAATCGTGCCAGCCGTTATGTGCAGTTCGACAGCTTCCATGAGCTGCTGCCCGAGCCAGCCAATCGCATCACGCCGTCAAAAAAACGTGACGCACTTGGTCTGCCGCGCCCGGAATTCCGTTATGCTATCGATGATTACGTCAAGCGCAGCGCCGTGCATACGCGGGAGCAATATGCACGCATCGCCAAGCTGATGGGAGGCACGGACATCGCGTTCCGTGATGAGTTCTCCAACAACCAGCATATCTGCGGTACGACCCTGATGGGAGATGACCCGACGCAATCCGTGGTGGACCGCGATTGCCGAGTGCATGGCCACGACAATCTGTTCGTCGCCAGCTCCGGCAGCATGCCGACAGTCGGCTCGGTCAACTGCACTCTGACGATTGCCGCCTTGTCTCTTCGTATTGCCGATCTGCTCGAACAGGAAATATAAGCATGGTCCCGCACGCCCGTACTGCTGGTATTCGTGATGCCATTGATGAGAATGCCCGAGGTGCCCGCCTCACGGCCCGTCCCGCGCGTCTGGCCCGTGCAATTCGTCTTGCTGCCATTGCCGGTTCCAGTGCGCTGTTGCTCAGCGCCTGTGGCAGTGGTGAAGATGAGCACGCCAGGCAGGTGGAGGCCGACAAGGCCGCCACCAATGATTCGGCGTTGATCGAGAAGGGCCTGTACATGGCACGCGCCAGTGATTGCGCTGCCTGTCATAGTACGCAAGATGGTGAAGAGTACGCCGGCGGCCTCGGTTTCGAAACGCCGGTCGGCAAGATCTTCGCTACCAACATCACCCCGGACACCGAACACGGCATCGGCAACTACACCCTCGAGGAGTACACCCGTGTACTGCGCGAAGGCGAGGCGGCCGATGGCCACAATCTCTATCCGGCGATGCCGTTCCCATCCTATGCACGTCTGACCGATGACGACATCAAGTCACTCTATGCCTGGAACATGCATGACGTGACGCCGAGCGCCACGCCGAACCGTGAGAGCGAGATTCCGTTCCCGCTCAACATGCGTTGGCCGATGGCGCTGTGGGAAGAGATCTTCTCGCCGCTGGAGCCCTGGCAGGATGACCCCGAGAAGAGCGCCGACTGGAACCGTGGCGCCTATCTCGTCCAGGGGCCGGGACACTGTGGCAGCTGTCACACCGAGCGTGGCATCGCCTTCCAGGAGAAGGCGCTGACAGGCGATGAGGACGGCTATCTCGGTGGTGCGATGATCGAAGGCTGGCGCTCCTTCAACCTGACGCCGGACATGCAGGATGGTCTGGGCAGCTGGAGTGAGCAGGATATCCAGACCTACCTCGCCACTGGCAACCTCAAGGGCAAGGCGCAGGCCGGCGGCCCGATGGCGGATGTCGTCACGCACTCCATGCGTCACATGAGCGAAGATGATCTGCGTGCCATTGCCGTCTATCTGAAGTCCATCCCGGCCGTGAATGGCAAGGGTGAGCAGGGCGAGGCGATCAATGATGGCGATCGCCAGGCGGAAGCCGAGCAGGCTAGCGAGCCTCAGGTCGCCACGCGGTTCAATCAGGGGGCACCGGCTGACGATGTCCTGTTGCTGCGCGGTCAGCCGCTCGACAAACGCCCGGATGACGAAGCGCTGATCGGTCAGCTGACGGATGCCACCCCCGGTGTGCGCCTGTATCTGGGCCACTGTGCCATGTGTCACGGGGCGGATGGTGCCGGCACTCAGGATGGCTATTACCCTTCGCTGTTCCACAACAGCGTGACCGGCAGTGTCTATCCGGACAACCTGGCGCAGGCGATTCTCAATGGCGTGCAGCGCGAGAACAATGGTCACAGCGTCTTCATGCCGGCCTTTGATGACAATCTGACCGACGGCGAGCTGATCAACCTGATGGACTACCTGGAGAATCGCTTCGGGGAAGGTCACCAGAGTGCCTCTCTCGCGGCACCTGATGCGCGTCGCCAGCAGTTGGCGGACAAGCTGGAAGAATGGCGCAAGCACTGAGGCGCCCTTGATCGTCCCCTCTTGCGCGAATGTGAACATGAATGTGAATGTGAACGTGAGAAGGGGGCAGGAATTGCCTGGCCAGTCGACGTGGCATGCGTGAAGACCGCCACGACGACTGGCCGATAGGCTCACCCGGCGCCAGAGACAACCAGTGCTGGCGCTATGGTGAGGATGGGGTAAAATTGCGCCAGGCAGGACACCGACATCACATTCATCCCGCTCGGTTGCGCTCAAATGCAGCACAAACTGAAGAACTGCGGTAGAATGTGCGCCCAGACTTTAGCTCTTTATCAATTATTCGAGGCAACATAGCAGTATGACCGACGCTACTCTTGACGATCAGCTTGCATCCCTGTTTCAGGAGCAGGACACCAAGCAGGACCAGAACGCCCGCATCAAGGAGCTGGAGCGTCAGCTGCGTGAAGCCAGCAAGGAAGCCGACAAGCTCCGCAATGCCCGTGACAAGGCAAAGAAGGAAGTCGAGGACCTGCGTGCTCGCAACGAGCGTCTGAGCGAGAAGGCAGCAGCCTCTGACAAGCACCGCAAGCAGGTCGAACACGAGTTCAACCAGAAGCTGGTGCAGTACAAGGCGCGTCTGGCCCGTGAACAGGCCATCGCCCAGTCCCGCATGATGCCGATGGCAGCCGCTGAAGAGCAGGCGGAGTCCGAGGACACCGCAGACGCCGCTTCCCTGGAAGACCTGGGTCTGAACGCTGCAGCTATCCGCGCGCTGACCGAAGCCGGCTACGATGACGTCGCCAAGGTCCGCAAGGCCCACGCTGACGGCGTGATCGCTGAGGTCAAGGGTATCGGTCCCAAGGCTCAGTCCCAGATCGCGGAAGCGCTGGACGCCTGATCGTCGCTGATGAATGAAAAAACCCGCCAATTGGCGGGTTTTTTTGTCTCTGGCTGACGCGCCTGGCGTTTGACGGTCCGAGGCGGCCTGAGGGGCAAGACAGTCTGGGATCAAGACGGCTCACGACTGTCTCTCATGACCGTCACTCACGGCTGGAGTTCGGGCCAGGTGACCTTGGCCTGCTGCTCGCCCAGCCAGTCATTGAGCGCCTGACGCATGTCACTGACGGCAAGCGCATCGCCATTCAGCGCATGTACCACCTGAGGCAGGCTTGGCGCTTCACCGGCCTGGACCGGCCACTCCTGCTTGAGCATGAAGGCCGCCTTCGTCGGGTCTTCCTGATGCAGGGTGCGTTGTGCCGCGGCGTGGGCCTGGCCCAGCTGTTGAAGCTCGGCATCGAGAGCGTCATCGGCGATGTCGGCGCGGCTGACCAGCAGCATGCGCGGAAGATCCAGCATGTTGGCGCGCGGCAGCCAATCCTTGGAGAGCGGGTGCAGGGCCACCAGACGGGAGGCGTCATCGCCACCCAGGAAGGCGGCATGCATCTTGCGACTGTTGATCAGCGCCTTGGGCGCATCGCCGGCGTACTCATCACCTTCCAGCGCTTCCAGCGAGCGCGGGCTCACCAGCTGCATGCTGGAACCGACCTTGACCTCGATCCACTGCTTGAGCGCCAGATGCGAGCGCGCATCACTGTCGCTGATCACCACCCGCACTGCACGCGTGGTGTCATTCAGGAAGCGGATCAGCATTTCCTGCGGCTCGAACAGCTTGGTATAGCGGATCAGCTCATCGCGTGCGACCAGGCTGACATCATCCAGGTCCGCGCCATCCAGTACCCGCAGCGGCACGCCGCTCTCGGCCAGTGCCTTGAGATTCCAGGGCGTCAGGTAGGCGGCGTCCAGCGTGCCATCACGCAGCCCCTTCATCACCTCATCCGCACTGGCGAATTGCGTCAGGGTCAGCGGTTCGCGCAGTGAGTCCTCGTGGGTACCTTCGGCTTCCAGCACGACGGCAGGGCTGGCGCTGACACCGGCGTCGGCAGGCATGCCGATCTCCAGGGCACTGGCCTTTTGGGCCAGCATCAAGCTGCCACCGGCGAGGCACCAGGCCGCCAGTGTGTGTCGCAGGGGCAGGCGTTGGGCACGCGGGGTGAGGGGGAAAGAGTCAAGCAGGGACATCTGGCACTCCGGCAACGGTAACAGAGAGGCGGTAACTCACCGCCATGACAGCGCTCACGCGTGGGCGCTCATGGTAGCCGTTCGCGGGCATGGTGTCAGGCGCGGCGCGGCGTCATGCCTCACCTTGAGCATGTGGAAGCCTTGCACACGAAAATGCCCCGCCACTCGAGAAGTGGCGGGGCATTTTCGTGTGCAGCGGTTGTCCCGAACGCCCTGGAGATCAGTCCGTGACACTCGGGTGGCCTGCTTCAGGAGCGTGAACGCGCGGCCTGCTCATCAAGCGCTCGGGCATCGCTTTCCGCGACCACGCCATCGCGGCGGGCGAAGTGGTCGACCCACAGCGCGATCACGCCGTCGCCGGTGACATTGGTGGCGGTGCCGAAGCTGTCCTGTGCCAGATACAGCGCGATCATCAGGCCAAGTTCCGCCTCGCCGAAGCCGAGCATGCTGCCCAGCACGCCCAGTGCGGCCATCACGGCGCCGCCCGGCGCACCGGGCGCGGCGATCATGGTCAGGCCCAGCATGATCAGGAAGGGGACGACTTCGCCGAGACTGGCGATGGCCAGGTCATGGCTCATCATCATCACGGCGGTAGCGCAGGTCACGATGGTGATGGTGGAGCCTGACAGATGGATGGTGGCACACAGCGGCACGCTGAAATCCGCCACTTCATCGCTGACCCCGTTGGCCTTGGTCTGACGCAGGCTGACCGGAATGGTCGCGGCGGAGGACATGGTGCCCAGCGCCGTCAGATAGGCGGGCAGCATGTTGCGCAGGAGTCCCAGCGGCGAGCGACGCTGGACGAGCCCGGTGATCAGATAGGCCGTGCTCAACCAGATCCAGTGCATCACGATGGCCAGCACCAGCACCTTCCAGAAGGTATCCAGTGTCGACAGTGCCTTGCCCTCATAGGCCATCTCGGCAAAGGTACCGGCGATGAACAGCGGCAGCAGCGGGATGATGACGCTGTTGAGGAACACGTCGACCACTTCACGTGATTCAAATACTGCGCTTTTCAGGGTCGGAAGCTCCCGACGACTGATGACGACACCGAAGACGAAGGCCAGTACCAGCGCCGTCATCACCGGCAACGCGGCCGGAATCTCGAGATCGAGGAAGGGGGCCAGTGCGTCGCGGCCTTCGGCCACGGTCGCCATGCCGGACAGCATGCCCGGCAGCAGATTGCTGGCGACCAGGAAGGCGAAGATGCCAGCGAGAATGGTGGAGCCATAGGCCATGCCGACGGTGCGTCCGAGCATGGCGCCTGAATTCTTCGGCAGAGAGGCGATGCCACTCATCACGTAGAACAGGATGATCAGCGGGATGGTGAAGTTGATCAGCTGGCCGATGATGACCTTGGCGGTCAGCGCCGCGCGGACCACGATATCCGGGGCCATCAGACCGATCAGAAGACCGGCGATGATGCCGAGGACAAGTTTGACGATGAGCTTCATGTGGATCTCGAGAGTTTGACGGGTTCTTGCCCTGAGTACAGGCCGTGAATCGCGTACCATCTCGCTGGTCGGCGGACTGCTGGTCGTCGCAGTCAGGCCACGCACCGAAATGGCGCGCAGAGTGTACCTGAATCGACTACCTGAATCATGGCGTCATTTGCCGCAGTCCGTGAGTGATGGCGGCATTCGCTGTCGTCGGGGCCCACGGACCCCTTGAGAGGGACGTTCAGGCCTTGTGGGAGGGCGCCGCTGGCCGGCGCTGTCTGAGCAGGTGATGCACGAGCGCCAGCGCCCCGAGCGTCAGCCCGAACACTGCCATGCCCTGCCAGCCGAAGAGGCTCATCATCTTGACCCCGACGGCCGAGCCCAGGCCGGCACCGGTGTAATAGCACAGCATGTAGACGGCATTCATGCGGCTCTGCGCCTCGGGGTCGATGGAGAAGACGCGTACCTGATTGGGAATCTGGGCGGCGAAGACCCCGAGATCCAGCAGGATGATGCCGATGATCAGCCCCGTCAGGCTGTCTCCCCAGAGGCCGAGTACCGCGAAGGCGGCCACCACCATCGTGAGCGCGAGGCTGATCAAGGGGCCTGCGCCGACACGATTGACCAGACGTCCCGACGCCTTGGCTCCGATGATCCCCGCCAGTCCGATGATGCCGAACAGTCCGGCTTGCTGAACGCTGTAATTAAAGGGCGTGTCGGTGACATGAAGTGCCAGTGTCGCCCACATGGCGTTGAAGGCCGCGAACCACAGTGCGCCGGTGAGCGCGGATTCGCGCAGCAGCGCATGGCGTTTCAGCAGCGTGAACATCGAGGCGATGAGCCTGGGATAGGCCATCTGCACCGCAGGGGCACGACTCGGCAGCTGACGATACAGTGACACACCGATGACGATGGCGAGGATGGCGGCGACCAGAAAGACGCTGCGCCAGCCCCAGTACTCGGCGATGCTGCCGCTCAGGGTGCGCGAGAGCAGGATGCCGATAGTCAGCCCCGTCATCAGCGTGCCGATCACCTTGCCGCGCCTCTGCGGTGTGGAGAGTGACGCGGCAAGCGGGATCAGCTGCTGGGTGATGTTGGCGCCCAGACCGACCACGAAACTCGCCACCAGCAATGGCCAGAGACTCGGGGCAAGAAAGACGCCCAGCGAGGCCACGGCCAGGGTGATGGACAGATTGCGGATCAACAGGCGTCTGTCCATGGTGTCGCCCAGCGGCGAGATCAGCAGGATCGCCACGGCATAACCGAACTGCGTGGCCGAGGGAATCATGCCGATGGTGCCCTGACTGACGCCGAGTGAGGCTGCCATGTCGGCCAGCAGCGGCTGGTTGTAATACAGGTTGGCTGCCGTGGCGGCCACGGCAATCGTCATCAGCAACAGCAGGCCGCGACTGATGGGGGAGGACTCGGGGGTCTCCGTGGTCGTCTCGTCTTGATGGCTCACCGAAAGGCTCCTCTTGCGCATTGTGCTGATGTGCGGATCTGACGCGCTGATCTGGCGTCGATCAAGGTGGCCTACGGTATGTCGCCATCACCTATAAGAGAAATGTTGATAATGGATATCTTTGATGCCGAGCTGTTATCAGCGGAAGCCTGATGATGCCCGGTCTACCCTCGAGACGCTCTCGCGCACGACCAGCGTGGGGGCAAGCTGGGTCTGGCCCGGGAAGGGAGAACCCTCCAGGCGGGCGATGAGCTGTTCCACCGCCGTGGTGCCGAGGTCATAGATCGGCTGGCGGATGGTGGTGAGTGCCGGGTTGAGGTAGGCGCTGATCTCGATGTCGTCGTAGCCGATGATCGACAGCTCGCGTGGGACCTCGAGGCCGAGATCCTGCGCGGCGCGCAGACAGCCCAGCGCCAGCAGGTCATTGAAGGCGAAGATGGCGTCCGGTCGATCCCCGGGGTCCGCCAGCAGCAGGTGAGCGGCGCGATGGCCATCTTCCAGCATCAGGTCGGTGGCGACCTGCCAGTCCTCCGGTACGCCCAGGCCGGCGGCCTTGAGCGCCCCGAGTGCTCCGCACAGGCGCTCCCGCGAGCGGGCGTGATCGCGTGGGCCGGTCAGCAGCGCGATGCGCTCGAGTCCACGGGATATCAGATGCTCGATGGCAAGCCTGCCCCCAAGGCGCGAGTCGTCGTTGACCACCGTCATGTCCCAGCCCGGTTGAGGGTCGGCGTCCATCATCACCGTCGGCAGTGGCAGGGCGCTGAGAGCCTGCAGAAAGCCCTCGCCGTTCTCGGCGGTCATCACCACCAGCCCATCGATGCGGCGATCGCGCAGTGTCTCGAGATAGCTGAGCTGCTTGGCATCGATGTCATCGCTGTTGCACAGGATCAGGCTGTAGCCTGCCTGATAGCAGCGGTCCTCGACTCCACGGATCACCTCGGCGAAGAACGGGTTGTGCGCGCTGGTGACGATCATCCCCAGCGTGCGGCTGCGATTGGATTTCAGCGCACGTGCCACGCTGTCCGGCCGATAGCCGAGTGCCGCGATGGCCTCGCGCACCCGCGCTTCGGTGTCCCTGGCGACGGGCCGAGTGGCATTCACCACATGTGAGACGGTGGTGACAGAAACGCCTGCCCGTGCCGCCACATCCTTGAGTCGAATCACGCTGCCTGTCCCCTGTCCCTAGTGGAATGATGCGTCTGTTCTGACGTCTGTCGTGGCGTGTTGGTGGCGCCGGTGGAGAGCGGTGACGAAGACGCCGGCACGAGGCCGGCGTCTTGGTGTCACGTCTCGCGGGCTCGCGCTTACTCGGTGATCAGCTTGAGCGGCACGTCGGTGGTCTTGTCGACGTCCTCGCCCTTGAGCAGCTTGTCGGCGACTTCCACGCCGAGACTGCCGATCAGTGACGGTTGCTGCGCGATGGTCGCGTCCATCTTGCCGGCCTGAACCGCCTTGATGCCTTCATCGGTGCCGTCGAAACCGACCAGCAGGATGTCCTTGCCGGCCGCCTGCAGCGCGCGCTGTGCGCCGAGGGCCATTTCATCGTTCTGCGCGAAGACGGCATTCACCTCAGGATGCGCCTGGAGCAGATTCTCCATCACGTTGAGGCCCTGGGTGCGATTGAAGTTGGCCGGCTGGCTGGCGATCAGGCTGATGTCCGAGTGACCCTCGATGGCCTTGAGGAAGCCTTCCCCACGGTCACGTGTCGCAGAGGCACCGGCCACGCCCTCAAGCTGGACGACCTTGCCTTCTCCGCCGAGTTTCTCGGCGATGAAGCTGCCGGCCAGTTCGCCACCCGCGACGTTGTCGGAGGCCACGTGGGCGGCGATTCGGCCGCCGTTGGCGCTACGATCCAGCGTCACCACCGGCACGTTGCGCGCATTGGCGGTACGCACGCTGGAGACGACGGCGTCGGAGTCGGTCGGGTTGACCAGCAGCAGGTCCACGCCACGTGACAGGGCGTCTTCCACGTTGGACAGCTCACGTGCGGCGTCATTGCTGGAATCCAGCACGATCAGCTCATGGCCGAGCTCCGCCGCCTTGTCCTTGGCACCCTGCTGCAGGCTGACGAAGAACGGGTTGTTGAGTGTGGACACGACCAGCGCGATCTTGTCCGCCATGGCGGATTGCACCGGCATCATGCTCAGACCGGCGGCGGTGATGGCGGTGGTCAGCGAGGAAACGAGCAGTTTTTTCATGGCGTGGTTCCTTTCATTGTTGTCGACGCCATCGTCTGGCGTCTTCGTTGTCGGCGACCCTGGCGATGCATGACCCCGTGGTTGGCGCACGGGATCGAGGGTCTTCGATGCTGCCGGGAATGAAATCGCAAGCGTCTTTCGCGCGCGTTCGAGACTATTTCTGGGCGCGGCTGTCGATCAGTACCGCGAGCAGGATGACGGCGCCCTTGGCGATCATCTGGAAGTAGCTTGAGACCCCCATGATGTTCAGCGCGTTGTTCAAGACCCCGATCACCAGTGCGCCGATCAAGGTGCCGAAGATGCGGCCTCGACCACCCATCAGGCTGGTGCCCCCGATGACGACGGCCGCGATGGCGTCGAGTTCGTATCCGGTGCCGGCATTCGGCTGTGCCGAACCCAGACGGGCGGCCAGGATGGCACCCGCCAGTGCCGCGAAGGCACCCGCGATGGCGTAGACGCTGATCTTGATGCGATTGACGTTGATGCCGGACAGGCGTGCCACCTTCTCGCCACCGCCGACCGCATAGACGTGACGGCCGAAGCGGGTGTGATGCAGCACGCCCCAGCACAGCACATAGACGAAGAACATCATGTAGATGGGAATCGGGACGCCCATCCAGTAGCCGCCGCCCAGGTTCCAGAAGCTGTCGGCGGCTTCATTGACGCCGATGGAGACCGGGCGACCATCGGTATAGACCAGCGTCGCGCCGCGCAGTACCGTCATCGCCACCAGGGTGACGATGAAGGCCTGGATGCGTCCGAAGGCGACGAACAGACCCGAGACTGCGCCCAGTGCGGCACCGGCGATGATGGTGCCGGGCACGCTCAGCCACGGTGACAGGCCGGCGGCGGTCATCGAGGCGGCGAAGGCGCCGGTCAGTGCCAGTACCGCACCCACTGACAGGTCGATACCGGCGGTGAGAATGACGAAGGTCACGCCCATGGCGATGATGGCGTTGATGCTGGTCTGGCGCAGCACGTTGAGCAGGTTGTCGGCAGACAGGAAGTTGTCGGACAGGCCGGCGCTGACGGCGATCAACAGTGCCAGCGCGATCAGTGCCTTGTTGTCGACCAGCAGGCGCATGATGTCGAGTCGACGGTCGCCGGCGGCGGAGGAAGTGGGAGTGGACATCAGTTCGGCATCTCGTGGCGGGAATCAGAAGACGTGTGTGGAGGGGTCGCTCGGGTGGCGCCAGTGCTGGCACTCAGCGGGCTCTCGAGACCGGAGGCGGCTGTCATGATCGCTTCCTGGGTGGCGTTCTCGCGGCTGAATTCACCGGAAATCCGGCCATCGGCCACCACGAGAATGCGATCCGCCAGACCCAGCAGCTCGGGCATTTCGGAGGAGATCAGCAGGATGCACTTGCCCTGACGCTTGAGCTCGTTGATCAGCAGGTAGATCTCGCGCTTGGCGCCGACATCGACACCGCGGGTCGGCTCATCGAGAATCACCAGCTCCGGTGCCGGCATCAGTGCCTTGGCCAGCGACACCTTCTGCTGATTGCCACCGGACAGCGTATCGACCGCCTGGGCGGTATCGCTGATCTTGATCTGCATGCTCTTGACGAACTGCTCGACCGCGGCGGCTTCCTCGCCGTGACGAATGCGCCCCAGCGCACCGCAGAAGTTCGGCAGGGCACTGAGAGACATGTTGCTGGCCACCGAGTGCGCCAGAATAAGTCCTGACTGCTTGCGATCTTCCGGCACATAGACCAGGCCTGCCGCCAGTGCCGCAGCCGGCGAGGGGAACTGCCCGGACTGTCCGTTGAAGGTCACGCTTCCCGCCGCGATGCGGGTATCACCGCACAGCGCGCGCGCAAGCTCGGTGCGTCCTGCGCCCATCAGGCCGCCGAAGCCGAGCACCTCACCGCGCCGCGCCGAGAAGCTGATGCCATTGACGCCCGGTGCGTGAAGCTCCTTCACCTCCAGCATCACCTCGCCATCAGGGGTGGCGGGCGTATAGGGATAGCGCTCGGCCAGTTCACGGCCGACCATCAGGCGAATCAAGCCATCCTCATCCAGTTCCGCAGTCGGCCCCTGATGGATCATCTGACCATCACGCAGCACGGCGACTTCATCGCACATGCTGAAGATCTCGTTGAGACGATGGGTGATCAGCACCAGTGAGCGTCCTTCACCGCGCAGCTCCGCGACCACCTCGGCCAGGATGTCCGTCTCGATGTCCGTCAGGGCATCGGTGGGCTCATCCATGATGATGATCTCGGCGTCAAGCGACAGGGCACGTGCGATCTCCACCATCTGCTGCTGACCGATGCTCAGTTCACTGACGGCGGTGCGTGAATCCAGTGTCTGGCGCAGGCGATCCAGCAGTTGGCGGGCATCGGCATGCAGGCGCTTCCAGTCGACGGTGCCAAGCGCAGTGCGTGGTTCACGCCCGAGGAAGATGTTCTCGCCAGCGGACAGGCCCGGCACCAGATTGAGTTCCTGGTGAATGATGGCGATACGACTGTCCATGGCCTGGCGTGGGGTGGTGAAGATGACTTCTTCATCGCGAAGCCACAGGGTGCCGGCGTCATAGCGATACACGCCGGAGAGAATCTTCATCAGCGTCGACTTGCCTGCGCCGTTCTCGCCAGCCAGCGCATGCACCCGGCCGGCGCGTAGCGTCAGGTCGACGCCCTTGAGCACGCTGACCCCGGAAAAGCCCTTGTCGATGCCGCGCAATGCCATCAGCACGCGCGGGGCAGCGTCCTCATTGACCTTGGGCGCTTGCGGGGTCGGATGCGTGACATCTTGCGTCTGCATGCCCATCAAAAGGGAACTCCGCAATGCAGGATCAGATTGGCGTAGGGCGTGCACTCACCGGTGCGCACGATCACGCTGGCCTTGGGGAGTTCGGCCTTGAAGGCCTCGTGCTCGATCACATGGCGCTCAAGCGGCTGGGCGTCACGCTGCTCCAGTGAGGCCAGGCGGGTCGAGAGCGCGTCGTGAAGCTCCGGGCTCTTGACCGCCAGCTCGCTGGCATGGGTCACGGCTTCGATGCACAGCTCTGCAAGCAGGGCGTCGAGCACCGGCAGCATGGCCGGCAGCCCGGGAATGACCGCCAGATCCACACAGGGGATATCGGCGGGAATCGGCAGGCCGGCATCGGCGATCACCAGGGTCTGGGTATGGCCGAGGCGAGCGATGTGCCCGCTGAGCGGCGCGTTAAGTAGGCCTTGTCGTTTCACGTCTCAGTCCTTGAATGAGGCAGGGGCGAGTCGATCCAGTCATTTACCTGACGGGTTCACCATGGGCGACAGTATGACGCGCAAACGTTTGCGGCGCGGTAGGCGAAACGTCGTAGCCCCTGTAGAGCGACTACTTTTTTGTAGTGAGGGGGTGAAAAGTCACGGGATACGTGGACAGCCGGACTTGGAGCAGACCATTGAGAAAGTTTTGCCCCTACCCAAAAAAACACCGCCTCTCAGGGCGGTGTTCTTGGTTATCTCTTTTTTATTGTCAATTTCGGCATGCCGTCAGGCGTGATCAGTAGCTCTCGCGCTCCGGCTCTGATTTGACGCGGCGCTCCTCTTCACTGAGGTGCTGGGCCTGCTCGTCGATATGGCCATCCAGATGCCAGTCGTCTTCCATGCCGGTGACGCGGTCATTCATCACGCCTTCCTCGTTGTCGACCTGCTGCACGACGCCTCCTTCTGTTTCAGAGGCCGCTTCCTGTTGCTGGGCGGCGAGTTCTTCTTCGCTACGCTCCGGCTCAGGTTCGGCATCGAAGTCGAATTCCAGCTGACCGGTCTCGGGCTCGGTGATGGCTTCCTCGACCCAGGCGGCACTCAGCGGACTGGTGGTGGAGGGCGCCACCACATAGTGACCGGGGTGATCGCCATCCTCGGCATCCAGCACCTGACGCGGCTTGCTGGTGACACTGGCGGCGAGAATCACGATCAGCACGTGGATGGCGGTCAGAGTATAGAGGAAGCCGACGGCCCCGAAGCGCTCCATCAGCAGGCCCGCGGTGAGCGGACCCAGAATCGCGCCCGCGCCATGCATTAGTACCAGCGTGCCGCTGGCGGAGATGATCTGTGGTGTGGTCAGCAGGTTGTTGGCTGCCGCCAGGAACAGCGAGTACTGGGTCAGGATCAACCCGCCGAGCCCCGCCCCCAGCAGCGCCATGGTCAGCATGCTGCCACCACTGAACGGCACGCCGCCGATGGACAGCGCGATCGCCCCGACACTGCAGCCCAGAATCACCTTCTTGGCCGAGAGCTTGTCGGAGAGCTTGCCCAGCGGCCATTGCAGCAGGGCGGCCCCCAGGATGAAGGCACCCATGAACCAGGAGACTTCCTGCACCGGCAGGCCGGCGCGGTCGGCATACACCGCGCCCATGCCGAAGACGGTGCCGTTGGCGATGCCGGTGGCGAAGCCGCCCAGGGTGCCCAGCGGTGCCAGGCGCAGCAGACGAACGATCCCCATGGCCTCCGGCTGCGCGCCTTCGGGTTGCGGTGAGGCAGACAGCAGCATCGGCACCAGCGCCAAGGACATGATCACCGAGACCAGGATGAACAGCAGATAGGTATTCGGGTTGGCGACGTTGAGCAGCAACTGGCCACCGCCCATGCCCAGATAGGTGATCACCATGTAGATGGCCAGCAGCCGGCCACGCATCTGGTTGGTCGCCTGGCTGTTGAGCCAGCTCTCCGCCACCACGTAGAGGCCGGCGAAGGCGAAGCCGGTGATGAAGCGCATCGCGATCCACACCTCGGGCACCACATAGAGCGCGTGGATCAGGATGCACACCGAGGTGATGGAGGCCAGCGCCGCGAAGGTGCGCACATGGCCGACCCGACGCAGCTTGCGCGGTGCAAGCGTCGAGCCCAGCAGGAAGCCGGCGAAGTAGGCCGACATGATGATGCCCGTCATGGTGTTGCTGAAGCCTTCCGAGGAGGCACGAATCCCCAACAGACTGCCCTGCAGTCCGTTGGCCAGCATCAGCATCCCCATTCCCAGCAGCAGCGACCACAGAACGACCGCCGCGCCCAGACTGCTGGTCGGCTGCAGTCGCTTGGGCGGCGTGTCGAGCGGCTCGGTCTCGAAGGTGGGAGTGGGTATGGCTTCCTGCTGGGGGTGCGGCATGGAAGGGGCCTCATCGGTCAAGGTCGGTACCGTTTGAGCGGTGCCGACGAGATGTCAGGTACGACACTTGCGTGCGTGGTGATGGTCAGTCGTGGTTGGTCCTTGCGGGAACGGCGCTCAGTCTACCGACCGAATCCGCAGTCTGCGACCCGTGGCGCGCCATTGCGTGGATGAAAGGCGACAGATCTGGAAATTTGTCGCAATGATGTAATGGGCTGGGTGGATATACAGTCCCCCGTGAAATCCTGACCTCGGAGGGGCTGGGGGCACGCTGGCGTTGTAAAAGGCACGGCATCAAGCAAAGGGAAATATCCTGAAACTCCCTGTTGGAGGGGGCTGCACCAAGGTTGGCCCTCTTGAATCGCTAGACACACTCCTTGGCAACACACGTTGATGACACCACATGGTCGAGCGTTTCGTACGCAAAAAGTCTCGGAAAACCCGAGGAGTGGATGTATATACAGTAATAGTGATGGAGCGAGATAGCATGTGAGCGTCGAAAAAGCGCCGATCTGTCGCATGGTCGAATGGTCAGCGACCAAAGTAGATGCGAATCTGCCCGAGGACACACTCAATAACATCATAATCAAGAGGTTATTCATGACCCTGACCGCCGCACTCGCCAACGCTGATTCCGCCTCCGGAACTGACACCGTCTCTCATCAATGGCATCGCCACGCTTCAATGTCTGCAACTCCTTCCACTACTTCTTCGCGTGTTGCCGCCCCGAGTCGCGCTGCCCTGATGGCTGGCGTGCTTGGCCTGGCTCTGCTGTCACCACTGATGGCGAGTGATGCCGAGGCCCGCGAGCTGTCCGTCTCCACCGTGCTGTCGGATACCTTCCCGTGGGGACAGGCGGCCGAGAAGTGGGCGGAACTGGTAGAGGAGCGCTCCGGTGGCGAGCTTACCCTGCGTGTCTATCCGAATGCCCAGCTGGTGGCGGGAGATCAGACCAAGGAGTTCTCGGCCATGCGTCAGGGGCTGATCGATCTCGCGGTGGGCTCGACCATCAACTGGTCGCCCCAGGTGCCGGAGCTCAACCTGTTCTCGCTGCCGTTCCTGATGCCGGACCACGACGCCATCGATGCGCTGACCCAGGGTGAGTCGGGCAAGCAGGTCTTCGCCGCCATCGAGTCCAAGGGCATCATGCCGCTGGCGTGGGGCGAGAACGGCTTCCGTGAGGTGTCCAATTCCTCGAAGTCGATCACCTCGCCGGACGACTTGAAGGGCCTGAAGATTCGTGTGGTGGGCTCGCCGCTGTTCCAGGACACCTTCACGGCGCTGGGCGCCAATCCGACCCAGATGAGCTGGGCGGATGCCAAGCCGGCGCTGACCACCGGTGCGGTGGATGGTCAGGAGAACCCGCTGTCGGTGTTCGATGTGGCACGGATCGATCAGGTCGGTCAGACCCATCTGACCCTCTGGCACTACATGGCGGACCCGTTGATCTTCGCTGCCAACCAGCGTGTCTGGAAGTCGCTCAGCGAACAGGAGCGCACTCTGCTGACCGAGACCGCCAGGGAAGCGGGTGCCTGGGAGATCGCCATGAGTCGTGAAGGCAATGCCCAGCGGCTGGCGGATATCGAGGCGCGCGGCGTGAATGTCGTCAAGCTCGATGACGATGCGATGCAGGCCTTCCGCGATGCCACCCAGTCGGTCTACGAAAGCTGGACACCGAAGATCGGTGAGGCGCTGGTGGAGACGGCACGTGCCGAGGTCGAGGCCTCGCGCTGAGTCTGGTCATGATCGCCGCTGCTCACGGAGCAGATGACATCGGGAATAATGCGGTCTGTGCGCGTTATTGAGTGAAGAACCACGCCGGGGCCTGACAGCCTCGGCGTTCGTGTGGATCGCGTGTCATGTCGCAAAATTCGCAACAACCGTCTCAACAAGCCTCACATCAAACCGGCACCAGCGGAGCGCCTACTCCCACGGACAGGCCACCGCCACGCGTGCGGCCGGAATCCTGGCTGGCGGCGCTGGCGCTGGGCCTGATCGGCATCATCAGTCTGGCCAACGTGGTGGTGCGTTACGCCACCGATGCCTCCTTTGCCTTCACCGAGGAATTCTCGGTCTTCCTGCTGGTGTTGCTGACGCTGGCGGGCGCCTCGGTGGCGATTCGCCGTCAGTCACATATTCGTATCGCGCTGCTGGAAGACGTGCTGCCGTTGCCGCTGTGGCGACTGGTGGTGGTGTTGCAGACCCTGGCGGTACTTGTCGTGCTTGGATTGGTCGTCTGGTTTGGCGGCACCTTCGCGCTGGAGGAGTATCAGTGGGAGTCGCTGTCACCGGGACTGGGCCTGCCCAACTGGTGGTACGTGATCTGGCTGCCGATATTGGCGCTGGCGATGGCCTGGCGCCAGCTGCAGCAATGTGTCGAGCGTCTTGCGCAAGGGCCTGGTCATGGACCCGGTCAGGATGCGTCGCCGGAGCACAAGGAGTCAGATCATGAGTCCTGATCTCTGGTTGCTCGCAAGCTTCGCCGCGCTGTTGATACTCGGCGTGCCGGTCGCCTTCGCGCTGGGGCTGTCGGGTGCGGTGGGTATCGTCGCGGGGCTGCCGGTCAGCATGCTGGCCACCTTGGGGACCAATACCTACAACAGCATTGCCAAGTATCCGCTGATCGCCATTCCATTGTTCATCCTGACGGGGCTGGTGTTCGAGCGTGCCGGAGTGGCGGCGCGGCTGGTGCGCTTCGCCCAGGCGTTGATCGGGCCACGTCACGGCGGACTCGCCCTGGTGGCGGTGCTGGTGTGTCTGATCATGGGCGGCATGAGTGGTTCCGGCCCGGCGGATGCCGCCGCGGTGGCGATGGTGATGATTCCCAGCATGACACGGGCGGGCTATCCCAAGGCGTTCTCGGCGACGCTGATTGCGGCCTCGGCCTCCACGGCGATCCTGATCCCGCCCTCCATCGCGTTGATCCTCTATTCCATCGTGGTGCCGGGGGTGGATCTGCGCGCGCTGTTTGCCGCAGGGCTGATTCCGGGCTTACTGGTCGGTGCGGCACTGCTGGTACCGGCCTGGGTGCTGTCGCGGCGCTATCGTTGGGAAGATCCGACTCAGGTGGAACGTATCGCGCTGGGTCCGGCGTTCCGCTCAGCGATTCCGGCGCTGCTGGCACCGGTGATCATCCTCGGCGGGCTGCGCTCAGGCCTCTTCACGCCCACGGAAGCGGCGGTGGTGGCGGCCGCCTACGGGCTGTGTGTCGGGCTCTTCATCACCCGTGAGCTCAAGCTCTCTCAGGTGTGGGAACTGCTCAGGGAAGCAGCGGTGATCTCGGGGGTGGTGATGCTGATCATCGCGCTGGCGGGCATATTCGCCTGGGCCGGCACCATGCTGGGTACCTTCCGCCATCTCGCCGAGTGGTTGATCACGCTGTCCGATAGCGGCACGACGCTGCTGATTCTGGTGATGGTGGCGGTACTGATCGCCGGGATGCTGCTGGATGCGGTCTCCATCTACCTGATCCTGATGCCGGTGCTGATTCCGGTGATGCAGCACTTCGGGTGGCATCCGGTATGGTTCGGCATCCTGCTGGCGATGAACATCGCGATCGGCCAGTTCACGCCGCCGGTGGCCGTCAATCTGATGGTGACCAGCAGTGTGGCCGGTGTTCGACTCGAGAAGACCGTCGGATGGGCGATGGTCTTTGTCGTGGCGATGCTCGCGGCCCTGGCAGTGGTGATGCTGTTCCCGGAACTGGCGCTATGGCTGCCGCGCATCCTCGGTTATGCCGTGTAACGCAACCGAGTGAGCGCGTTGTTGAGTGCGAAAGCGGAGCGGAGCCTTCAAAAGCGGCTTGTCGAGAGGCAAGCCGCTTGTCATGACTGCCACACCCACCAGATGTTCAGCCCGGACGCTGACTTCACCCGCGCGCCTACTGGAAAATCCAGCAGGGGGAAGCACTTGCGCACTGTCGCGTCTCATCACGGGCACGTGGCAACTCGCCTGATAAATGTTAGCCTGCATATATTCTTGTGGGGTGGCGGGCGCTTGAGACCTTGAATGCAGGCGGACCAGCCTCCATAGGTTGACGTTGACTGAGCGTCAATGCTGGCGACCAATCTCGCCTATCGCTCCCCGCATGCGTGATCTCACCTCCAGAGGATCTCCAAGGACATGTGTCGATGAACGAAACACCCCCTGACATGCCATTGGCAGGTTTCAATGCACTGCACGAGATGGTGGTGGGAGAATTCCTGATCAGCCCCATGCTGGTCTATGCGCTGGCGGCGCTGGTGATCGCCGGGTTGATTCGCTCGTTGCTGCACCGGGTGCTTGCCAATCATGAGCTATGGTTCGAAGCCTGGTTCGACATCTCGCTCTTCATCATCTGTCTGACGGGAATCGTCGCACTGGTGACCTGACGCCTTCACCGAATCGCGTCTGGTCCGTCACTCATCGTCATCGCGACAGCGCTCGCGTCGCAAGCGTCAGATGTCCCTCGTCATTCACCTGTCGCGTCACTGTCGCAACGTCACCCCATCTTCGAAGGCGGTCGAGCTCAGGCGTCACTGGCAAGCATCACTCTGCGCAATCTCGTGTGAGCCGAGGCTCCCGTCAGGATCAACTCTTCAAGGAAACTGCATGAGCAAGTCTCGACAGAAAGTCGTGAAATGGGTCATTACCCTGTGTCTGGTGGCCGTGGCGGTCTGGTGTGCCATCTGGCTGTGGAAGACCTACATGTACAGTCCCTGGACGCGGGATGCTCGCGTGCGTGCCGAGGTGATCACGCTGAGCCCTGACGTGTCCGGCTGGGTGAGTGAGCTCAACGTGGCGGACACCACTCGCGTCAAGCAGGGCGACGTGATTCTGCAGATCGACCAGGCCCGCTATGCGGCGGCGCTGGCTCAGGCCAAGGCGAGTCTGGCCAGTGCCAAGGCCACCTTGCGGCTCAAGGAGCATGAAGCCAATCGACGCAGTCGCCTGACCAACCGGGCGATCAGTGAAGAGGAGCGTGACAGTGCTCGTCTCGAGGCCGAGGTGGCTCGCGCCGATGTGCAGCAGGCCGAGGCGGCGCTTCAATCCGCGCAACTGGATCTTGACCGTACCCAGCTGACCGCCCCGGCGGATGGCAGCATCCTCAACATGCACCTGACGCAGGGCAACTATGTGACGGCGGGTACTTCGGTCATGGCGTTGATCAAGGATGACTCCTTCTATCTCAGCGCCTATTTCCAGGAAACCAAGCTGCAGCATGTGCGCAAGGGAGATCCGGTCCAGATCACGCTGATGAGCGGCAACAAGGACTTCAAGGGCCGTGTCGTGGGAATCGGTGAGGGGATCGCCGATGACAATACCGCGACCAATGCCCAGCAGCTGCCGCAGGTGAGTGCGACCTTCAGCTGGGTACGCCTGGCACAGCGCATCCCGGTGAGAGTGGAGTTCGATGATATCGAGGCGGTACGGGCGTCCGGGGTCAATCTGGCGGCAGGCATGACGGCGAGTGTCCGGCTGCTCAGTGACATCACCGATGCCGAGGACAGCGGCCACGGAGCACCTTGATCGATGTCTCCGGCACTCGCGGCGTTTCTCAGACCCTCTTCCTTTGCCCTGAAGTTCGCCTTCAAGGGTGTCCTTGCCATGTCACTGGCACTCTATGCGGCCTTCTATTTTGATCTGGATCGCCCGTACTGGGCGCTGATCTCGGCGGCCTTTCTGCAGATACGCCCGATGTCGGGAATGGTGGTCGAGAAGGGCATCTGCCAGATCGCCGGCACCGTGGCGGGTGTCGGTGTCGCCGTCGTGATCATGGGGCTGTTTGCCCAGGCGCCGGAATTGGCACTGGGCAGTGTCACCCTGTGGATCGGCCTGTGTATCTACGGAGCTTCGCTCACCCACAACAACCTCTCCTATGGCTGCGTGATGGGGGCGGTGGCCTGCATGATCATCGTGGTGCTGACGTCCTCGGCGCCCGGCAACTTCTTCTCGGTGGCGCTGGCTCGCCTCAGTGAGTTGAGTCTTGGTGCACTGTGCGCCGTGCTGGTCAGTGCGCTGGTCTGGCCGATACGTGTGCGAGACCATCTGGGGCAGCTGGCGGATACCGCCGTCAACGCCACCTTCCGTTATATGGCGCTGGCCTTCTCGGACCCCTCCCAGGATGACCTGAGCGCCGAGCAACGGCATGCCGAGGAGAATCGCGAACGTCAGGCGATGCTCGAACAGATGATGACCGGCCTTGGGGCGCTCAACAATCTCGAGATCGATGCCCACTCCGCGCGGTATGAGGGGCCTCAGGGCAAGGGGCGTATCCGCGGTGTCCATCTGCTGACTCGGCGGAGCATGCGTCTCTATGCCACCCTCAAGGCACTGCATCAGCTGCGTCACCCGGAATTCTTCCTGCGCCATCACGCCACTGGCGCTGACGGTGAGTCCGAGCACCACAACGCCATCGACGACGACGGGCAAGACGATCAGCTCGCGCGTCCGGCCGTTCAGCAACCGGAGCGCTTCAGTCAGCCGACACAGGACCTGATGCAGCGACTCGGCAGCGCCTTCCAGAGCATGGCCGACAACCAGGGGATCGGTCAGGCACGCGCCACCTTGAAGGAGCTGCGCGGAGAATGTCTGAGAATCTCACGCGGTCAGCGCAATCTGTCTGCCCTCGAGGCACGGCTGCTCTATAGTCTGCGGGAAGTGCTGGGCCATGCGCTGGTGATGCTTCAGGCGCGTGAGGTCATCAATCATCCCGGTCGCCATCAATTGCGCCAGCCCAGTCTGAGCTGGCATCGCGATCACGGACGAGCGGCGACCAATGCGCTGCGTGCCATGCTGATCTTCGGGACTACCTCCATCTTCTGGCTGGCGACGGCCTGGGACAATGGGGCGGTGGCCATGCTGCTGGGCACGTTGTTCTCCGGTATCTTCGCCAGTCGCGATGACCCCGCACCGATCATCCCCATGGTGCTCAAAGGCCTGCTGTTCGCCGTGCCCAGTGTGCTGTTGTTCGGCAATGTCCTGTTGAGTCAGGCTCAGCATTTCGTGCCGTTCATTCTGATCTTCAGTGTTCCGTTGTTCATCGGCCTGATGGGGTCCGTGGTGCCGGTGCTGGCGGGGATCTGTCTGCCGTTCGTGGTGTTCAATATCCTGCTGGTGATGCCCGACAACGGCATGACCTTCGATGTGGCCTATACCCTCAACCGGAGTCTGGCGGCCGGGATCGGCCTGATCGTGACCATTCTCGGGTTTCGCCTGATCCCGGTACCCGGGGCCGGCTGGGACAAGCGCCAGCTGATCCAGACAACGGCGAGTGATATCCGGGAGCTGGCCGAACGCCCCGCTCAGCAGGTGGACAGCTGGTTCGGGGGACGTATGGGGGATCGCCTGCTGCGTCTTGCCCGCCATGAGCAAAGCCGTCAACAGGAACAGCAGTCACGTCAGGGCGGGGCCGATTCACCTGCGATCGCGGACGAGCCGCAGGGAATGCCTCTGATGTCTCTGGGCCTGACAGGCATGGATATCGGGCGCGGAATAGGCTTCGTGCGACGGGAGCTTGGCGAGAACATGTCCAGGCCCGTGCAGCGTGCCTTGCAGAGCTTGATTCTGGCGCTGGCGGAGGATTTCGAGCGATGCAGTCAGGGCAAGCGACCCAGGCGGCTTGAGAAGGCCGGGCGCCGATTCTCGCAGACCATCGCCGAACAGGACGCCATGAGTCGCCACAAGCAAGCCTTGCTGGCGGGCTGGCTGGAGCGAGTGCAACTCACCCTCGAGAGTGATGCGTTGCGTCAGAACGCGTGAATCTGACGCCTGATCAATGTTCCGCGCTCAGGCGTCGGGTGGTCCGTTAAAAAACGCTAATAAAAGCAACCGTGGCAAGAGCATCTGGTCTATCATTGTAGATATCTGCTCATATCTGAGCGAAATGCATGAGATGTCTACTACGGGGGAGCATCATGGCTTTCATGAATGACATCAGCAACAGTGGTCGTGATGCCCCTGATCGCTTCAAGCGCGTCACCTTCACGACGCAATACCTGCACGAATTGAGCCTGTATGTGCTGCCCGGCAGTGAAGTGCTGCTGCGAGTGAGCCAGGCCGGTGAGGACCTGATGCTGTTGCAGTTCGATGATGACTTCTACGCCGAGTTCATTGCCTCGCGCATCGTCGACTGGGTGGCGGAGAATCCTCGGGCCGACAAGGAAGATCTGACGCTCTGGATCAAGACGCGTGCCCGCGCCGAAGTCCCCATGATCCAACAGCATCACGTCTATTGAGACTGTCCGTGCCATCAAGGCGCCCTGAGACAGATGTCTCAGGTATCGAAACGACACAGGCCACCCCTTGAGGTGGCCTGTGTCGTTTCTGTCGCCCTTGGCTTTCAGAGACATGTCGTGGTCAGAAGCTGCCAAACAGGCTGCCCAGCGTCACGACACTGATCAGTGCCAGCATCGGGAACGCCACGGTCATCATGAACATCTGTCCGTAGGACTGGCGGTGAGTCAGCTTGCAGATGGCCAGCAGCGTGATGACTGCACCTGAGTGCGGTAGCGTATCCATGCTGCCAGCCGCCAGTGCCGCCACACGGTGCATCAATTCAGGGTCTATCCCGGCATTGACGGCCATCTCCATGTAGGTCGAGCCCAGTGTCGAGAGCGCGATGCTCATGCCGCCCGAGGAGGAACCGGTAATCCCTGCCAGCACGTTGACCGCCACGGCCTCCGAGATCAGCGGATTGTCGGGGTAGAGCCCCAGTACTGCCTCCTTGACCAGTGCAAAGCCGGCCAGGCTGGCGATCACGGCGCCATAACCGACCTCCGAGGCGGTGTTGAAGACGGGCAGCATGGCACCGAAACAGCCATTGTTGACCGTCGTCTTCAAGTCAGCCCACTGCTTCCAGCGAGTCACCACCAGCCAGAGTGACGCACAGCTCAGCGCGATCAATATCGACCACATGCCGGTGGCGCTGGCCGGGTCCAGCTCCGGGAAGGCATCATTGAGATAGGAGAAGTCGATGCGCGGGAAGACAAGGTAGGTGAGCAGGGCATTGAGTCCGATCACCAGTATCAGCGGGATCACCGCTGACAGCATGCTCATGCGTGCCACCGGTGTATCGTCATTCAATGCCTCATTGTCATGCTTGCCGTAGCCTTCGCCCTGCGCCTGAGCTTTCGTGGCTCTGCCCTTCAGCCACCAGGTGCCCAGCCCCAGCATGATCAGACCGGCGATGATGCCGAGTCCGGGAGCCGCGAAGCTGTTGGTCTGGAAATAGGGAATCGGAATCGCGTTCTGGATCGCCGGGGTACCGGGCAGGGCGGTCATCGTGAAGGTGAAGGAGCCCAGCGCCAGTGCCGCGGGCAGCAGTCGCTTGGGTGTCGAGGTGCGCCGGAAGAGCTGGGCCCCGATGGGATAGACGGCGAAAGCCACCACGAACAGCGAGACGCCACCGTAGGTCAGCAGGGCGCAGGCCAACACGACGGTGAGGATCACATGGCGGGTTCCGAGGCGCTTTACCAGCCCCTCGGAAATCGCGTGGGCTGCCCCGGAATCCGCCATCAACTGGCCAAACAGGGCACCGAGAATGAACAGCGGAAAGAACTTGGCCAGGTAGCCGCCCAGCTGGCTCATGAAGGTGACGGTATAGCTGGGCAGCAGGGCGCCTGCATCACCTGAAAGCACGACGGCAAGAGCCGCCATCACAGGTGCCAGCAACAGAACAGTGATACCGCGGTAGGCCAGGAACATCAACAGTCCCAGCGATATCAGAATGGCAAGAATGCTCATGAAGGGGACATCTCGTGGTTGGCGTTGTAGTCATGGTGTGCCGTCTGCCAATGACGACGTATGTCCTGTGAACAGGTGCGTTTCCTGTAATTATTTCTTTATATGGGCTGTTCTACAGTGACATCTGGCTCAAGGTAGAGTTTGTCTGACAAGAGGGCAATGCGGCTTAAGTGGCAGCGTGGGACGGGGGGTGGCAAGGGGTGTGGTACGACAGATAGAATTTATACCGTTATATTCTGTTTGAATGAGAAATCCTGTCAATTCCGCAAGTTTCCAGGACTGAAGGGACCGTTGTGTCAGCAGAAGACCTGCTACGGGAAGGGGATGTGTTCTACACACCGCCAGCGGCAAGCTCTTGACGAAAACTCTTGTTGGCAACTGTCGCCTTAAGAAAAAGGCGGTACCCGGAGGCACCGCCAGAAACGATCGAACCATCCGCCGGTCGCGAGGCCGACAGGGGTCATGGAGTCATACGTACGTGACGCTTGTCTGGATGATGGCAAGGCTACTGAAGCGCTCCGTTGCCGTCATCGCCTTGGACATCTCCTCGTGCCATGCGCCAGATACTGACGCCAGCGGGAGCGAGCTGTTGGCCTCCGCAGATCCAGCCATCTTCCGGCACCAGGCCTTCGGGTAGCCAGCGTGGTTCAGGCGAATAATTGAAGGTAAACACCAGATTGCCTCTGCAGCGCAGGCGCACACCCTCCGGCAGGGCGGTGGTAAGGATGGCTGCCTTGCGACATTCCTCGACCAGCACGGCCATGAGGGTGTCTTCTTCAAGCCAGGCGGTCAGATAGCTGACCCCTGCGCGCTCCGTGAGAGCCGCTTCTCCATCATCGAAACGGGTCACGACCCTTGCCGTGGTTCGCGTGCTGTCGAGCAGGTCTCGCCAGCGCAACGCGTGGCCATGATGACCATTGGCCGTGGTGACCACGGGGCAGGCACCGGGGCGCAGACCATCGACCCGATCGACCGTGACGCCGGCCAGCTCGCCGAGGGCGCCCGGTGCCAGTTGATCGGGTATCTGGAAGTCTGCCGTGCGTGAGCCGGAGCGTGCGCCGATCACGATACGGCTGCCGCTGTCACGTGCAGCGTTCAGGCGTGCCGCAAGCGCATCGTCGGCAATCACCTGACAGGGCAGCACGACGAGAGGATAGCCACTGACTTCATCACGAGGGGAGACGATGTCGATGTCCAGACCGAGCCTGCGAAGGGCGCTGTACCAGCTCAGATGCAGTTCCAGCGCATCGAAGTCCTCGGCATGCGGTTGAATCTGGCAGGCCCAGATCGAGGCATAGTCGAACATCAAGGCCACGGGGGCCTGTTCGGTCTCGATCTCGCGCCCACTGAGGCCTTCTGCGCTCAAGCGAACCAGTTCATCGCGGACCTGCAACAGCTCCGGCCAGGCCGAGGCCGGTGAACCATCCGGACGCAACAGACCCGCATGCATCTGTTCCTGCGCGAAGGGGGCCTGACGCCAACGGAAATAGGAAACGACTTCCGCACCGTGGGCAAAGGCCTCATGGCTCCAGAGGCGAACCATGCCGGGCAGTGGGGCGGCATTGCTGATGGCCCAGTTGACCGGCCCCGGCTGTTGCTCCATGACCCACCAGCGCCCCTTGCACATGGCGCGATAGAGGTCGTGGTGGAAACCGGCAAAATCAGGGTGGCCCTGTTGGCGATAGAACGCCTTGGTGGCCTCGGGATGGGCACCACGCTCCAGAAAGCCCAACGGGTAGCTATCCCAGCTGGCGATGTCCAGGTCCCGGGCGACGTCAAAGTGGTCAAACTCCGTGAACAGGCCCATGAAGTTGTGCACGATATCGACGTTCACGCCGCTGTCTCGCAGCGTCTGGACCTGAAGCCGGTTGTACTCGACCACCATGTCGGAGCAGAAGCGACGATAATCCAGCACGATCGCCGGATGTGGCTCGGTGACGGTGCCGACCGGCGCCTCGACCTGCGAGAAGGCGGTCACCTCCAGGCTCCAGAACACCGCGCCCCATGCCTCATTGAGCGCTTCGACACTGCCGTAGCGTTGTTCCAGCCACTCAGGAAAGCCTGCGCGCGCCGCCCGAGAGTAGCTGAGGATGGTGTCGTGGCAGCCGTATTCATTGTCGGTCTGCCACGCCATGATCGCCGGATGAGTGGCGTAGCGCTCCGCCATCAAACGCACGATACGCTCGCTCTGCGTGCGATAGACGGGCGAGGAGAAGCAGTAATGGCGACGTGAGCCATACCCCCGCACCTGGCCATGCTCATCGACGGCCAGTATCTCGGGATGGGCATCCACCAGCCATTTCGGAGGCGTGGCCGTCGGGGTTCCCATCACGATCTTGAGACCGGCGCGGGCAAGCACCTCAACGGCCTCGTCGAGCCACTCGAAACGCAGCTCTCCGGAGCGCGGCTCCAGCCGACTCCAGGCGAACTCGCCTATGCGCACCACGCGAATGCCGGCCTCGAACATGTCACGGGCATCCTGCGCCCAGCGCTCACGCGGCCAGTGTTCCGGGTAATAACAGACGCCGAGTTGCATACAGGTCATCCTTGAATCGGTGAAGTGATAGCCGGAGCGCAGGCTCAGTCAACGTCGTGTGCCGCCGTCAGGTGGACCAGGATCGCCTGTTCCGGGTCAAGCACCGGCAGGGCAAGCCCGGCACGCATCAGCATCTCGCCACTGGCGACGACGGGCTCCCCCGAGAGCTGGGACTGCACCCAGGCCGGCAGCTGCTTCATGCGGCGTTCGGGATGTTCCGGCAGTTCCAGCAGCTCGAGTCGATAATGCTGCTCGGCGATGAGCCCTGCCAGCGGCTGTGGCGCAGGTACGGCGTGGCGTGGCATGGCCAGCTGGCTGATGCAGTAAAGCGCCTCTTCACCGTCCTGGCTGACCACGCCATGTGCATGCTGGCCGTCATCCAGGCAGTCCAGACGCCAGCTCACGCCGCCATGCAACAGCCCGCGCAATGCCTTGTAGCGCTCGATCCAGACGCGCAGCTCCCCACGCTCGCATGGCGCGAGCTGGCTGACGTCCAGTTCAAGGCCCAGGTGACCGAACAGAGCCGTGGAGGCACGGAAGGCAAGGGAGGTACGCCGCGACGTGGTATGTGCATGCTCCGGCCCGATATGGGCCCCGAGCAGCTCCGGCGGCAGGAAGCGACTGGCACCGCGCTGGATGTGCGTTCGCTCATGCGGGTCGTTGCAGTCCGAGGTCCAGACGCGATGGGTGTGGCGCAGAATGCCGTGGTCGGTGCGGGCGCCCCCCGAGGCGCAGCTCTCGATTTCCACCTCAGGGTGCGCCTGGCGCAGACGTGCGAGCAGCGCATAGAGCGCTTGTACCTGAGCATGCGCTGCAGGCATGCCGCGACGCTCGCCGGACTGGGTCGCGGCGTGGGTGAGGTCGCGATTCATGTCCCACTTGAGATAGCGGATCGGGTAGTCGCTGAGCAGGGCATCCAGTCGCGCAAACAGATAGTCAGTGACGTCAGGGCGTGTGAGATCCAGCACGCATTGATACCGCCCCAGCGGCTGCTCACGGCCTTCCAGCGCCAGTATCCAGTCGGGATGCGTGCGAAAGAGCGCGCTGTCCGGATTGACCATCTCGGGTTCCACCCACAGACCGAATTCCATGCCCTGGGCATGGACGGACGCGATCAAGGGCCCCAGCCCCTCGGGGTATTTGCCCTGATCCAGGTACCAATCGCCCAGCGCTGCTCGCTCACCATCGCGGCCCACGAACCAGCCATCGTCGAGCACGAAGCGTTCCGCGCCGACGTCGCCGGCAGCGGTGACCAGCTCCTCCAGCCGCTCGGCGTCGTGATCGAAATAGAGGGCCTCCCAGGTGTTGACGTGGACCGGGCGAGGCTTGTTCGGCGTCGGCCAGTCAAGCCGTGCACGCAAGGTACGATGCATGCGCTGACTGGCGCCATTGATGCCCGTGTCAGACCACGCCATGACGACTTCCGGCGTGGTGACGCTGTCGCCGGCGGCCAGTACCTGCTCACCGGGCAACAGCAGTGCGCCCAGCTGCAGTTGCGTGCTGCCATCGAACTGGCGCTCCACCAGCAGTCGATGGTTGCCGCTCCAGGCCAGGTGCGCGCTGATGACCTCCCCGGACTGCTCGCTGAAGCCCTCGGTACCCACGATGAGGGAGGGCACGCGCTGGTGAGAGCTGCGCCCGCGACGATTCTCGAGCGTGAAGGTGCCTTCACTCAGGGCGTGGCGTGTCTCGGTGAACTCCTGGACCCAACGGCCACCGAAGCTCAGGCACTGTTCGAAGCGGTTCGGCAGTGGCAGGCAGCAGGCCGCCAGCCACTCGAGACGATAGTCCGCCGTACCAGGATTGCGCAGGGTGGTGGACTGACGCAGTACCCCCTCGATGGTGAGCGTGAGTGACAGCAGAACTTCCAGCTCGCTCGTGGCATCCGCCAGTGTCAGCTGAGCATGCGCGCCCAGTGAATCGGTCGAGCACGCCACCTCACTCAGTCGCATGTCGGTGAGCCAGTCACGTCCATCACGGTCACCGATCAAGGCCGGATAGCCCGCAAAGCCAAGCCCGGCATCATTGAACAAGGTATTGGGCGGGAGCTGATCGAGGCTTGCCTGGGGCGTGGCAGCAGCGCTCATCAGGCGGTGCTGGGCTGGCGTGACCGGGGCGATGCGCCCCAGGTGGGCCAGCTTGAGCAGGCCATCGGCGAGATCCAGCTGTAGCTGGATGCCGTCGGCGCTCAGGCTCAGCCACTGCTGTTGGGGGGACCAGGTTGCGTCGGGCGCTGTCGAAGGTCGGGTGGATGGAGCGTCTGCGGTCATCATGAGAGGTCCAGAAATAAAGAAGAATCAGAGACGGAATGGCAGTGTCAGCCCAACACCAGCGGCGCTTCTGCCAGTCCCTTGAAGCCGTGTGCTGACAGGTCCAGCGCGAAGAGATCACCATCACCCGCCACATGATCCGGCGTGGCCATGCCTTCGTGCGCCGTGGTGATATACAGCGTGCTCAGCCCCTCACCACCGAACAGCGGGCACGAGGGCTGGCTGACCGGCAGGGCCACATGAGCGATTTCCTTGCCGCCATGATCCAGCCTTGCCACGCGGCCGGCCCCCCAGAGCGCAATCCACATATGGCCGTCGGCGTCGATCACGGCGCCATCCGGGCCACCGCCACAATCCTGCAGGTCGGCCCAGACCTCAGGAGCGTTGTATTCACCTGCCGCCCCTTCACTTGCTGACCCTTCACCTGCTGATTTGAGTGGCCAGCCATCGGCGTCCAGCGGCCAGCGCAGCACCTGACCGGTAACGGTGTCGGTGAAATAGGCGAAGCGGCCATCCGGCGAGAAACACAGCGCATTGGGAATGGTCAGCCCATCCATGAGCTTGCAAAGCTTGCCGCGGTGCAGGCGGTAGAGACTGCCAGCCCCGGTCTCGGCGTTGCAGCCCATGCTCGAGAGCCACAGACTGCCGTGGGTATCCACTCGAGCATCATTGCTGCGTGTCGCGGGCATGGCGTCCGCCTCGAAGGACATGACATCCTCCACGGCGCCTGTCTCGGGGTTCCAGCGTGACAGCATGCCTTCACCGACCAGCAGGTAGTCGCCTTCAAGGGTGAGCGCCGCATAGGAGGTGCGGCGCGCAAGCTGAGTGATGACGTGATCACTGCCATCCGCGGCCGCGTGATGCAGCTCGCCGGCGAGGATGTTCAGCCAGCGCACCCGCGCAGGCAGGGTGGTTGTCGCGGGTGTCCAGCCGGGGCCTTCTCCCAGCTCGCAGTGGCTGGCCACGAGGCGCTCAGCCGTGCCCAGGCAGGTCGATCGTGTCATCCGTTACTCCTCGTGAATCCTGTGGGAGAGCCGCTGGGGCTCGGTCGGCGGCGGTCCAGGCGGAGACCAGCTTGCGTGCTCGTTCACCGACGTCAAAAGCCGTCAGACCCGGCGTGTAGATGGCCGTTCCCAGACCTGCACCATGGACACCCGCCGCACGCCATTGCGCGAAGTTGTCACTGCCGATGCCCCCGACGGCATACAGCTCGGTGCCTGTGGGCAGCACGGCCAGCATCGCTTTCATGTTGACGATACCGACCTGGGTCGCCGGGAAGAGCTTGAGGCCTGAGGCGCCGGCGGCGAGGGCCGCGAAGGCCTCCGTCGGCGTGACGATGCCTGGCATGGACACCATCTCGAGGCGGCGGCTCTCGCGAATGACCTCGACATCGGCATTGGGCGACACGATCAGCCGACCACCGACGCCATGCACGTCCCTCACCTGCTCCGGCGTCAGGACGGTGCCGGCACCGATGAGGATCTGGCCGTCATGGGCCGTCGCACAGTGCTTGACCAGTGCCGCGATGCTGACCAGCGGCTGGGGCGAATTGAGCGGGACCTCGATACGGGTGATGCCCGCCGCGATGATCTCGTCGGCAATCGCGATGATTTCCTGCGGCGTGACGCCGCGCAGAATGGCAACCAGGGGAAGGCTCATGAAATTCTCCAGGGGGAAGATGGGGGTGTCAGTCAGTGGCGAGGCGTGCCTGACAGGCGTGATGAATGCGCCCGAGCCCGGCCAGAATCATGTCGGCATTGGCGGCCAGGCTGACGCGATAGTCCAGATGCTCGAGTGCGATCCGATAGCGCTGGCATAAGGTGTCATCACCGATCAAGGTGATCAGCGACCCTTGCGGCTGCAGGCATGTGGCACCAGCCAGCTCAAGGCCCAGCACCAGACCGGAAAGCCGCGCACCCAGCAAGGCCGCGCGCGAGGCCTCATCATCGAGGCGTTCATCGAGCAAATCCCGCGCACGGATGCCGAACAGCGCCGCCGTCATGCGCGCCGGTTCCGCCATGGCCGCATCGATGCCTGCCAGAAATGCCTGACGCTGTGGCTCATCGGCAAGATCCCCTCCCGCCACGGAGTGCTTGAGGACCGAATCCTGACTGAGCAGCTTGTAGAGTTCACCGCTCATGAAGGTGGTGAAGCCCGTGATCGAACCGTTCTCGAGCTGTGCCCACTTCGCGTGGGTGCCGGGCAGACAGACGGCCCCGCTATAGCCCGGCTGAGCGGCGACCAGACCCGCCAGCTGTGTCTCCTCACCGCGCATGACATCAAAGGCCGGCTGGTGCTGACACAGCCCCGGCACGATGGTGACGGCGATACGTCTGTCGCGCGTTGCCACATGGGTCAGCTGCTCTGCCAGGCCAGACAGGACATCGATGGCAGGGGCTTGCTCACCCGGGACCGGAAGGTAGGCCGCTTCCACCCAGCCCTGGCGTGCGCCCGCCATGCCGCAGATCAACACCGGCATGCTTGAGGTGGAGTCCTCGGGCAGCCAGTCATTGATCACCACCCGCAGGACATCCTCGAATTCATCGCTCGCCAGACCCAGCATGCCGCGGGCACTGCTTGCCTGGGCGATGATCCGATCCTGATCATCCAGCGCCCAGGCACGCAGATTGCTGGAGCCCCAATCCACGGCGATCCAGGCGGGGAGGGCATGGACGGCGCTCACACTCGACCTCCATCCACGACCATCGGTTGGCCGGTCATCATGCGTGAGGCGGTGGAGGCCAGGAACAGACAAGGATTGATCATGTCCTCGACCGGAATCGCTTCCTTGAGGCACTGCTGGTCGATGCACTCGTTCAAGTCCTTGTCATTGACCCACAGCTCGCGCTGACGCTCCGTCATTACCCAGCCCGGAATCAGACAGTTGACGCGAATGGCGTCTGGCCCCAGTTCACGCGCCAGCGCCTTGGTAAGCCCCATGATGCCGGCCTTGGCGGTGACGTAGGTGGGATAGCCCCCCAGCCCCAGCATGTAGCTGTTGGAAGACAGGTTGATGATGGCGCCGCCTCCCAGTGCCCGCATGTCAGCCGCGACCGCCTGAGCGGTGAAGAACTGGGGACGCAGGTTGGTGGCGATGGATTCATCCCACTGCTCCACCGTCCATTCCTCCAGCGTATGGCGAGTGTCGCGGGCCGCATTGTTGACCAGAACGCCTATCGGGCCATGGGCCTCGCGCGCCTGTGCAACAGCCGCCTGCAATACCTCGATCTCCTGGATGTCGCAGCGGATGAACAGGGGGCGATTGGCGTATCGGGCCTCCATGGCGTCACAGAACTCGCTGGCATCGGACAACCCGACGAAGGCGACCTTGGCACCCTGCGCCAGGAAGCCTTCGGTCAATGCGGCACCGATACCCGAGCCTCCGCCGGTGATGAAGACACTGGCACCCGCGAGGTCCGGGTAGCGAAAGTCCGCGAAGGCGGGGAGTTCAGTATGGGGTGATGCGGTACGGGTCATGATGAGTCCCTTCTGCAGCGTGACAGACCTTCGGCTGAGAGCCTGTCCTGGCATGGCGTCTGTGTTGTCAGTGTGTACGTTGCGGCTTGCTCTGCATTACCACTCAGCGACGGAGCCGTCTTCGTGGGTCCAGACCGGATTGCGCCAGCGATGCCCGACCTTGGCACGTTCCTCGACGAAGGCTTCGTCGATCTCGACCCCGAGCCCCGGGCCCTGGGGAATGGCGCAGAATCCGTCCTTGATCGCCAGCGCGTCCTTGTCGACCAGGTAATCCAGGACGTCGTTGTCCTTGTTGTAGTGGATGCCCATGCTCTGTTCCTGGATGAAGGCGTTGTGACACACCGCATCCAGCTGCAGGGAAGCCGCCAGCGTCAGCGGGCCCAGCGGGCAGTGCGGTGCCAGGGCCACGTCGTAGGCCGAGGCCAGCGTCGCGATCTTGAAGCCTTCACTGATGCCGCCGCAGTGGGAGAGATCCGGCTGGATGATGTCGACCATGCCGTCCGCCAGCAGGTCACGGAACTGGAAGCGGGTGTGCAGGCGCTCGCCGGTGGCGATGGGCGTCGCGATGCCCTCGGCGATATGCTTGAGCGCGGGCAGGTGCTCAGGTGCCACCGGCTCCTCGATGAACATCGGGTGGAACTGCTCCAGTTCCCGCAGCAGCGCCTTGGCCATCGGGCGGTGCACGCGGCCATGGAAGTCGATGCCGATCCCCACGTCCGGGCCGACCGCATCACGCGCTTCGGCGACACGCGCCACGGCGTCATCGATCTTCTTGTGGGAATCGACGATCTGCATCTCCGGCGTGCCGTTCATCTTGAAGGCCGTGAAGCCTTGGTCGACCAGCGCCTTGGCACCTGCGCCGACCTCTGACGGGCGATCGCCGCCCGTCCAGGCGTACATCCGCATCTTGTCGCGCACCGGGCCGCCGAGCAGCTGATGCACGGGCACTCCCAGATCACGGCCCTTCAGGTCCCACAGGGCCTGGTCGATGCCGGCGATCGCGGACATCAGGATAGGGCCGCCGCGATAGAACCCTGCGCGGTACATGACGTTCCACAGGTGCTCGATGTTGCGCGGATCCTGGCCGACCAGATAATCCGACAGTTCGTGGACCGCGGCTTCCACCGTGGCGGCGCGCCCTTCGATGACCGGTTCCCCCCAGCCATAGCAGCCCTCATCGGTCTCGATCTTGAGGAACAACCAGCGTGGCGGAACTTGCCAGGTCTTGAGTCGAGTGATTTTCATGTCGAGATTCCTTGGGATGACGCTCGTGTCGAGCTTGGAAAGCATTGAAGAAGGAAAAGTCGTGGGTCAGAAGCGCGGCGTCTCGAGGCGCGGATGATCAAGGCCGAATCCGAGATCGCGCGCAGCCGTTTCCAGCACGCGCTCGGCACAGGTACGCGCCATGTCCGGTTGACGCAGGCGGATGGCTTCCATCACGGCGCGATGTCGCTCGAGACTGGCACGGTGATGGGCCTGGTCGTGCTGTTGTGCCGCCTGCTGGGAGGACTCGATCAACTGGCTGATGGAAGGGCGCAGCAAGCTACCCAGCTGGGCCCACACCAGGTTGTGGGTAGCGCGGTAGATAGCCTCGTGGAACGCCACGTCAAATTCGCTGTGAGCTGCCTGCTGCTCGTCATTGGCGGTCGCGACCATTCCCTCGAAGGCGCGCTCCAGCCTTGCGAGGTCCTGGGCGTTGGCCTTGGTCGCCGCCAGGGCGCTGACATAGGGCTCGACGGACAGCCGGAAGGCGTAGATCTCACGCATCAGGGCAGGGTTGATGCCTTCCAGTCCGCTGATCCAGTCGCTCATCAGTGGATCCAGCAGTTGCCATTCGCTCATCGGCCGCACCAGGGTGCCACGGCCGGCAGTGCGCTCCAGCAATCCGGCCCCCACCAGCTGGGCCAGTGCATTGCGCAGCCGGTTACGGCTGGCATCGAAGCGCTTGCAGAGGTCCATTTCACGCGGGAAGTTGTCGTCTGGCTCGAACGTGCCGGCCAGAATTTCACGCGCCAGGCAGGCAGCGATGGCTTCCATGCTGGCTACGGGCTGTCTGGAGCCCGTCATGGCCGGCGACAGTGAATCTTTCTGGCGAGAGGAATCCTGATCCGGCGCTGTATCGCTGGAAGTCTCAGAGAGTGGGTCTGGGCGAGAGATGGTCACGCGAGGCCTCGTGGCTGACGTAGTGCGCAGGGCAAGCTACGGTAAATGTCTGAATGAACCTTAATAAATGTCAGACATTTGAACAAGCCTCAACGAATGCAACTTTGGTCGTTGCCGGCAGGCAGGTCGCCTTGAGAGGTGGGGAGGGGGTATGGCGAGACTTCGGGCAGGCCGCTGGGATCGGTCGACTCCCCTCAGACCTTGCCATCAATCATCAGTCATCAGCGATCAGCTGATCGATGTGATGTCGCCAGTCCTTGAGTGACTCATCACCGGTCAGAAGTCTCTGTCGGGTGACGAGTTCCGCGTCTATCTCGAAGGTCCTGAGTACATTCCTCAATTGCTGCTGAGTGGCTGGAGTCAGCACGGGAACGTTCGAGGCTTCCTCGGTCTCGTCTTCCAGGACCACGAAGTGGCCAGGGGCCAGATGGAACACCTTGAGCGGGTACAAACAGGCATTCAGATGGGGACCGAATTGCCGGTCCGTAGTGAGAGGGGACTGCGTCCCGACGAGCTGGAGATGGTGAAGCGTTATCCCCTGCACAGTGACATGCCCTTCATGCAGCAAGCCTGCCAGCAAGGTCTCCAGCAAGGCACGGTTGAAGCAACCGGTCGTCTGGTCACGCCACTGATCCGCATGGCGCTCGATCTGACGCGGGCCGGGAATCGCGCTGCGTGGCTCGGCCCTGGGGAGCGGCTTGCGGGTCAACACCCTGCGTGCCGCCTGAAGGATGTCCGGCGCAAAGGGTTGGTAGGCGCAATGCTCGATTTCACTGATGGCCTCCGCCTGAGTCAGGCCCGAGTATCTCACCAGCTCCAGGACCTGGACGACCAGCGCCAGGATCGCGGGACTGGCAGACCGCGAAAGCAAGGCCGCCCCCGAGTCCGTCTGGCGGTAAGGCATGTAGTGCTGGCTTTCACTCAGCAGGCTGGCCTCCAGAGGCGCATTGAGCGCTTCTCTCAACACTCGGCTGCCGATATCCGCCTGTTGACGCAACAACTGTTGTTGATCGAACTGAAGCTGCGCCATCGGCTTGAGCAGCGTGTCGGGAAGTGTCAGTCGGCTCATGTCATGGAGCATGGCCGTGCGCTCCAGTGCGCTGATCTGCGCCTCTTCAAGCCCCAGCTCTCTGGCGATGGCCGTCACGTATTCGGCGACGATGAGGTCATTGCCTTCACGCTGGGGGCAGCGTTCATTGCGAATCATCTGCAGGGTATTGATCAGCCTGTCCTCACCGCGCTGCTCAAGCTCGTTTTCCAGACACCCCATGCGTTGGCGCATCTGACGCTGACGGGTGCGGGATTGCCGGAAGAGGGCATGACCGATGGCCAGGAACAGCAGCAGGCAGGCACCGAGGGTCAGCAGGAGATGCCATCGCTCCAGACGACTTTTCTCCTGCATGATGTCCGCGTGGGCTGTCAGGGCAGCATTGTTGATGTCGCCCATGTAGACCCCACTGGCCACGATCCATTGGAAGGGCGGATACAGCGCGGCATAGGTCGTCTTGTCTTCTTCAGGCCCCCCACGGGAGCGGGGGAAGCGGTAATCGAAGAAGATGCCACTTCCCTGCAGGACACCCTCGAGTTCGGTCTTGTAAGGCTGGCGTCCACTGCTGTCCTGATGCTCGGTGGAGAGCAGCGTGCCTTCGGTGCCGGGCAAGAGCGGGTGAATCAGGCGACGGGCGTAGCCGGGGCCGCCCGTCGGATCCAGAATTTCATTGATCCAGACATAGCGACTCTCTCCCTTGTCCAGGCTGGCATGCAGGGATTGACGAAGCTCGTTGGCGACCAGGAATGCCACCATCTGCGGGTCGATATGAATCAGGGTCCAGATGGTCGAGGCGGTGTTGCGAGGGCGTCGAACCTCACCATCCTTGCCCAGGCCCTGCTGGCTCGGGATGGCGAAGATCAGGCCTGCGTCCGTGCCACGCAGGAAGTGAGGAATGTCATTGCTCGTGTGCAGGCGCAGATTGAGTTCGGTTGACCACCAATCCGGATAGAGATTGCTCGGCAATTGAACGATATCGATCCAATCCGGGTTGATGCGAAGATCAGGGAACTGACGCAGGAGCTCGGTACTGATATAGGACCGATCTCGACCGGTAAGGTGGGTGATTCCCAGGAAGGGGGCCCGCATCGTCGTCATCATCAGTCGCTGCAGACGATGTTCGTAATCTCGATGCCGTGAGGCAATCACGCCGAGCGTCTGCTCGACCAGCAGGCTTGCCTGCAGACGCCTCTCGCTCGTGATGAGGTCACGCGTGGAAGCCGCATGCAGCGCTTCCATCTCGCGGCTGTCTCTTTCGAGAATGATCAACACCAGGCCTAGCACCACGCCTGAGAGCGCTACCAGCCCCAACCAGTGCCGAATCGAAAGGCCGGCGAATTCTCGCGTGGCGTCAAGGAAAGACCGCCCTGGTGGTGTGTTGTCTGAGGAAAGATCATTATCCTTGATCATCAGATACATCATCCGTGTATTTTTCGTACACTGAGGATACACCACAACGACAAAGCGTTCGTTGCTTGTCGATCACGCACCGAGCGTCTGGTCAACGCCATGCCCAACATGGTGAGATTGCTTGGGAATTGCCGTCTCAAGGCGGCGGGTCAGCGTCCCTTGCATGCTTGCTAGCATGGTGGGAAATGGGCATGATGACAGGCGCTTTCTTCATGGCTTTCAAGAAGATATCACTTCCCTGGTGGCATTCTTCCCAAGGGGTTGCCTTCTGGTTCCGTTACTCCCCCATGTTGCCGATATGACATTGCAGAAGCCTTGGGCATAGTGTGATATTTTGCTGTCTTGAATGTTTCAGCCTCTCTTCTTGTTGTCGACAAGATCAATAGTGGAAACCATGCATGAACCGACATGATGAAAAGGTCATCGCAAGCGCCCGCAAGCAGCGTGCCTTGTTTGATGAACTTGAAAAGGCATTGGCTGAAGAGTTGAATGCGCTGGATCGTCCCTCGACTCCCCCCGCCACGTCAGAAAGCAGCCCCCAGGCAACGGACCCGGCTGAAGCGCGTGAGGCTGAATTCAATGCGCGTCTGGAGAGCCTGATCGCGGAATTCGGGCTGGATCGTGAAACGGCACATGCCTGGCTGTGCGATCTCAGTGAGTTCCAGACACGGACGGATTGATGTCATCCATGGTCCTTGCCTGAATCGTCACATTCCATCCTCACGGCGCCAGTCTCCTTGCCATCGCCAGAGGCACCCTTTCGCTGTGCATTTCTGGCGTGATCTCTCCCCCGGCACATTGCGTGGAGACCGGGGGAGGCTCCTGTCATGCGAGTCAGATCTCTTCCCAGATGGCATCCTGCAATTCTTCATTCAATGTCTGCAGTCGCTTCATGCGAGTCAGCGCATGCTCGGTGACATCCCCGGCGAGTTTGCCAAGCAATTCAGGCGAGGTCCGAGCCTCCTGCCAGTCACCTGCCAATAGCGCCTGAGTCATCTCAAGCCCCTTGAGTTGACAGAGCTGAATGAAGGCCAGTTCCTGCTGATAGGCCTGCAACCCCAGCGACCAGATGACCTGCTGGCATCGCATCCAGGGGGCGAGAGGGTGCACGAGATCATCAGGACGGTTCATCCAGGACAGCGGATGGGCCGTCAAGGGTTTGAAAGGCAGAGATGGCACGACGGAAAGTTCCATGAGGATAGCTCCTTCAGCGGCTGTATAATGCACTGGAAGCTGCTGTCTTGTGACCCGTCCGTGTCATGATTCACTGGTATTCGAGTAGATTCTGGCCAATAGTGAATTCAGGTCCGCATGTGACGCGAAAGGCAGCATCACCTCATCGTAGTTGTCCGCAGGGGTTGCCGCCACGCCTTGCAGCGTTGTTCCACCACCATATTGATATGCGTCATTCTGGGAGGTGCTCATGATCAACGAAGTCAAATCCGTGCTTGCTGCATTCATCGGCGTTCAGAAGGAAGCCAACCGCAAACGTGACTTCGAGCATGGTCATGCGCTGGACTTTCTGGTGGTAGGACTGGTGATGGCTGCTCTGTTGGTCGGGGGCATGGCATTGCTGGCCACGGTGATGGCGGCGTGACCTGTCGATAGGCGTCGATACCATGATAGAGACCGATACCTCGACAAGGTCTGCAACGAAAGAGGTGACCAGAAACGAAAAGGCCCCGTGAACTGGTGACATCCAGCTCACGGGGCCTTTCATTGGCTAGTCGTCAGGGTTACCAGCGACGAGAGAACAGCGGACTCGTCTGATCGATACCTGTCTGGTAACTCACGCTGAAGATGGACAGCGCGTACAAGGCATCTTCCACATACTGGTCCGAGCGCAGCTGGAAGGCGTCGATGCCACAGCGGCTCATGTAATGCAGCTGATCGACCAGCACATCGCCAATGGCACGAATTTCGCCTTGGAAACCATACCGCTCTCGCATCAGGCGGGCGAGGGTATAGCCACGCCCATCATTGAAGTTGGGGAAATCGACTGCCAGCAGCGGTGCAGTGGCAAGTGCTTCTCCCAGCTCCGGTGTCAGCTCGGTATCGCTGGCAAGCCAGGGGCCAAGCTGGTCAGACCCTTCACCTGCGTCCACCAGCGCCTGCCAGTGTGCCAGAGGCAGCAGGGCAGGTTGCTGGTAGCTCGGCAGGTTACCGTCTTCATCAAGGCGCACGACCTGCCAGGCGTCCTCGGGGACCAGCTGGTTCTGACGGATGACTCCGCCTTGACGCTGATCAGTCAATTCACGTGCTGACGTCATTTCCGCTGTCACCTCAGGCATAGACGCGCTCCTTGAACGGCTTCATGCCGATGCGGTGGTAAGTATCGACGAAGACCTCATCTTCCAGTCGCTGCTCGACATATACCTGCAACACCTTGTCGATGACGTTCGGCATGTCCTCGGCATTGAACGACGGGCCGAGAATCTTGCCGATGGTCGCGTTGTCATCACTGCGGCCGCCAAGCGAGACCTGGTAGAACTCCTGGCCTTTCTTGTCGACACCGAGAATGCCGATGTTGCCGACGTGGTGGTGGCCGCAGGCGTTCATGCAACCGGAGATGTTCAGATCCAGCGGGCCGAGGTCATACAGGAAATCGAGGTCTTCAAAGCGATCCTGCAGTGCCTGGGCGATCGGGATCGACTTGGCATTGGCCAGTGAGCAGAAATCTCCGCCAGGGCAGCAGATCATGTCGGCCAGGGTGCCAACGGTCGGATTGGCCATGCCCAGCGTGTCCAGCGCCTTCCAGAGATTCTCGAGCTGATCGACCGGCACATCTGACAGCACCAGGTTCTGCTCGTGCGTCACACGCAGTTCACCGAAACCGTACTCTTCCGCGAGGTCGGCCACGGCGTCCATCTGATCAGCGGTGACATCGCCCGGCGCGAGTTCACGGCGCTTGAGTGACAAGGTCACGGCCTTGTAACCCGGGACCTTGTGGCCGACGACATTGTTGGTCACGAAACGGGCAAAGGCCCGGTTCTCGCTGCGCAGTGTCTCGTAGGCCGCAATCGCGTCCTCGCCGACGGCACGACGCGCCGGTTCCGGGAAGTACTCGGTCGCCTTGGCAACCGCCGAGTCTGTCAGTGTCTCGGGGCCATCCTTCAGGTGTGCCCATTCTTCCTCGACACGGCGGCGGAACTCCTCGATGCCCAATGCCTTGACCAGGATCTTGATGCGCGCCTTGTACTTGTTGTCACGACGGCCCCACTGGTTGTAGACGCGGACGATGGCGTCAAGATAGGTCAGCAGGTGCTGCCAATCGAGATCTTCCCGCACGACATCGCCGACCATCGGGGTACGACCGAGGCCGCCACCTGCCAGCACGGTCGCCTTGACGCGACCATCCTCGCCACGTGTCAGGCGCAGGCCGATATCGTGGACCTGGATCGCGGCACGGTCCGCGCTGGCGCCGGTGACGGCAATCTTGAACTTGCGCGGCAGATAGGCGAACTCCGGGTGCAGGGTGGACCACTGACGAATCAGCTCACACCAGGGACGCGGATCCACCGTCTCGTCTTGCGCGATACCGGCGAACTGATCCGTGGTGGTATTGCGGATGCAGTTGCCGCTGGTCTGGATCGCATGCATCTCGACCTGGGCCAGCTCGGCGAGGATCGCCGGGACATCTTCAAGCTTCGGCCAGTTGAGCTGCAGATTCTGACGCGTGGTGAAGTGACCATAGGCACGGTCATAGCGACGGCTGATGGCAGCCAGTGAGCGCAGCTGTGCAGCGCTCAGCATGCCGTAGGGAATGGCGATACGCAGCATCGGTGCGTGACGCTGAATGTAGAGGCCGTTCTGCAGGCGCAGGGGACGAAATTCTTCCTCACCCAGGCGGCCGGCCAGATAGCGGTCCATCTGGTCCTTGAACTGAGCTACCCGCTCGTCGACCAGGGTCTGGTCGTAAGTGTCATACCGATACATGTCAGGGGTGTCCTGCGGTCGGGCATCAGGTGGGCGACCACTGATGCGAGTCTTGTTGATGCTGCGGTCACCTTACTCCCTATCTTTTATTCTTTAAAAGAATAAATAATCATACTTTTCGATGATAGGGTTATGAAGAAGATGCCATGAGTGTGCCTACGGCAAGAACGAAAGAAAAGGCCAGAGGCTGCAATATGCGCGTCTGGCCCTGAATGACATCATGTTGCTGCCGTCAATCCTCGTCACGGCCCGTGCCTATCTGGCGGTCGCGATTCTGATCGTCGGGTGTCGCCGCCCGAAGAAGACACATGCGGGTTTCACTTGACGAAGAGTACCGGGCATTGAAGGCCTGCAGGGGCATCGGACGCGCGAAGTGATACCCCTGGAAGGCGCGCACTCCCATGGCCCTGAAGATCTCTGCCTGACCCCGTGCCTCGATTCCCTCCACGACGACCTGCATGCCAAGCGAATGCCCCATGTCGACGATGATGCGTGCAAGCTCCCTGTCTCGCCGGCTTGTCTGTACGTTCATCACGAACGAGCGGTCGATCTTCAAGGTGCCGAAGGGCAGGTTGTGAAGATAGGAAAGGCATGAAAAGCCAGTACCGAAGTCATCCAATGACAGATTCACGCCCAGCTTGCGAATCGCCTCCAGCTGAAAGCGCAGGCTGTCCTCATTGTCGAGCATCAGATTTTCGGTCACTTCGATGATCAGCTGCCGAGGACGTATCGGATGGCGTTCGATCAATGATTCGAGCTTGTGCAGCAGGCCCTGATCCCTGAACTGCATGACAGAGGCATTGACGGACAGGTAACGAGTCTCGATACCTTGCTCTTGCCATTCACTCAAGATGACGGCCGCTTCTTCCAGTACCCAGTTTCCGATATCGATGATCTGCCCCGTCTTCTCCGCTGCCGCAATGAATTCATCGGGCGCAATCAAGCCAAGGTCTGGGTGATGGATACGCACCAGTGCCTCCGCCCCCAGCAATGTTGGAGCATCGAGATCAGGACTTTGCGCCTGGAAGATGGGCTGCAGGTAAAGGCAGAGCCAACCTCTGGTCAGGGCCTCGCGAATCAGACGCTCCTTGAGGAACAATGGCTCACCGTCCTCCAGAGCGCTGTCGCGTACACAGAGTCGGTACTGGTTGCCTCCCTTGTGCTTGATATCCATGACAGTGCGCTCGAGCAGGCGCATCAGACGACTGGGCGTCTCATCATCCTGGCGAACTTCAAGCCCTGCCTTGCTCAGGCTGAGATTGATGGGCTCCCCCGCCTTGAGAAGCGGCGTCGAGAAGGCCAGTTCAATCCGACGCGCCAGGGCGCGCAATTCGCTTGTGTCACAGGTCATGACGAATTCATCTCCGCCGGAGCGACCCATCCAGGCTGGAGTGCAACTCTTCAGACGTTCTCCCGCTTCCTTGAGCAGGATGTCGCCGTCGACAGGGCCGAGGTGGTGATTGATGCTGTGAAAACGATCGATGTTGACCAGCAGCAGTCCGAAGGGAGCCCCGCCATTGATGAGTGTCTGAAGGTGTGAGTTCAGGGCCAGACGATTCGGCAGCTGTGTCAGCGGGTCGATAAGCTCATGCTCCAGCAATCGCTTCTGGGTCCGCTTCAATTCGGTAACGTCCGACAGCAGCATCATGGTGCCGCGTTCGCTGTCATTGGTAGCCGACGGGATGACCACCTGTACCTGCCGGTCCTCTTCGTAGAGGCATTTGAGGGTCATCACCTGGTTCTCGCACGCGTCCCCCTTGCGAAGCGCCGAGCTGATGCGATCGATACAATGAGCATTCTGGCCGATGATCAAGGTATCGAAGGGCGATCCCACCAGTTGCTCTCGCTTCCACCCCGTTACCTCGAGCATCCTCTGGCTGACATCCAGCACCGTACCGTGAGCATCAATCACCAAGAGCAGTGCAGGGGTGTCGCGATAGAAATGCTGATAGCGCTCTTCGTTGTCACGCAGCGCCTCCATCATGATGAAGATGCGCTCCCCCAGGCTATTCAGCTGTGCAATGACCTTGTTGATCTCTCTTGAGCGCGTGAGCGGGATCCTGCGAAATGCCGTCTGCGGATTCTCCAGCTGACGCATGCTGGCGATCGCCCGGTTGAGAGGGACCATCACGTAGCGTTTCAATTGCCAGGAAACGATCAGCAGAACGCAGATGATGATCGAGAGTGCGATGACGAACAGCAGCGCTCCTCCCTGGTATTGCTTGGCAAGCAAGGGAGCATTGGTGCTTTCCATCTCCAGTCGCCCCACGACCTGCGTCACGAGAGAATTGCGATAGACCAGCTCCTGGGAATGTATCATCGGGTCCAGGGCGTCGCCCGCCTTGGTGATCTCCTCGACGAGAGAGCCCTCATGGTTGTAGTAGCGCACTGCATGCACGCTGGGGTGACTGCTCAGCGTTTCCAGATAGGCGTGAATGACATCGTCATCGAAGTTCCAGATCGCACTTGGCAGGGACAATACCGTGATATTCATCATCTCTTGATGATCTTCGTGCATGTGCTTGATGGTTTCACTTGAATACAGTGAATAACCCACGACACCGCTGACTGCACAGATCAACAGGATGAGCGGCGCCAGCACGCGCAATATCCGCCAGCGCAGGGGCGAGGCATCGTGGCCCTCATGCGCCTCTGTCGTGTCGTGAGGCCTGTCCTGTGTCTCGTCATTGCGCATGGCGGCGTGCTCCCTGATGGACGGCCGTCAGTGCACTCGGTGCTGCAACGCTGGACGATGAAGCGGCATGAGCGGGCATCGGAAGGAAGGGAGAGGCATCAGGGGGAAGTGTCGCGACCTCATTGATCAGATGATCCATCGGTTGCAGGGCAAGGACTTCCAGAGGAATCCTGTCCAGAAAGGCCTCCGGGTCCCCAGCCAGCGCGATCCCCATGGTGTAATAGCGAGTGCCGATATCACCTGCCTGGAGAGTTCCTTGTTGTACCGCGGCGAGCAGGACCAGTGACCAGGCGGTCGCCAGGGCGCCTCCGCCAGCACTGACCTCCATCTCTCCTGAGCGCAGGTGATCGATTCCGGCACGGGTCCATCCCATGCCAGCCACGACGACATCCTTGCCCGGGCGAAGCCCATTGTGCTTGAGGGCATCAATGGCCGCGATGCCCATCAGGTCATTGGCCGCCCATATCATGCGAAGGGGGCGGGCGTCTGTTTGATGTCTCAAGTAGCTTTCGACCTTTCGGTAGGCATCCTCATAACTCCAGTTGGCCTGAAATATCCGATCCAGGGACAGATGGGGGGCTCTGAGAAGCGCGTCCTGTACACCGCGCACCCGGAGTCGTGTCGCCTCGTCATGCAGCCCTCCGACAAGAGCGATGCCTCGACCATCCGACTTGCCATGCAAGACGTCATGGCGATTGATGAGTGCCACCATGCTGTCGTGCCCCCCTTGCTGATGATCAGGCGAAACACTGCCCAGCCAGTAGGGATATCGGCCAAGTGGCTTGCCCAACGCTCTGGCCTGGCGGGGGGTCAGGCTATTGACGATGATGATCATGGGCACGCGCACGGCATGGCTGATCTCGATCAATGGAACCGCCAGTCCATGGTTGTTGGTGGTGATCAATAGATCCGGAGGGCTCTCTCGGTTCAATACCTGCTTTCCCATTCGAATGAATTCGTCGGTGTTGCGTCTGGCACTGAAGACTTCCAGATGCATCCCCAGGGATTCAGCGGTCGTCGAGGCAGCGATGATCGCCTGGGCCCAGAACGTTTCCGTGGAATATCCGGGGTTCAGAAACACGACCTGCTTGATGGGACGCAAGCTCTCGGCCTGAGTCATCGTTGAGATGGACATCAATGCCAACAGGGCAAGGGCACGGCACATCCTCGAACATCGTGAAGCCAGTGAAGGTCGCGTCAATCTCATGATGACTCCATTATCGCGTGTGACAGGCTGTCAGGAAGCAAGTCGATCCCCGCGGCTGGCGAGCTGAAGGGGAGAGGGCTGCCTGGCGACGGGTGATCTGACGTGTTCCTCTCCCGGGGCCGCACCATGATCTGCTCGATCAGTCCTGTCGTTCGAGTGGCGCAGGCGAGTCTTTCATCTGCTCCAACACTGCCATCGGATCAAACGCGTAGTCGTCTTCCATTGTCTGCAATCTGAAGCGCGTGAAGTCCACCGTTTCCCAGTCCGGCTGGATCAGCAACGGGCCGTAGATATCGACATTTCCCTGATGGATGGGGCTCATCGGGAAGTGCACGGTTCTGGGGGCCCAGTGGGGGTCATCAGCGTGGTCTCTCAACATCACCATCGCCCAGGCTCCCGCCATGAAATGCCCGCCATCTGACATCACCATGCGCTTGTCCATCACCATGGCGATGCCCTCGGGCGACCAGTTGAGACCCGCGATCAGCGCATCCTTGCCCGGCTGCATGCCACTGGCTTCAACCGCTCGGACGGCACCTTCCGCCATGGCGTCGTTTGCCGCCCAGATGAGGGTATTGTGCAATCCCGAGCGTTCGGCCCATTGGAGATAGTGATGCGTGAGCCGCTCAGCATCCGGAAGGTTCCAGCGTGCCTCGAGAATGCGCGTCATCTTGACGGCATCATGCTCAGCAAAGCCATTCAGCATCCCGGCATTGCGAGCGATGGAGGCTGGCGTTCTGGTATCGCCGATCAAGGCGAGCCCGTGGCGCGTTTCACCGGGCGGATAGATACGCGCCGCGTCAATCAATTCGCTGGCCATCCTTCTCCCGGCACCATGGTTGTCGGGAATGACGCTGGCGATCCAGGAGGGGTGGACACTGCCCGGGACGCCGTGAGTTGTCTGCTCCTCCGGGGTCAAGCCGTTCAACAGCATCACGACATGTGATGAGCCGCCATCTGCCAGAGGCAGGAGGTCGGAAGCGGCCTGCTCCTCATTGACCAGCACGAGGTAGTCCGGGGGTGTTGCACGCGCCAGGGCCGCGCTTGCCAATCGTTTCATGAGGATGGGATTTCGCTCGGCATATACGACTTCCAGCGAGACATTCAGGTCTCGAGCTGCTGCCTGCATCATCGCCGTGACCATGTTCCAGAATCGTTCCCCAGGCAGCCCCGGATTGACGAAGACGACGGTCAGATTTCGCCCGGGCGCGAGGGACGCCGCCGTGGGGGGCATCTCGTCGGCCACCCTGGTCATGCTCGAGTGACTGCTGGCCGAGGCAACATCAAGGACTGGTGGGAGGGGGGCTGAGGAAGCGGCAATCGGGGGGCTGAACGCCATGACGCAAGCGACGGGAATCCATCGCCGCGCACTCTTGATCCAACCTCCTGATGTAGACGTGATCGACATGTCGGCACCCGATGACAAGGATTTACAGTATGACCAACATACTCCAGACCTCAGCATGTCATACGCCTCAACAACCGTGCACTATCACCCGATTTCAACGCTTCGGTCCTCCAGACCGATTCAGAGGCGATGCCAGATGAAAGGGAATCCACGTGGCGGTGATGCCCCCATGGCGATCTCGAGGTCGACAGGACAAGGCCACCACGGCCCTTTTATGAAGGAAGAGGGCGAGACTCAAAGCCGCAGCAACTGCCACTCTCTGCGTTGCCAGATGGCACTGAAGACAAGGGAGTTGAAGATTCGATACCCGAGCTGAGTACACCAGATGGCCAGCAAGCCACCCTCCAGATGCACCCCGAACCACCAGGCAAGCGGGAGGAAGAGCAGCCATTGGATGGCCAGGGTGGCGGTCATGACCGTGCGATTGGCACCAGCCCCGAGCAACGCCTGAGCCAGCACGATGGCCGCGCAGTCCATGATGATCATCACGGCGGTCAGCTGTAACGGGAGCTTGCCCAGCGCGATCAACTCCGGGCGATGCAGGAAGAGGCCCAGCACGCTTTCCGGTGCCGCCCAGAGCGGCAATCCCAGCAGCATGAGGCAAGGCAGGGCGATGCGCACCGTATCCCATCCCCAACGATGGGCATCTTCATGGTGATCGCGTCCCAATGCCTGGCCCACCAGACTCATGGCCGCCAGCCCCAGACCGACTCCGGGCAGAATGAGCAGCAGGGAGAGATTGACCAGCACATGACCCACCGCCACGCTGGCCGCGTCGATCCTGCCCAGAATCCAGAACAACACGGCATAGCCCGCCGCAAACCACAGCTGTTGGAAGGAATGGGGCACCGCCAGCTTGAGCAGCGTCAGGTAGTGTCCCAGTGGCGGCCAGGCATGCAGTACGCCATGTTGTCTGCGCTCTCCCAGGGTCGCCTGTACCCACAGGCCCAATGCCACGAAGAGTGACAGTGTCGTACCGGCACCTGCACCATCGGCGCCCATCCTGGGGGCGCCATAGAGTCCATGGATCAAGATGATGCTCAACACCACATTGATCAGCTGGGTGATCAACATGATGCGCAGATAGATACCGGTGCGCTGAAGTCCATTCCAGAATCCGCGGAAGCAGAATGCCATGGCGACGGGCACGATGCCGGCGACGCGCCATTGGAAGTAGGAGGTGGCCGTTGCGTGGACCTCAGGCTGGTCATTGATCAGACGAAGCAAGGTGTCTGCCCAGTGATGGCAGGCCAACATCACGGGAATGCCCACCGACAATGCCAATATCAGTCCGGCATTCAGCCCTTCGCCGCAACGTTCGGGGGCAGATTCTCCCAGCCGTCGAGAGGTCTGGGCCTGCACGGCGGATGACAGCCCGAAGATCAAGGCCGTGACCATGAACATGGCATAGCCCCCGACCCCGACTCCGGCCAGCGCCGTCTCACCAAGCTGTCCTACCAGGGCGGCATCGATCAGATTGAGAAGGCTCTGCGACAGCATGCCACCGATGATGGGCAGTGCCAGCTTCAGAATTCTCAGGCTGCGTTGGCGTTCAGGCAACATCACGCACGCCCCATCGCCGGTGAATACCGCCGCCGGCAATCACCAGAGTCACCTTCAGACGATGCCGCCGCGCAGGGCAGGACAGACGGGATGGATGCGCAGAACAGGGACACAGACGGCTCGCAGGTCAGAGGGCAGGGAAGGACAAAGGAGGCCATTATAGCGTGAGGTGTCACAGGCAGCATCCGATGCATGACGCTGACCGAGACTCTGCTGAGTCAACCAGCCCCACGCAAAAGGGCACCTGCGCTGGCAGGTGCCCTTTGCATGATCATGCGAGATACGCTTGCCGGCTGTCGGCAAATCTTCGTACGACCTGATCTAGCTGGCGTTGTCCGGATCGTAGCTCAGTACCGGTGACAACCAGCGCTCCATTTCGGCGAGTGGCATGCGCTTGCGCTCCGCCAATGACAGCACCTGGTCCCGGGTGATCTTGCCGGTGGAGAAGTACTTCGACTCAGGATGGGCGAAGTACCAGCCGGAAACGGCGGCGGCCGGCCACATGGCGAAGCTCTCGGTCAGCACCATGCCGGCATGCGTCTCCGGTTCGAGCATGCGGAACAGCGTGGCCTTCTCGGTGTGGTCCGGGCAGGCCGGGTAGCCTGGCGCCGGGCGTATGCCCCGATACTGCTCGGCGATCAGTGCCTCGTTGTCGAGCACTTCTTCGGCGTCATATCCCCAGAACTCCTTGCGGACACGTTCGTGCAGGCGCTCGGCAAAGGCTTCGGCGAGACGATCCGCCAACGCCTTGACCATGATGGCGTTGTAGTCATCGCCAGCCTCCTCGTACTGTCTGGCCAATTCATCCGCCCCATGCCCGGTGGTGACGGCGAAGCCACCGATCCAGTCCGGCTTGCCACTGTCTCGGGGAGCGATGAAATCGGCGAGGCTGTGACAGACGCCGTCGCGGTTCTTGGTCATCTGCTGACGGATGTGGTGGAGGTGCTCGATGACGTGAGTACGCGACTCATCGGCATAGACCTCCAGGGTATCGTCGTCGACACAGTTGGCTGGCCAGAAACCGATGACCCCACGTGCGGTCAGCACCTTCTCATCGATCAACTTGCGCAGCATTTCTCTGGCATCGGCGAACAGGGCACGCGCGGCGTCTCCGACCACCTCATCCTGCAGGATCTTCGGATACTTGCCTGACAGCTGCCAGCTCATGAAGAAGGGCGTCCAGTCGATACGCTCGACCAGTTCGTTGAGATCATACCCATCGAAGACCTTGAGGCCCGTGAAACTTGGCGCCGGCGGCGTGTAATTCTCCCAGTCAGGCTGGAAGCGGCGCTTGCGCGCCTGGGCATAGTCAAGGTCCGCAGCCTTCGGGCGTCGTTTGGCATTGCGCTCACGCACCACGGCATACTCGCTGCGCACCTGATCGACGAAGTCGGGCTTGAGCTCGGGTGACAGCAGACGAGACGCCACGCCCACGGCGCGCGACGCATCGGTGACATAGATGACCGGATGCTCATACTGTGGCTCGATCTTGACCGCCGTGTGCGCCTTGGAGGTGGTGGCGCCCCCGATCAGCAACGGCAACTGCATGCCCCGACGCTGCATTTCCCTGGCGACGCTGACCATCTCGTCCAGTGATGGCGTGATCAGGCCCGAAAGCCCGATGATATCGGCCTTCTCGTCGATGGCGGTCTGCAGGATCTTTTCGGCGGGTACCATCACGCCCAGATCGATCACCTCATAGTTGTTGCACTGAAGCACCACGCCGACGATGTTCTTGCCGATATCGTGGACATCGCCCTTGACGGTGGCCATGACGATCTTGCCCTTGGCCTGGGTGTCTCCGGATTTTTCTGCCTCGATGAAGGGTATCAGGTGGGCAACCGCCTGTTTCATGACCCGTGCCGACTTCACCACTTGGGGCAGGAACATCTTGCCGGCACCGAACAGGTCACCGACGACATTCATGCCATCCATCAAGGGGCCTTCAATGACCTCGATGGGGCGCGCCGCCTGGACCCGCGCCTCTTCGGTATCTTCCTCGATATGCGTGGTGATGCCCTTGACCAGCGCGTGCTCGATACGCTTGTTGATTGGCCAGCTGCGCCACTCGAGATCTTCCTTCTTCTCGCCAGTACTGCCATCACCCTTGTACTTGTCGGCAATGTCGAGCAGACGCTCGGTACTGTCATCACGACGATTCAGCACCACATCCTCGACGGCCTCACGCAACTCATCGGGTAGATCATCGTAGAGCGCCAGCTGGCCGGCATTGACGATGCCCATGCTCAAACCCGCCTGGATGGCGTGATAGAGGAACACCGAGTGGATCGCTTCACGCACCGGGTTGTTGCCGCGAAACGAGAAGGACACGTTGGAGACGCCGCCGGAGATCATCGCATGCGGCAGGTTGGCATGAATCCAGCGCGTGGCCTCGATGAAATCGACGCCGTAGTTGTTGTGCTCCTCGATGCCGGTGGCGATGGCGAAGATGTTGGGGTCAAAGATGATGTCCTCGGCCGGGAAGCCGATATCTTCGACCAGCAATCGGTAGGCGCGCTCGCAGATCTCGATCTTGCGCTCATAGGTGTCGGCCTGTCCGACATCATCGAATGCCATGACCACCACGGCCGCGCCATGGCGTCGACAGATCTGCGCCTGGTGACGGAAGCTTTCCTCGCCTTCCTTGAGCGAGATGGAATTGACCACCGCCTTGCCCTGGATGCACTTGAGCCCCGCCTCGATGATGTCCCACTTGGAGGAGTCGACCATGATCGGCACCCGCGAGATATCCGGCTCCGAGGCGATCAGGTTCAGGAAGCGCACCATGGCCTCCTGTGACTCCAGCATGCCTTCATCCATGTTGACGTCGATGACCTGCGCGCCGCTCTCGACCTGCTCGAGGGCGACTTCCAGCGCGGTGGTGTAATCCTCTTCCTTGATCAGGCGACGGAAGCGCGCGGAGCCGGTGACGTTGGTACGCTCACCGACATTGACGAACAACGAGTCCGGCTGGATGTTGAAGGGCTCAAGCCCCGACAGGCGGCAAGCTCTGGCGATCTCGGGCACCTTGCGGGGCGCGCATTGATCCACCACACCCTTGATCGCGCGGATATGTTCCGGCGTGGAGCCACAGCAGCCACCGATGATGTTGAGCAGACCCTCCGAGGCGAAGGTTCGGATGATCTCGGCCATCTCGTCCGGGGTCTGGTCGTACTCGCCGAATTCATTGGGCAGGCCGGCGTTGGGGTGCGCGGAGACAAAGGTATCGGCCTTCTCGGACAGCTCACGCAGATAGGGGCGCAGCTCCTCGGCGCCAAGAGCACAGTTGAGGCCGATGCTCAGCGGGCGAGCGTGGCGTACCGAGTTCCAGAAGGCTTCGGTGGTCTGGCCGGACAGCGTGCGTCCCGAGGCATCGGTGATGGTACCGGAGATCATCACCGGCAGGCGCGGGTGACCCTCGTCGAACAGCTCCTCCAGGGCGTAGATCGCCGCCTTGGCATTGAGCGTGTCGAAGATGGTCTCGATCAGGATCAGGTCCGCGCCGCCCTCGAAGAGCGCCAGCGCAGCTTCGCGATAATTGTCGCGCAGGATATCGAAGGTGACGTTGCGCTTGGCGGGGTCGTTCACGTCGGGGGAGATGGAGCAGGTGCGGCTGGTCGGGCCGAGCACCCCGGCGACGAAGCGCGGGATGCCGGTCTCGGCGGCCACGTCATCGGCTGCCTTGCGCGCCAGTCGCGCCGATTCGAGATTGATCTCGTACACCAACGCCTGCATGCCGTAATCGGACTGCGACAACTGGGTCGCATTGAAGGTGTTGGTCTCGACGATATCGGCGCCGGCCTCGAAATAGGCGCGGTGGATCGCTTCGACGATATCCGGGCGTGTCAGGGCCAGCAGGTCGTTGTTGCCCTTGATGTCACTGGGCCAGTCGGCGAAGCGATCACCACGGAAGTCTTCCTCTTCCAGTCCATAGCTCTGCAACATGGTGCCCATGCCACCATCGAGGATCAGGATACGCTCCTGCAGCGCCTGTCTCAGCGCGTCAGAAAGGGGCAGGGAATAGGGAACAGGGGGGTGGGCTTGCGCCATGACGGACTCCAGCGTACGTGACTTGTCGCGTTGTTTCCCGGACGTGTGACTCTGTTTGCCAAGCAAGGAATTTGCCAGGCAAGCCACACGCCACAGGCGCGAACTCATTGCTATTGGGAGGCTCTGGTGAAGGATCCGCTCGCGGCATCCTCGCCTTGCCAGATGTGACTATCGTATCAGACTGCAGAATCGTCACGATGAGCATGATTCATGCGCAACATGAGTGCTTTAGGAAAGCCCGCCCGGGAGTGGCCGCGCCCATGGCGCCAAACCCGAGTGATTTGCTCAGGATTGCGAGTGCAGCAGGATTTCCTTAACATGGAGCCATTAGTCACCTGACATCAAGAGAGTCTCTGCGCCATGAGTGAGAGCATCCAGATTACCGATAGCGCCCAGGAGTATCTTGCCGAGCTGCTCGAGAAGCAGAACGTGGAAGGCATCGGCGTGCGCATCTTCATCACCCAGCCGGGCACTCCGTATGCCGAGACGTGTCTTGCCTACTGCCGCCCGGGAGAAGAAGAGCCGACCGACGAGATTCTGGATCTTCCGAAGCTGAAGGTCTATCTCGACACCCACAGCGTTCCGTTCCTGGAAGAGGCGACGGTCGACTTCAATGCGGATCGCATGGGCGGCCAGCTCACCATCAAGGCACCGAATGCCAAGATGCCCAAGGTCAATGCGGACAGCCCGCTGGAAGATCGCATCAATTACATCCTCTACAGCGAGATCAATCCGGGCCTGGCGGCACACGGTGGTGAGATCAAGCTGATGCAGCTGACCGACGACCAGGTTGCCGTGCTGCAGTTCGGCGGCGGGTGCCAGGGGTGCTCGGCTGTTGACCTGACGCTCAAGGATGGCGTGGAGAAGACGCTTCTGGAACGCATCCCCGAGCTCGCCGGCATTCGTGACGTGACCGATCACACCGATACGACCAATGCCTATTACAACTGATTCATTGACGTGATGCCTCAAGGCGCCTGTCGATGGCCTGAGACGTCCCGTCCAAGCTTGATCAGATAAAGATCCTCCATCGCGTTGCGGTGGGGGATCTTTTCATTGGGAGGCTGGTGCCGGGAATGACCCCGGGTAATACATCCGAGTATTAGGATTTCTGGTATTGTGAAGATGAATGCTGCAGATGGCGCCTACGTTGACGCCTCATGACGGCTTGCCCGATGACCGTATCCACCAGTGAAGAGACCGCCATACATGACCCTGGCCAACATGCGCTTTCGTACCATCAACATCATCATCTGCGGACTCTCCGCACTGGCAGGGCTGGTGTTGCTGGTCGTGTTGGCTTTCATCACCCGCAACGTGTCAGAACTGGAAACGGACTGGCACGAATATCAGCAGGCACGTGCCGACAAGCCACGCCTGGAGAGCCAGCTTACCAAGTCGATGGGCTTCGGCGGGATGATCCACGACTTCAAGAACCTGGTGTTGCGACATGATGAGGCGTTGATTCCCGAGATCCAGAATGAAATCGGCGCAGCCCGCAGCGCCTTGTTCCGCTACCAGAGTCTGGGGATCAGTCAACAGGAAGAAGCGGCCCTCCATGGGCTGAACGAGACGCTGGACCGTTACGACGCCATGGTACTGAAGGTTCGTCAGCTGATGGCCACTGATGAGTCGGTTCGTGAGATCGACCGACAGGTCGTCGTGGATGACTATCTTGCCGTGTCCGGGCTGGACACCCTGCGCAGCGTCGCCATACGTGAATCCCGTGACAGTGCCAATCCGCTGGAAGATGGTATGGGCAAGGCACGCCTGGTCGCCAACCTGCGTCGGGACATGGGGTACGGCGAGATGATCCACCACTTCAAGAACTATGTTCTGCGCGGGGACGCCATCTATGGACAGCAAGCCGCCCAGGACATCCAGTCGCTGCGTGAGACGCTTGCGGCCTACCGCGAGATGGGCATGAACGTGGCAGAGCAGCGTGCGATCCGAGATATCGCCAGTGTCATTCAGGCCTACAGCGAGCGCCTGCTGACGATCAGTCATCTACATGATGAGCAGCCCGGCATGTCAGCCAGTGAGCTTGACGCCCGCGTCAAGGTCGATGACGCGCCAGCGATCGAGGGCCTTGCGGTCCTGGATCATCAAAGCGATCAACGCGTCGCCGCCACTTCGGCGGCGGTCGGCAAGACGCTCAAGCTGCTGGCGACGCTGGCCCCTATCGTCAATGGCCTGGCGCTGATCATGATCGCCGTGCTGATCGGGCTTTCCATGTGGCTGTTCGCTCGCTATGTGCTCAAGCCGATTCGCCGCCTCACGCAGACGATGAACACTCTGGCCAATGATGATGTCAGCGTGGTGATCGACAGTACTCAGCACACCAATGAAGTCGGCCAGATGGCGCGGGCGCTCCAGAAGTTCAAGTACAACATCATCGAGAGCAACAACTACAAGAAACGCATCACTCAGCTGGCAATGCATGATTCCCTGACAGGCCTGCCCAATCGTCAGCATTTCTATGAGAGAAGCGAGCAGTGGCTGGCTGATGTCAATGAAGAGGGCGGTCAGATGGCCTGTCTGATGCTGGACATCGACAAGTTCAAGCCCATCAATGACACCTATGGTCACGCGGCTGGTGACGTCGCCCTCAAGGTGATCGCGGAAAGGCTCAACCAGGTGGTGCGCAAGGACGACTTCGTCGCACGTCTGGGCGGCGATGAATTCGTGGTACTGGTCCACAATACCGACATCCAGGCAAATCTGGGGCGCCATGGTGAACTTGCCCAGCTGGCACAGCGCATCATCGATTCATTGGGCAAGCCTTTCCTCTATGAAGACCACAAGCTGGAAGTGGGGTGCAGCATCGGTATCGCGATCGCGCCGCAACACGGCAATCAACGTGAAGCGCTGACTCACAATGCCGATATGGCGCTATATGCTGCCAAGAATGAAGGCCGCAACTGCGCCATCCAGTTCAGTCGCCACGATGAACTCGGGCAGATCGTGGCGACCTCCTCCAGGCGAGCCGCTTCCTCGACGGTCGTGAAACGCTGACCTGTCGCTCGGGCACGTGCGATGGGGATCTGCTGACATCGTCAGAGACCGCATGTGACGTCTTCACGATGCCTGCCGCGACGGCATCTCTTCATACCCTTTCTTCTCCATATGGCGCCTGCGGGCGCCATATGTCGTTCTGCTGTCAGTGACGCTCACTGCACTCAGGCACTGCTGGCGATAGGGGATGGAGGATAGGGGGCATGGCATGACTGGCGTCTGCGCGGTAGGCGGAGGCGTGGCGATTGCCCGTGGAGCGGCTCATGCGATGGGGTGATAAACGATAATTTCCTGTTATGCATGAGCGCTTCGCAAATAAACTATGGTTTGCAAGACTCATAACGGTTTGTTATGGTTTATAGCGAATTCGCCAACTGCGAAATAATCTATGAAAACCATGACAATGACTTCCACGATTCAGGGCCTTGCCCACCACACCCATGATGCCGTGATCAACCGCGCCACGACGCCGCTGTTCATCCGTCAGCCGACCACTGATGACGGCTGGGGCATCTATGAGCTGGTCAAGGCATGCCCGCCGCTGGACCTCAATTCAGGGTATTCGTACGTTCTGCTGGCAACCCAGTTCCGTGACAGCTGCGCCGTGGCAACGGATGAAGAGGGTGAGGTGGTCGGCTTCGTCTCGGGCTACACCCGCAATGATGCCCCGCAGACCTTCTTCCTGTGGCAGATCGCCGTCGGTGAGAAAGCCCGCGGGACTGGCCTGGCACGTCGTCTGATCGAAGCCGTGATGAAGCGCCCGGAGATGGCCCATGTGCGCCACCTCGAAACCACCATCACACCTGACAACGAAGCGTCCTGGGCACTCTTCACGCGTCTGTCCGAGCGCTGGCAGGTCCCCCTGCATTCGCGTGAGTATTTCTCCTCGGATCAGTTGGGCGGCGTGCACCTCGCGGAGAACCTGGTACGTATCGGTCCGTTCCTGCCGAGCGATATCTGAGCCAGCTATGGTGTCTCAAGACGCCATGGAGAAGTCTCGGGTGAGGCGGCGTCACGATTCTCGTGTCGGACCTCGAGGAGAATCACGTCTCACCCGCTGGATGTTCATGACAGGAAAGTCGTGACATCACTTGTCGACCCCCAAGTCATCGTGTGCAAGCGGGTCAGTGTCATTCGTTGAATCGTCTTTACATTCTGGCATGGCCGCCAGCGCTTTCACCGCGCCGAGCATGGCCATCCATCACCAGGGAGGTGACAGCATGAATACGCAGATACTCGAACAGATGGAATCCGAGGTACGCACTTATTCTCGTTCTTTCCCGACCGTCTTCACCAAGGCGCAGAATGCCCACCTGTTCACCGAGGATGGCAAGCGCTACATCGATTTCCTGGCCGGCGCGGGCGTGCTCAACTACGGGCACAACCACCCGGTGCTCAAGAAGGCATTGATCGATTACATCAGCAGTGATGGCATCATCCACGGTCTCGACATGTGGACTTCCGCCAAGCGCGACTTCCTGGAAGCACTGGAAGAAGTGATCCTCAAGCCGCGTGGTCTGGACTACAAGGTCCACTTCCCGGGGCCGACCGGTACCAATGCCGTCGAAGCCGCCATCCGTCTGGCGCGCAAGGTCTCGGGCCGTCACAACATCGTGTCGTTCACCAATGGTTTCCATGGCGTCACCATGGGTGCTCTGGCCACGACAGGCAACGCCAAGTTCCGTGATGCAGCGGGTCTGCCAGCCCAAGGCGCACAGTTCGTGCCCTATGATGGTTACATGGGCGAGGGTATCGACACTGTCGCGTATCTCGACAAGCTGCTGAAGGACTCCTCCAGTGGTCTTGACCGCCCGGCAGCCGTACTGGTCGAGACCGTACAAGGCGAGGGTGGCATCAACCCGGCCTCCATCGAATGGCTGCAGCGTCTGGATGCCCTGTGCAAGGAGCACAAGATCCTGCTGATCATCGACGATATCCAGGCGGGTTGTGGTCGTACCGGCAAGTTCTTCAGTTTCGAGCATGCCGACATCGTTCCGGACATCGTCTGCAACTCCAAGTCACTGTCGGCCTCTGGCGTGCCGTTCGCGATGGTGATGATGCGTCCGGAGCTGGATGAGTGGAAGCCGAGTCAATATAACGGCACATTCCGTGGCCATGCACTGGCCTTCGTGACCGGTGCCGCTGCACTGCGTCACTTCTGGAGCGACAACAAGTTCGAGCGCGACATCCAGCGCAAGGGCCGTATCGTCGAGGAGCGCTTCCAGAAGATTGCCGCCAAGGCGCGTGAAAACGGCTTCGCGGCACACGAGAAAGGTCGTGGCTTGATGCGCGGTATCGATGTGGCGTCAGGTGAACTGGCAGATGCCATCACCTCACGTTGTTTCGAGCAGGGCCTGATCATCGAGACCAGCGGTCACTCCGGGCAGGTCGTCAAATGCCTGTGTCCGCTGACCATCCGTGATGAAGACCTGCTGGAAGCCCTCGACATCATCGAGGAAAATGCGGCAGCCGTCCTGCGCTGAGTCTCTGCGGTATCGGGCGCTAGTCACGTGATCGGCGTCCGTTCTTCCCTGGCCCGCCATGGCGCGGGTCATCTCATGCGATTCCTGGCCCTTGTCACCTGTCACCGAAGAAGGCGCTCATCGTTCTGCGTCGTGGCTGTTTCGTGTTCAAGCGCCATTGCCTTCATGTCACTACGGGAATCGCCATCTGTCAGCTGTCGAGTCATGACAGCGCCCAAATGAGGAGAAGTTGATGATCGTTCGCAATCTCGAGGAAGCCCGCAAGACGGATCGTCTGGTCAAGGCCGAGAACGGCAACTGGGACAGCACTCGTCTGCTGCTCGACGAAGATGGTGGCAAGTGCTCCTTCCATATCACCCGTATCTTCGAAGGTACCGAGACCCATATCCACTACAAGCACCACTATGAAGTCGTGTATTGCATGGAAGGTGAGGGCGAGGTGGAGACACTGGCGGATGGCAAGGTCTGGCCGATCAAGCCGGGTGACGTCTATATCCTCAATGAACATGACGACCACCTGCTGCGTGCTACCAAGACCATGCATCTGGCATGTGTCTTCACGCCGGGTCTGACCGGCAAGGAAGTCCACCGTGAAGATGGCTCCTACGCACCTGCCGAAGCCTGAATCCGCGTCACGAACCGCGAGATCCATGGCCTGACCACACGAAGCCCCCGCAGCCAAGCTGCGGGGGCTTCGTGGTATGTGGGAGCAGGGCAGAAGGGCGCGCGGCTCCATATTGCATCACGAATATTCGAAAGTTTACCGTTTAATTGACCAGAGGCGCTAAGTCTCCCTTCGCGATGCAGGCAACGATAAGCTGAATGGTGTCCGTGTCACTCAGATGAGATCCTCGCCAATGGCCATCCCCCCACACAACGCGTCTGTCAGCCCACCCGCCATTGCGGCAGGTGGGCGTCCCGGGTTCATGACAGCAGCCCCTCATCCTCGCGAACAGGAGCGAATCGATAGCCTCCACGCGCTTCACGTACTGGATAGTGAGCATGAAAAGCGTTATGACGACCTGACGCGCCTGGTCGCGGATATCTTCGATGTCCCCATCTGTCTCGTGTCACTGGTGGACGAGAATCGCCAATGGTTCAAGGCCCACTGCGGTATCGATGCACGTGAAACGGGGCGTGACCTGGCCTTCTGCGCCCACGCTCTCCATGAAGAGCGCTACCTCGTCGTCAACGACGCGAGCAAGGATGAACGCTTCCATGACAATCCCCTGGTCACCGGCCCGCCATATCTCCGATTCTATGCCGGCGCCTTGCTGCGAGACAGTTCAGGATTGCCATTAGGCACCTTGTGCCTCATCGATCACACACCACGTGAGCTGAGTGCGCCTCAACTCGAAAGGCTGGGACGCTGTGCCATGCTGGTCGAAAACGAGCTGATCCAGCGCGACAGCCTCCTGACGGAACGAACGCGTGCCACGCTTCAGGCCAGCATTGACCCTATTACCGGCTACAGCACACGACGACGTTATCTTCAGACATTTGCCCATTGGATGGAAAACCGAGGGAGCGAAAGCTACCAGGCCATCATGCTCAAGGTATTGGAGGCAGAACACTGGCGTCACCATCAGGGCGAGGTCTTCCTCCAGGAGGTGATGCAGTCACTGTCCAGCCAGATCAACGAAACCTTCGATGATGAAGACGTCATCAAGGGTCGTCTGTGCAGCGATACCCTGATCATCCTGCTGCCTCAGCGGCAGTCTGTCAGCGGGATGCGTTGGCAGCGTTTCATCACTCAGCCCTGGCTGATGCATCTTTCCAGTGCTCTGAGGCCCAAACTCCTGGTCGCAACGGCCACCTTCACGCCCGAGGGGGCCACGGCCCATGAGCTTGTCGAACTTCTCGAGGAGGAACTTGCCAGTGCGGCGCATTGGGCACCGTGTCAGCAGAATCTTCAGGTCGCCGATCTCAGCAGCAATGTCACGCTTGCCATCGCATTGGGCGATCGCTTCGCCCGGGCCTTGCGAGACAATGAGCTCAGCCTGCATGCGCAGCCGATCCTGGATGTCCGGACGAGAAAGGTGTGCGGCATGGAGATGCTGCTGCGTTGGCAGGTTCAAGGGCGCTGGGTCACCGCGAACCAGATGTTGCGCATGGCTGAGCGCGCAGGCCTTGGCGAAGAACTGGATACCTGGGTGTTGCGCCAGACGTGCGCCATGGTCAGTCGTTGGCAGTCGCAGCGCTCCACGGAGTCTCTCGGAGTGCCGGTATCACTGAATCTCTCGGCGAAGCGCCTGATTGACAGTGAATACGCCGAGACATTGAGACGCATCCTGCGACTTTACCGCCTCAAGGGGGAGCATCTGCGCCTGGATCTCACGGGCTGCGAACGCTTCGCGGAGACACCAGAGGCACTGATTGCGGCAATGACCTCGTTGACCCGTGACGGAGTCTCCTTCTGCATTGATCGGTTTGGCCGGGAAAATGCCAATCTGCGTCTGTTGAGCCGGATGCCGGCGGTAGCCGTCAAGCTGCACCCACGCTTCATGGTACCTCAGCAGCATGAGCCGGATCAGACACGTTTGATCAAGGCATGGATCTGTGCGATGAAAACGCTGGGGCTGGTGCCTATCGCGGTAGGTAGCAAGCGAGTTCAGCAGCTATCGGAGCTTGAGTCTCTCGGGTTCGATCAGGTTCAAAGCGATGCCTTCGGGCAACCTGCGCTCCCGGAAGATAGCTATGCCCAGTGGCTTGCCGAGACACATTCACCCTTGAACAAGCGCCTCTAGCGGCCGCTCTCACAGGGACAGCGCTGAAAGGCGAGGGTGATGGTGGCAAGCTCGATGCCCAATTTGCGCATCGAGGTGCGATTCAACACGCGTCCGTCTGGTTGCAGATACATCCAGTCATCCATGTTGAACTCCCAGACACTGCCATCGATGGGAACCTGCAGGACATATTGCATGCGAAAGGCATGGCCATTGCTGGCTGCCGTGGCTTCTCCGGTCACGTCAGCTGCCGTGCCGCGCCACTGACGGTCAGCCGTCGGGGTGAAGATCCATTGTCGATGCTGCGTCTCGCCATCGCTGTAGCGAAAGTTCTCGTCGAGGGTCAATCGTCCATCCTGCCTGGTGCCCTGTAGGTCCACCACGAAGCGCCGGGTCACTTCACCGGAACGATCCTGAACCATTCCCCAGCCTCGTGTGTGCCCGAGGAAGTACTCGTCGATTCTGAACTCGGGACCGGAACCGGCATAGGTATCGATTGAAGGGCTGCTGCAAGCCATCAACAGACTTGCCGAGGAGGCCAGCAGGGTGATCAGACCGAGGGAGCGCAAGCGGGAGCGAATCATCGACATTCTCGACAAGGAAACTTGTACTGATATTATGCAGTAATTCTACAAATAGCAATTTGGATGTGGTCTGGCGCTTGCAGTGGATCGTCAGCGCAGGCGTGATGTCGACATCCCATAGGCTCGTATAATATATATTATGTTAAATCGAGTATTCGAGAAGCCCAGACTCACGTCTCACTGGACCCGCCCTGACGATCATGCTGCCTGTCATGTGTTCGCTGTGCATGACTGATACCCGCCATGCTGAACCACAACTCGAGTGCCTGATGTCCTGAAAAGTTCAGCAGCATGTCTGCCTGTCGTCAGCTGACGTCAGTGATTGGTCTTCTCCTGCCCTTGTGTCACGACCAGCCCGTTGAGAACAGACTTCGCCACTGAGGTCTCCAGTGCTCCCGCCGATCATTCGATGACTTGTGACACCCACCACAAGGTGCACTCACGATGCGAGAAATGTGCAAGTCCATGAAATAAGTGCCAAAGTATGGTAGCCGGAGACGTCAACTCGGCTGGGACAGGCACGTCCCCAACGAGCGACGTTCTTGCCTGTCGAGCGATGGAATCGACGGCAAGAGGCGTCATGAGCGCTTCGCATCACGCTGGATTGAATGATTGTCCGTGAATGGCAACGCATTGACGGAAGCCGTTCCCGGGCGCATCAGCCGTGGGTGGCGAATCATGGACAGCGACTATCCGGCCTACGTATCATCGCCCTTTGCCACACCTTCAGCGATCGCTGCGAAGACGACGACTGAAGGTGGCCGGGCTCCCTCCCATCATCCACTCGTGCTAGTACGGTGCGAGATGGATGAACAAGAATCATGCAAGGCGAACTCGTGAAGACGAGATCGTCAGCAAGGCTGAACAGGAACCCTCTTTATCATGCTGATCCGCAAGCTGCTGCTGCCCGTGTCATTGTCCAGCGTCATCGTCATGGCAGGTTGTGTTCCGGCGCAACCTCAGCCCCCCAAGCCGGTCTTGACCCCGGAGGCCTTCTCGCAACGCATCGATGCCCTGGAGAGCCAGATCGCCGGGCAATGCGACGTCCAGCAACAACAGCTTGTCGAGCAGCGCGAACTGAACCGCTCATTGCGCCGCGACATGCGGGAAGTCGGCAGCCAACTACGCCGCATGCATGCCGAAATGGAACAGCCGGCAGCTCCGCAGGTGGTTCAGGCCTGCAAGACCGCCTCTGAAAACCCGATCATGGACAAGACGCTGCTCGGACGTGTCGAGTGGGTCGGCTTTCCGGACATCGGCAGCTATTTCAAGGCGCGCATCGATACCGGCGCGAACACGTCCTCATTGTCGGCGCGTGACATCACCGAGTTCGAACGTGATGGCGACAAGTGGGTCAAGTTCAAGCTGGCGCTTCGCGAGGATGCCAAATACTTCGTTCCCGAGGTGCGCGACAAGTGGGTAGAAGCCAAGGTAAGCCGTACCGTGACCATCGTGCAGGCGTCAGGGCGGGAAGACCGTCCTGTGGTCAGCATGTTGATGACGCTTGGCGACATCAAGCAGCGTGTCGAATTCACCCTGAATGACCGTCGTGATCTGACGTACCCGGTGCTGTTGGGCCGTCGTTTCATGATGGATATCGCAGCCGTCGATGTCAGCCGCACCTTCATCAATCCGCGTCCGGAATTCCCGGGCAGCGCTCCCAGCACCGCCGCTGCCAAGGATCAGGACCCGAATGAAGGAAATCGCGACTGACCCTCGCCCTCACCTGACGTTCACGGATCTCGAACATCTCCACTGACAGGGTCTGGCCGGGTGCCAGACCCTGTGACTGCATAATACTCAAGGACTCCCATGTCGCGTTTCTCCTTTTACCTGCTGGTCGGCCTGCTGATGCTGATTGGCGTGGGCCTGACCGCCTACCGCCATATTTCCTTCGATGTGCCCTGGGTGCCGGGTGCACAACAGAAAGTCTGGGATATCGAGGCCCAGGTCGCCTTCACGGCAACGGGCGGTCCGGTCAAGGCGTCGCTGGCGCTTCCGGAAAATCAGAAAGGCTATAGCGTCCTGACCGAGAACACGGCCTCCTCCGGCTTCGGGTTGTCGTACCTGGATGATTTGCCGGGCCGTCGTGCTGAATGGTCGATCCGTGAGGCCGCTGGCTCCCAGCTGCTGTATTACACCGTGACCATGCTGGAGTCCGACAACGCGACGCCTGCTGCCATCAAGCGCCTGCCGGCGCCTCAGGAAGTGTCCTGGGAACGTCCCTATGATACGGCTGCCGCTCAGGTGATCGAGCAGGCGCGCACCCGCAGCGCCGACTCCTTCACCTTCGCCCGTGAACTGATCAAGCAGTTCGACAATCAGCGTCAGGGTGAGAACGCGCGTCTGCTGCTGACCCAGTTCCAGCGTCCGGTGCTGATGCTGCGTCTGCTCAATGAAGCGGGCGTGAGCGCACGCCTGGTCAGTGGCTTGAGCCTGGAAGACGGACGCCGTCGCCAGAACGTGAGCTCCTGGCTGCAGGTCTTCGCCGAGACACCTGACAGCAATCAGGCTGTCGAGATCGACTCCCCCGAGGGTGAGAAGCTCAACACTGACTGGGTGCTGATCAACCCCGAGACCGGCAAGCAAGGTGAGCCTGACAACCTGCTGCTGTGGGAAGGCCGCGGTGCCCCGATGCTGGAAGTGGAAGGTGGCGTCAATTCCCGCGTCAGCTTCTCGATGATTCGCCACAACGAACCGGCCGCCGTCGCGGTTCGCAACAAGCTGGCCAATGACGAGCTGCTCAACTTCTCGATCCACTCGCTGCCGCTGGAAGAGCAGGCCCTGTTCAAGACCATTCTGCTGATCCCGATCGGCGCACTGGTCGTCGTGCTGCTGCGAGTGCTCGTGGGCCTGAAGACTTCCGGTACCTTCATGCCGGTGTTGATCGCCCTCGCCTTCATCCAGACCAGCCTGATCACCGGCTTGATCGGTTTCCTGCTCATCGTCGCCACCGGGCTCGTGATTCGCAGCTACCTTTCGCGGCTCAACCTGTTGCTTGTCGCCAGGGTCTCGGTGGTGATCATCACGGTGATCGCGATCATCTCGATCTTCTCGGTACTCGCCTATCGCTTCGGCCTCAATGCCGGCCTGACCATCACCTTCTTCCCGATGATCATCCTGTCCTGGACCGTCGAGCGCATGTCGATCCTCTGGGAAGAGGAAGGCCCCAAGGAAGTCCTCAAGCAAGGTGGCGGTAGCCTTCTGACCGCCGTGCTGGCCTATCTGGCGATGAACAATCCGTGGGTGCGCCACCTGACCTTCAACTTCCTGGGTCTGCAGCTGGTGCTGATGGCCTTCATCCTGCTGCTGGGCAATTACACCGGCTATCGTCTGCTGGAATTGCGTCGCTTCAAGCCGCTGACGGAGGATTGAGATGCTCGCGTCATGGATGAATCGCTGGTCGCGCAACTGGACCACACCGGGCGCCCTGCGCGCCCGGGGGGTTGTCGGCATGAATCGCCGCAACATCGGCTATATCTCGAAGTACAACGACCGTCGCCTCTACCCGCTGGTGGATGACAAGCTGCAGACCAAGCTGCTGTGTCAGAAGTACGGTCTGGCCTCGCCGGAGATGATCGGCAAGGTCGCCAGCCAGTTCGAGGTCGAGCGGGTCGTCGACATGGTGCGCGATCACGCAGGTTTCGTGATCAAGCCGGCCAAGGGCTCTGGCGGCAAGGGGATCCTCGTCATCGAGCACCATGATGGCGAAGAGTATGTGAAGCCCAGCGGCGCGCGCATCACGCGTGCCGACATGGAGCGCCACGTCTCCAACATCCTGTCAGGACTTTATTCGCTGGGCGGCTCACCGGATGTGGCGCTGGTCGAAGGCTTGATTTCCTTCGATCAGGCCTTCGCCGAGTTCACCTATGAAGGCGTTCCCGACATTCGGGTCATCGTCTTCAAGGGCTATCCCGTGATGGCGATGATGCGCCTGTCGACGGCGGCCTCGGATGGCAAGGCCAACCTCCACCAGGGCGCGGTCGGTGTCGGGCTGGATATCGGGTCAGGCTGGGCCGTGCGCGGCGTGCAGTATGATCGCCCGCAGTTCGCCCACCCCGATACGGGACATGACATCTTCTCGCTCAAGGTACCCCAGTGGGACACCCTGCTCGAACTGGCCTCGGGGTGTTACGAGATGACGGGACTGGGCTATCTGGGCACGGACATGGTGCTTGACCGGCGCCATGGCCCGATGCTGCTCGAGCTCAATGCCCGACCGGGCCTCGCCATCCAGATGGCCAATGGCGAAGGACTGCGCAAGCGTCTCGAGCTGATCGAACGTCAACCTGATGGCGTGCCTGTCGCGGAACGGGTAGCCTTCGCCCGCAAGCACTTCGCGCGCAGCAAGGAAGACGTGGCCAACGTCGGAATGGCCCCCATTCCTGAATGATGGCGTGACCGCAGAGAACAACGCCCCGTGACACGCGAGTGTCACGGGGCGTTTGCGTTCGCGGGACGAGACCCTCAACCGGGGTCCATGCTCAGCATCAGGCGGCTACCGGTCGGCACGACTGGCGAGCGATGGATCAGGCCATGCCCCTCATTGCCGGGCCAGCATTCTCCCTTGAGCAAGGCCAGGCTTCCCGGGCGCAGCTCCCGGATCTGTTCCGGGTCCCGACAGATGTCCCGGTGTCCGACAACGCCATGCCCCAGAGCCAGGCGATCGGCGGCCTGCTCCGGCAACCATTGCGTTCCGGGGCCCTCATAGGTCGTCACCAACCGGACCGGAATGCGATCCACATGAAAGCGTGGGCACATGGCGCTCTGGGTCATTTCCAGCCGCATGCCGATATCCTGCACGTCGAACAGCTCGCCGATGGCCTCTCCCAGCACATAGATATCCTCTATCAGCGCAGCCCCGGCATCCGGTGCGGGTAGGTAGCGCTCCAGCGCCTCACGCAGGTCATTGATAGGCCCGCGCCAGCGCATGCGCAGCGGGTAGGCACCCGAGGACTGAGCCTTGACCGCCATTTTCAATGCCGCATCGATGCGGCGCTGCATCACGGCCAGCGTCACCTCCGGGCGAAAGATCTCCCCGAGATCCAGCGCCTGCTCGCCGATGTGCCAGTGTGGTGTTGCCGAATCTTTCGAACCGCTCGCCGTGACAGCTGACTGGGCCAACCTGCCGCCCTTCGCAGGCCGGGAAGCCGATGGTGTGTCATGAGAAGTGATCGGAGTGATCGAGTGCATGGTAAGCGCCTCGGTGGGTAGGCAAGAGGGAAATCACGCTCGCTATTGTTATGTTATAACATGTCTTTGCTGTGCAGTGACAACACTCTACCTTGCCGCTATCTGACAAGCCTGAGTCTGCATATGGCCCGAGACCGCCCAAATACCCTAGAATAAGAGTCTGTTCATTGAGGTAACACGCTGATCTGATTCACTCTCAACGTGTCACTGGCCTCTCGTCATCCCGGATTCTCGATCCTCAGAATTCCCGACACCCAGGATTCTTCATGCCCGAGCAACTTTCGCTGATCGACCAGGCTGAACGCCAATGCCTGAAACGTGGCGTGCGTTTCACCCCGATCCGGCGACGTGTGCTGGAATTGATCGCCAACAGTCATGGCGCACTCAAGGCATACGACCTCTTGGATCAGCTTGCCAAGGAACACGGTGCCGCTCGCCCGCCCACGATCTATCGCGCGCTGGATTTCCTGATCGAACAAGGCCTCGTCCATCGCATCGAATCGCTCAATGCCTTCCTTGCCTGCCACTGTCCCGAGCATCAGCACGGCTTCCAGCTGCTGATCTGCCGTGGTTGCGGGAGAGTCGAGGAGATGCACGACGATGATCTTGGCACTCGCCTTCTCGCCAGTGCAGATCGCCATGGTTTCACGATCGAACGCCAGACTGTCGAACTTGAGGGGCGTTGCCAGAAATGCGCCTCTCAGGTCGCTGACATGGTAGAAACCGCTCAGTGAATGGCGCTTGCGAGCGCTTTTGATACGATATAACATTTGCTTCCCACGGAGGACGTCACATGCTGGACATCCGCATTTCGCAGGCACAGGTCGTCAATGAAGGCACCATTTCCACTCTGGATGTGGGCATCAAGGACGGGCGTATCCATGCCATCGGCAGTGATCTCTCACATCTGGACGCGCGTGAAGTGATCGATGCTGCCGGCCGCCATCTGCTGCCGGGCATGATTGATGATCAGGTGCATTTCCGTGAGCCCGGCCTGACCGCCAAGGGCAATATCGCCACCGAGTCGGCCGCCGCCGTCGCCGGGGGCATCACGACCTTCTTCGACATGCCCAACGTCAAGCCGGCCACCCTGGACAGCGATGCGCTGGAAGCCAAGTTCGCCGTCGCGGCGGGTCGTGCGCATGCCAACCACGCCTTCTATCTGGGTGCCAGCAACGACAACCTGGAAGCGATCAAGACGCTGGATCCGAATCAGACCTGCGGCATCAAGATCTTCATGGGTGCCTCGACCGGCAACATGCTGGTCGATGATCCGGAGATTCTCGAAGGTATCTTCAAGCATGCTCCGACGCCCATCGTCACGCATTGCGAAGACACTCCGATGATTCTGGAGAACGAGGCGCGCTGGCGTGAGCGTTTCGGGGAAGACGTGCCCTTCTCCGAGCACGGTCTGATCCGCTCTCGCGAGGCCTGCATCAAGAGCTCACGCCTGGCGATCGACCTGGCCACTCGCAACGGCACCCAGCTGCACGTCCTGCACCTGACCACCGCTGAAGAGATGGCGCTGTTCAAGCCGGGCCCGATGGCTGGCAAGCAGATCACCGCCGAGGTCTGCGCGCATCACCTGTGGTTCAGCGATGCCGATTACGACACGCGTGGCAGCCTGATCAAGTGCAACCCGGCCGTGAAGACCGCCGAAGACCGTGCCGCCCTGCGTGCCGCCGTGATGGATGGTCGCATCGACATCATAGCCACTGACCACGCGCCGCATACCTGGGAAGAGAAGCAGAACCCCTACTTCAAGGCGCCTTCCGGTCTGCCGCTGGTGCAGCATGCCCTGCTGTCACTGCTGGATCAGGTTCAGGACGGCATCTACGACCTGGAAACCCTGGTGCAGAAGACCAGCCACAACGTCGCGGATCGCTTCTCCATCGTCGATCGCGGCTATATCCGTGAAGGGGCGTTCGCGGATCTCGTGCTGGTCGACCTGAATGGCGAGACCAGCGTCACCCGTGACAACGTACTCTACAAGTGTGGCTGGAGCCCCTTCGATGGCGTGACCTTCAAGGCACGCATCGATGCGACCTTCGTCAATGGCGTGAAAGCCTATGACGGCAAGACCGTCAACCCGGTGGCCAACGGCCAGCGTCTCTCGTTCAACCGCGGCTGATGGCGGTCCTGGCGTGTCGATCTTCGGCACGCCTTGCCCGCATCATGCCGTGATCACTATCAGAAGGAAGTGGTGTCATGAGTATGCATGCGGGCTCTCCCCTGGCCTCTCGCCAAGTGTTCTGCGAAAAGCTGCTGTCCCGGATCCAGCGCACGCTGGGTTCGCGGGCTGCGCGTAGCCTGCCGTTGAGCGTGCTGGGTGCGCTTGCCGTTCTGGCGGCCCCCAACGCGCAAGCCGAAGACAGTGCGCCACTGCATGTCGCCGTCAGCGTGCCGCCTATCGAGTGGATGGTCGATCAGCTGGCCGGGGATCATGTCGAGATCACGACGCTGGTCAAACCGGGCAACAGCCCGCACACCTATGATCCGACCCCTCGCCAGGTGGCCGAGTTGTCGACGGTTCCCCTCTATCTCGCCATCGGCGTACCCTTCGAGCAGGTCTGGTTGCCGCGTCTCGAGAAGAACAATACCGAGATGCAGGTCGTGCATCTGGAAGAGGGTCTCAACACGCGCCATTTCGGCAGTGAAGACGCTCATCATCATGATGACGGCTCAGGCCATGACGAGCACGCGGGCCATGATGAGCATGAAGACCACGCAGACCATGCAGAGCATGACGAGCACGGCCATGAAGACCACGCAGATCATGACGAGCACGGCCATGAAGACCACGCGGATCATGACGAGCACGGCCATGAAGACCACGCGGATCATGACGAGCACGCGGGCCATGATGAGCATGAAGACCTCGGCGAAGCCGACCCTCATCTCTGGCTGGATCCGCAGCGAATGCAGACCGTCGTCGAGCGCACTGCCAAGGTATTGGAAGCCCAGCTGCCTGAACATGCCGGTGAAATCGATGCCAATGAGCAGCGGCTGCTCAAGACCCTGAATACGCTGGACACGCAGATCGCGCAGGCGCTGGCACCTTACAAGGGTCGCAACTTCCTGATCTTCCACCCCAGCTTCGGCTACTTCGCGGATCGCTACTCACTCGCGCAGCATGCCATTGAAGTCAGTGGTCGTGAGCCTACACCACGCGAGATGGCCACTCTGGTCACACGTGCCAAGGATGAGAACATCGGCACCATCTTCGTCTCGGGACAATTCTCCCAGACGGCCGCCAAGCGCATCGCCAGTTCGCTGGATGCCGAAGTCGCCGTGCTGGACCCGTTGGCCGAGGACTATCTCGAGAATCTCAAGCGTGCCACCGAAGCACTGAAAGCAGGCTTCGAGCGGACCGACAGTTAGTAATTTCTGGCCAGGTATTGCGCAGGCGGCATGATCTTGCACAATGCTCTGCCCCATAAAAAAGTCAGACGGGCGCTCACGCGCCCGTCTGCGTTGCAAAGAGGTACCTCTCGTCATGGCCAGCCCCATCTCCGTCGCGCGCCGGCGCCCGGACAGCCATCCGGATGCACCAGCCACCGGGCGCAGTGTCGGTCCGGTATTTCGCCCGGTACCGGCGGATGCGCCGGATGCCATCGATATTCGCGGCGTGACCTTCCGCTATGGTGAGCAGGTCATTCTCGACGATGTCGATTTCCAGGTCGGCGCCCGCGAGATCGTGGGGCTGATCGGCCCCAATGGAGGCGGCAAGAGCACCTTGCTCAAGCTGGTGCTTGGCCTTCACAAGCCGGCAGCTGGGTGTGTCCGCGTGCTGGGGCGCACTCCCCAATCTGCCGCACGCCATATCGGCTATGTGCCACAGTTCGCCAATTTCGTGAAGCGCTTTCCGATCCGCGTGGAAGACGTCGTGCTGATGGGGCGCCAGGGACGCAAGCGTCAATGGGGCCCCTGGCCACGCGCGGATCGTGAGGCGATCGGTGCGGTACTGGAGGAAGTCGGTATCAGCCATCTGCGCCGCCGGCATATCGATGCCCTCTCCGGCGGTCAGCTGCAGCGTGTCCTGATAGCCCGGGCACTGGCGGCCGAGCCGCAATTGCTGCTGCTGGATGAGCCCACCGCGAGTGTCGACAGCGATGGTGAGCGTTCATTGTTCGAGCTGTTCAATCGGCTGGCCAATCGCATGAGTGTCGTGGTGATCAGTCATGATCTCGGCTTCATCAGTGATTATGTCGATCGGGTGGCCTGTCTCAACCGCAAGATGATCGTCCATGACACCGAGACCCTGACCGCCGAATCGATCGAGCGGCTCTACGGTGAACACGTCCAGATGATTCATCACCATCATTGATACGGCGGCCCGTGACAGGCTGCCTGGCGGGTTCATTTCTTTCACGGCGCCTGCCCCGCGCTCTAGGCTTACAACACATGAATTTCATCACCGCCCTGGGCAGCCAGGACTTTCTTCAGAACGCCCTCTTCGCCGGCCTGTTGGCAAGCCTCGCGGCGGGCCTGGTCGGCCCCTATGTCGTGGTACGCCGCATCGGCTATCTGGCAGGCGGCATCGCCCACACGGTGCTTGCCGGCATGGGGATCGCCTACTTCATGGGGGCCAGCCCGCTCGTCGGTGCGTTCATCAGTGCCATCCTCGCGGCATTGCTGATCGGCTATATCAGCCTCAAGGGGTTTGATCAGGAAGACACCGTCATCGGTGCGCTGTGGGCCATCGGCATGGCCACCGGCATCCTCTTCATCAGTCAGACACCGGGCTACAAGGTCGATCTGATGAGCTATCTGTTCGGCAATCTGCTGCTGGTGCCCGCGGACGCCATCGGCACCCTGGCCTGGATGGTGGGCGGGCTGGCATTGGTGCTGCTGGTCGTGCACCGTCCACTGACGGCCGTGATCTTCGATGAAGAGTTCGCTCGCCTGCGAGGAGTGCCGGTCAAGACGCTCTATCTGCTGTTGCTGGTGCTGGTCGCCATTACCGTGGTGCTGTTGCTGCAGGCCGTCGGGCTGATCATGGTGCTGGCATTGCTGTCACTGCCAGCCGCGCTGGCCGGCCATCATGCGCGCTCACTGGGCATGATGATCGTGATCGCGAGTCTGGCGGCCATGGCCTTCACCACCGGTGGTCTGGCGCTTTCCTGGCAGTTCGATCTGCCTGCCGGTGCCACCATCGTACTGGTGGCGGGGATCGCCTATCTGGTCTCGCTGATCTGGCGTAGCGCCCGTGGCGGTCTGCGCCGCTGAGTCGCGGCTTGTTACACTGAGACTTCTTGAGATCTGGCCTCCGGACCGAAACGCTGCAACCTGCGCAGTGAACGTCGCGACGGGGCCAGTCTTCGATACAGCTTCTGCAAGGATATGGATTCAATGGCACAGGATGGACTGCTCAAGTCGCTGGAAAATGCACAGGTCGGCGAAAAGGTCGCGCTGGACACCCTGATGGCTGCCCTGCCGTGGAATGGCGACGGGTTGATTCCTGCCATCGCCCAGCAGCATGACAGCGGCGAGATACTGATGATGGCGTGGATGAATGCCGAGGCGTTGCGCGAGACGCTGACCACGGGACGCGTGTGCTACTTCTCGCGCTCGCGCAGCAAGCTGTGGCGCAAGGGCGAAAGCTCCGGTCAGCAGCAGCATCTGGTCAGCACCCACCTTGACTGCGACGGTGACACCCTGCTGGTCAAGGTCGATCAGACCGGCCCTGCCTGCCATACCGGACGCAAGAGCTGCTTCTACTGGCGCCTTGACGCCGAAGGCGCAGAGATCACCGATGCACCGATCATTGATCCCGACACGCTGTATGGCAACGCCTGAGTCAGGTCAACGAGACCCCGATTCCCGCCCTGCTCGCGGCTCGCTGTCGCGCGCTGTGACGGCTGGCATGACGCGCCTGCTCACCGGCCTGCTGCGCGGCTATCAGCTGGTGCTCAGCCCGCTGCTGGGGCCGCGTTGTCGCTTCTATCCCAGCTGCTCCAGTTATGGCCTCGAGGCCATCAAGGTGCATGGGCCGCTCAAGGGGTGCTGGCTGACAGCCAGACGCCTGTCACGCTGCCATCCCCTCGGTGGCCCCGGAGGAGTGGACCCCGTGCCGCCACGCAAGGAGTCATCGTCAGACTGCTGCGCGGGCAATGACCGCGACTCAGGCCCCACGCCCTGATGGTGTCGCACGCTCCTGCGAGCTGATTTACGCATGTGAAGTGAAGTCGTGATATACTTCACATGTGAAAGGCGTCATGTGCGATGCCATCGTCAGTCAGCAGGAGAGCACCATGCCCACCGCAACCGCCATCGATCGTGTGTCTCCGACCAGCCCCAGCGCGGGTCGCGTTGCCCTCAAGTCTTTCTTCAACATCATGGAGAAATGGCAATGCAGCGCTGCCGATCAACGCGTGCTGCTCGGCGGCATCGGCACCACCACCTATCACAAGTACCGCAAGCTGCCGGAAGTCCGCCTGCCCAATGACACCCTGGAGCGTATCTCCTACGTGATGGGGATTCACAAGGCGTTGCGCATCCTGTTCAGCAACACGCCTGAAATGGCCCATGAATGGGTGCGCCGCCCCAATCGTGCCGCTCCCTTCAATGGACAGAGCGCGCTTGACTACATGCTGGCCGGGCAGGTGGTGTCACTGGCCGACACCCGTCGTTATCTCGACGGAGTGCGTGGATGAGCATGAGCGCCCTGCCCCAACCTGCCCTGACACTGCCGGACTGGCAGAACGCCTGGCGCGTCATCTCCAGCGCCTTCCCGCCCATCTCGGTGTTCGAGGATATTCTCGAGCCTGATGAGCTGGAGATGGCGTTTGCCATCGAGGCGCTGACCAATGATCGTCTGCGCGAGGAGGCCGGCGAGCTGAACCGTGTCGCACCCGAGGATCGCATCAGCGGGCCGGGCTCCACACCGGTGATGGCGGCCTTCACGCACATCGGGCGCGCATCACGTTTCACCGATGGCAGCTTCGGTGTCTACTACTGCGCCAGTAGCCTGGACACCGCCATCAGCGAAACCCGCTTTCACATGGCACGCTTTCTGGCCGATACCGCGCAACCCAGCCAGGAAATGACGATGCGCAGTTACGTCAATCGCGTGACGCAACCCTTGCACGACATTCGCCAGGGATACGCCGAGCTATGCCAGCCGGACACGGCCAGCTACCCGGCCGGCCAGGCTTTCGCGGCAAAGATGAGAGATACCGGCAGCCATGGTCTGCTCTACCCCAGCGTCCGCCATGCCAAGGTTGAGCCCGATGCCGAATGCGCGGCCATCCTGCGTCCACCGGCGGTCAGCATCCCCATCCAGGGCCCCCACCTGCGCTACGTCTGGGATGGTCAGCAACAGGCCATGACGCATGTGCTGGAGGTCAAGGAGCACCGCTAAGCCTGTGACGACACTGCGAACCTCCCGCTGGGTCCAGTCAGCGCGTCATTGCAATGACAATCGCAATGCCAAAGACGCCCGCCAGGCCTCTCGAGACATCTCGATCGGCATGGCGGGCGTCTTGGTTATCGTCAGGCCTCTTTTCTCGCCAGGGGGTCAGGCGTTGGCGTGCAGCTCGGCAACACCGTAGATGCGCTTGAGCATTGCATGCAGACCATTGGAGCGTGTCGGCGACAGGTGCTTGTCGAGGCCAAGCTCAGCGAGGAAGGTCGGCTGAGTGGCGACGATTTCCTGCGGCGTCCGGTCGTTGTAGATGCGCAGCACCACGGCGATCAGGCCTGCCACGATGGCCGCATCCGAGGTGGCCTGGAAGTGCAGACGCTGCTCGCTGCCTTCACCACGTACGTCAGGATGAATCCAGACGTTGGACTGGCAGCCGTCGATCTTGGTCTCAGGCCCCTTCAACTCTTCCGGGTATTCCGGCAGCGCCTTGCCCATGTCGATGATGTACTGATAGCGGTCCATCCAATTGTCGAAGAAGCTGAATTCCTCGACCAGTTCCGCCTGCGCTTGTTGCGCGTCGCTCATGCTGACTCCCGTTGATGTCACTGAAGAGTGTCTGAAAATATGCTGTCGGCCATGATAACGCCTGACTCCGACGGACGCACGGGAGGCGTGAAGCCTGGCGCCATGCCAGCAGTCACGCCTCCTCCTCAGGGGTAGCCGTCGTCGTCGCCAGCGAGTGCCTTGCCATCTGCTGCTGCCACTCGCCGTCTTCGGCATGCAGGTAGCGAGAGGTGGTATCCAGCCGTGAGTGTCTGGCGGAGCGAGACAGGAAACGTAGCTCTACCCCGGCCTGTGCCTGGTGGGTAATGGCGGTGTGACGCAGCCAGTGCGGGCTTGCCTGGTCGAGCGTGCGTGCCATCAGCTCGCTGGCGTCGCCGGGGCGCTCCGTTCGCTGGCGCATGTCGTGGGCGGCCTGGGTAAACGTCTGCTTGATCAACCGGTAGAGCTGATTGTCGCCCAGAGGGGTCGTGCCATCCAACCGCGCGAGCAGGGGCAGTGACTCATCAGCGGGCAGTGCCTGCGGCAAGTCACTCAGTCCACGCAGGCGTCGCCAGCGCACCAGGGCCTCGAGCATCGGGGGCGGCAGCGGGATCTCGGCCAGCTTGGCGCCCTTGCCTATCACTCGCCACCACCACTGGCCTTCCCGCTTGATGATATCCCCCATTCTCGCGGCGGCCATCTCGGCGATACGCGGTGCCATCAGGTAGGCAAACGCGAACAGAAACCGCTGGCGCTCCGCGATGAATCGCTCCCGCGACACCTCGTGCTCGAGGGAGGCACTGCCGGCTGTCGGTACGTGACAACGCACCTCATCACAGCGCGCCTCGATACGCCCCCACAACCAATCCCATAGCGGACGCTCCAGATAGCGCTCGATGCGCAGCGTGCGATTGTCCATGCGCCGCTTGTCGCGCATCAGCCGGAAAGGATTGCGCGCCAGATAGCCGGCCTCGATCAACCAGGCATAAAGCCCCTGCAGGATCACCAGACTCTGGCGGCGGCTGGCCGGAGCCAGCGGCCCGCGAAAGGGTCGCCACTCGGGGTGCCTGCGGGCACGCACACTGCCAATCCAGACCTCCGCTGGCTGAGGATTGGCCAGAAAGGCCTCGAAGTGCTCGAGCCGCTCACGATCCAGACTTGCCAGGGCGGCGTCTCTCCCCTGCTCACCTTCCGCCCTGAGCCACAGAAGCAGACGCTCTGCTTCCTTGCGATAGGCGCGCAGGGTCTGCGGGCTGTGGCGATATTCATTGAGCCACGCCGCCACGGCTTCAATGTCCGTCTGCGCCTTGATGAGTGCAGCGTCGCCACTCTGCGTGACGGCTGCAGTGCTGGTGGTATTGGCCAGCTCGCCCTCAAGGCGCCCGATCAACGCGGTCATGCCACCGTGTGCGCCCTTCTCCACTGTCTCGACTCCTGTCGCGTTGCCTGGGGGGCTGATTGTGACGTTACGCCCATTATAATTCAAGATAAGGCGCGTAATCATGAATTATGACCACCAAGGGTAACGTAAATTACGTATTACGTAATATGTAATTATCTTTATCCCAAGCAGACGAGCCGCTACAATGACGCTAAGCGGCCAGAAGCCTGCCTAAAGGGGAGCCCGCGAGAGCACAGGGAAGATTTCTTGTGCATATCACGCAGAATCCTGACCAATGGAGTGGTAGTGAACGTCACTTCGTGGCGTAATGGCCGCTGAGCATCAACTTCAGAATACGGACGGAGATTCCCATGGCGCGCATTGGCGTCCAGTACGAGGATGTACAACGAGCGATAGAATCCTTGATGGCACGTGGTGAAGCGCCCAGCGTGCAGAAGATTCGGGAAGTGCTGGGGACCGGCAGCTTCACCACCATCAGCGATCATCTGCGCGAATGGCGCCAACGTCGCGCCGAGAAACGTGATGAGCCTCTGACCCAGGCGATGCCGGATAGTCTGACGGAGACACTGGCCACGGTATGGAGTGAAGCCCAGTCTCTGGCCAACGAGAGCCTGGCGCACTATCGGCAGGAAGCTGACCGCCAGGCCGAGGCAGCCCGTGAGGCCGAGGCACAGTCACAGCGGCGCGCAGAAGATGCGGAGCAGCGGCTCAGTGCACTCACGGAGCAACTGGCGGGAGTACAGGCGCGTCTCGAGGAGCGCGTGCAGACACTGGCGACCTTGACCAGTGAGCGCGAACAATGGCAGCAATTGCAGGAGAAGCTCGAGAAGCGCCTGACGCTTGCCCAGGAAGATGTCACCGCACTCGAGCGGACACGCGAGCATGACCATGAGCGCCATCAGCAGCTGGTGCAGCAACAGGAAAGCGAATTCAAGGAGCGCCTGGCGCAGGAAGAGTCTCGTCACGAGGCCAGTGAGACGCGCCTGATGAAGCTGCTCGATGATGCGCGCCTGGAGAAGCAGGAGCTGGACAAGCAGCATCGCCGCCGCCACGAGCAGCTCGAGAAGCGCGTGGAACGCCTGGATGCCCAGACGGCGGAGCAGCGGAAGTTGCTTCAGGAAGAGGAACGTCGTCGCTTCGAGGAAACCACGCTACGACAGCAGCGCGATGTGGAGCTCAAGGATCTGCGCTCTCAGCTGGAGCAGTCCATGGCGGAACAATCTCGTCTGGAAGCACAGCTGAGCCAGATCACGCATGAAAACAAGTTGCTCAAGGAGCGCCTGGCCTTCGCGCCGCTTCCTCCCTTTGTGTGTTGATGTTCCTGCAACGTCTGCTGAGGTTGCTGCAACACTCACACCAATGAAAGACGCCACCCTCAGGGGTGGCGTTTCGCTTGGAGGATGGCGCGTTCCCGCACCTCAGGATTCACGTCACATCATGCTCACCGCTGTCGAGAAATCTACAGCAGTTCTTCCGCCACCAGTGCCAGACGCGAACGCTCGACACACTTGAGCGTGACGTGACCGGCATGCGGCCAATTGGCGAAGCGTTGCACTGCCACCGCGAGGCCACAGGTATTGGCCGTCAGATAGGGCGTATCGATCTGCCCGACATTGCCCAGCAGCACGACCTTGGTGTTGGCACCAGCCCGGGTCAACAGCCCTTTCAATTGTTTCGGTGTCAGGTTCTGGGCCTCATCGATGATCAGGAAGGTATCGCTGAGGGTTCGCCCACGCATGAAGGACGGCGAGCGTATCTGGACACGGTTGCCAATCCAGGCACGGGTGGCCTCCTCGTTCCACGCGCTGGTGCCCTCGCCTTCCTTGCGCAGCAGATTGTCCATGTTGTCGTGGAAGGCGCCCATCCACGGCGACATCTTCTCTTCCTCGGTCCCGGGGAGAAAGCCGATCTCTTCCCCCATGGCGATCGGCGCGCGCGTGAAGATGATACGTTCGAAGCGTTTCTTCTCCAGAGTCTGCTCAAATGCCGCCGCCAGGGTCATGTAGGTCTTGCCTGTCCCGGCACTCCCGGCAATCGAGACCATGTCGACGCTCTCATCCATCAACAGATTGAGCGCGAAATTCTGGCGACTGTCATGGGCATTGACGCCCCAGGCGCTACGCTCGTTGCGGAAATCCTGCAATACCTCAAGGCAGGCGTGATCATTGTCCAGCTCGCGCACGATGGCCTCGAAGCTGGCACCACGATCACAATCCGCGATCAACATTCCCGGATACCAGTCCTTGGGCATCTGGCCGGCGAGGGTGTAGAAGGTGCGATGATTCTCGCGACTGACGGTGACATCCACCTGCAGGTCATCCCATACGCCCTGACCGTCAGGCCCAGCCTCGTGATAGAGCTTCACGCCCTCGATCATGGCATCGCTGTCACTGAAGGCGCGATCCGTCAGATAGTCCTCGACGGCCATGCCCAGTGCCGCTGCCTTGATGCGCAGATTGATGTCCTTGGTCACCAGGATGACGGATGCATCCTGACTGCGCGCCGCGAGACTGCGTGTCTCGGCAAGAATGCGGTTGTCGGCGCTTGCCTCGCTCTGATCGATGCTGCCGGAGAGAAAATGAAGATTGCCGGCGCCATTCAACGAGCCCGGCAGTGGAATACCGCGCAGAATCTCCTGTGGTGTGATGTCGGCGGTGAGATCAGACAGAGTGCGACTGATCTGGCGAGCAGTGTGGGCAATTTCCTTGTGGCCATTCTTGTGCTTGTCCAGCTCCTCCAGCACCGTCATCGGAATGACGACATCGTGCTCGTCAAACTGGAAGATGGCGGAGGGGTCGTGTATCAGCACGTTGGTATCGAGGACGTACAGACGACGGGACTGCTTCTCGACTCTTACCATTGGCGACATGCCTTCCGTTGGGGTGTGCCCTTTGAAGCTATCACGCCGAATATGTCGAGGATGTTTCAATTTGGCGCTCGATTTCACGCACAGGGTGCTGACAGGTCACGCAACGCAGGCGCATAATCTGTCCCCGGCTCTGCTGGCCGCACTCTCATCTGCTGTTCGTCACGGCCATGTTGTCGGCCTTCCTGCCGAGCATCTCGTGCAGCCATGAGTACGCAGCCACTGGACTCTCTGCACTTTTCATTTGCCAGATTTCATTTGCCAGACATCCCCTGCCGCCAGATCGTCAGACAACCGCGCCGCCAGGAGCGCTGCGGAAGGACAGATGAAAAAAACCGCCCCTGACGATGTCAGGGGCGGTTTTTCATTGGCGGGTGCACAATGTCACGGGTCTCGATCGTCCAGACCTCGAAGCATCAGGCAGTGACGCTTTCGTGACGGCGACGGCGCACCTGCAACCAGCCGATCAACCACAACAGCACGATGGCTGGCAGCATCGCGATTTCCTTCGGTGGACGTTCAGCGGTCTGCTGGATGCCATCGATGGTGAAATCGAAATCGATACCGGCCTGCTGTGCCACGCTACCGTATTCCACCATGCTGACCAGCACCTGCTTGTCGCTGATATCCAGCGTCAGACCGACATCGCTCAGGCGCGCTTCGCCACTGTCGGCATCCGACACCGGCAGCAGCACGGTCTTGGAGACCTCATCGCCATCCAGATTGATGCCTGACACATGAATCGGCAGCTTGCTGTCGACCGGTGCCTCCTCCATCAGGGTCTCGATCTGCTGCGGAGCCGCCATGATGACTGGCGGATAGACCATGTCCCACCAATAGCCCGGACGGAACAACGTGAAGGTGATCAGCAGAAGACCGATGGTCTCGTACCAGCGGGTACGCGTCAGCCAATAACCTTGCGTGGCCGCCGCGAAGACCAGCATCGCCGCGACCGCCGAGGCGATGGTGATCGCCAGATGCCAGTAGCTATCGATGTTCATCAGCAACAGGTTGGTGTTGAAGATGAACATGAAGGGCAGGATCGCGGTGCGGATGTCATAGGTGAAGCCCTGGATACCGGTCTTGATCGGGTCTGACTTGGCTATGGCCGCCGCCGCGAAGGCGGCCAGACCCACCGGTGGCGTGTCATCTGCCAGTATCCCGAAGTAGAACACGAACAGGTGCACGGCGATCAGCGGCACGATCAGGCCGTTCTCGGCGCCCAGATTGACGATGACCGGCGCCATCAGCGTGGAGACCACGATGTAGTTGGCTGTGGTGGGAAGCCCCATGCCCAGAATCAGACTGATCACGGCAGTGAAGATCAGGATCAGCATCAGGTTGCCTGCCGAGATGAACTCGACGAATGCCGTCATCTTGAGCCCGAGCCCGGTCAGGGTCACGGTACCGACCACGATACCGGCCGCCGCCGTGGCGACACCGATCCCGATCATGTTCTTGGCGCCGATGACCAGACCATGGAACAGGTCCTCACCGCCACGCTGGGTTGCCCCCCCCAGATTGCCTTCCTTGCGGAAGATCGCGACCAATGGGCGTTGGGTCACGGTGATGAAGATCATGAACAGCACCGCCCAGAAGGCGGAAAGCCCCGGCGACATGCGCTCGACGGTCAGACACCACACCAGCACCACGACCGGCAGCAGGAAATAGAGACCGACCTTGACCGTCGGGCCCACCGGCGGCAATTCATCGATGTCCCCTTCCTCCAGCGGAGGGAAGCAGGCGGAATAGGCGATCAGGCCGACATAGGACGCCAGCAGCAGCGGCAGCACGATATAGACCGCACCATCACCCGCCAGACCCTTGATCCAGCCGATACCGTAATAGACCACCAGCGTGAGCACGCCCATGCCGATGAAGACGGTCAGGAAGGTCAGCATCGAAGCCATCAGGCTGGTCTTGTGCGTCCGCTTGAGGCCTTCCATGCCGGCCTTGCACGCTTCCAGGTGCACGATGTAGATCAGCGCGATATAGGAGATCAGTGCAGGCAACAAGGCATGCTTGATGACATCCAGATAGGGGATGCCGACATATTCCACCATCAGGAAGGCGGCAGCGCCCATGATCGGGGGTGTCAGCTGGCCGTTGGTGGAGGCTGCCACCTCGACGGCGCCTGCCTTGGTGCCAGGGAAGCCGACCTTCTTCATCAACGGGATGGTGAAGGTCCCGGTGGTCACGACGTTGGCGATGGAAGAGCCGGAAATGATCCCCGACAGGCCAGACGCCACCACGGCAGCCTTGGCCGGTCCGCCACGCATGTGACCGAGCATCGAGAAGGCCATGCGGATGAAGTAGTTGCCGGCACCGGCGCGTTCAAGCAAGGCGCCGAACAGCACGAACAGGAAGACGAAGTCGGTGGAGACACCCAGCGCGACACCGAAGACCCCTTCCGTGGTCAGCCACTGATGCCCCAGAAGCTTGTTGAGACTGGCCCCGGCATGCGCGATGACATCGGGCATGTAGGCGCCAAACAGACTGTAGAGCAGGAAGACGGTGGCGACGACCGCAAGCGGCGGCCCGAGCGCGCGACGGGTCGCTTCCAGCAGCAACAGGAGGCCGATGCCCGAGAACACGAGGTCCGTCGTGGTATAGGCACCCGCTCGTCGCGCCAGTTCGTCACTGAAGATGAGCACGTAGGCCACGCCTGCCACGGCGAATATCGCCAACGCCCAGTCATACAGAGGAATACGATTGGCGGGCGCGCCCTTGTAAGCGGGATAAGCCACGAACGCCAGCGAGATGGCGAAGCAGAGATGGACGGCTCGCGCGGTGTCGGAGTTCAGCAGCGACAAGGGCGAGGCGTGATAGAGCTGGAAAAGAGACCAGGCAAGCGGGATCAACCACATGAAATGGCGCCCCACGAAGCCTTCCGGATGACGCCCGCCGACCTCCGATTCGAGCATCTTCTGCACTTCTGCATCATGATCCGTCTCGGCGCCAGGCGCAGAGGACGGCGGTGAAGATTGAGTTTTGGTCATTTTTTATGATCCGATCAACGCGAGTCAGGCGATGGCTGGCAGGCATCATCAGGAAACGGCATCTACGTCTACCCGCCATGTTCCCGACCCAGGATGACGCTGCACAGCCACATGCTTATCAAGCAGGTTACATCTTCAGTATGTCCGGCCTGACGGATGTTTCCATTAATTGGCTGAATCAGGACGATATTTCCTGACTCAGCGCCGAGCGACGCTCGGGGTACCACCTTCCCCACCTGCTCACCGCTGAGATCGACGGGGATGAGTCATGCGCCTTGCTGCATCACCAGACCCGCCGGCGGCAGCCATCCATTGGCCATGCAGGAGCTGCGACTCATGAGGACGACGAGTCACGAAGGTGAGGTCTCTACAACGGTTCCTGCACAACGGTTCCTGCACAAGCACGGAGACCGCAACATGTGCGGTCTCCGTGGTGAAGCCTGATCAGCCTGCGACAGGCAAGCGAGTCAACCGCATCACTCGCTCAGCAGGCCCGCTTCCTTGTAGTACTGCTTGGCGCCATCGTGCAGCGGAGCTGTCAGCGATGCACTGACCATCTCTTCCTTGTTCAGCACCTGGAAGGCCGGGTGCAGACGCTGGAACTGATCGAAGTTGTCGAACACGGCCTTGACCACCTCGTAGGCGACACGATCTTCCACTTCGGTGCTGGACACGATGGTGGCGCGCACCCCGAAGGTGGTGACGTCGTCGTCGTTACCGCGATACATGCCGCCCGGGATGGTGGCGACCGAGAAGTACGGCTTCTCGTCGACCAGCTTGGTGACCGCGTCGCCGGTGACGTTGACCAGAGTCGCGTCACAGGTAGTGGTGGCTTCCTTGATGGAACCGGACGGGTGACCCACGACATAGACGTAGCCGTCGATCTTGTTGTCGCACAGCGCGGAGGACATCTCAGAAGCCTTGAGCTCGGATGCCACCGAGTAGACGCTGGTATCCTTGTCCTGGGAAGACAGCAGGGTGTCGATGGTGGAGCGCTGACCGGAACCCGGGTTGCCGATGTTCATGCGCTTGCCTTCCAGCTGATCGAACTCGGTCACGCCACTGTCCTTGCGGGCAACGACGGTGAACGGTTCCGGGTGCAGGGAGAACAGGGAGCGCAGTTCCTTGTTGGGGCCGAAGTCCGCGAAGTCACCTTCGCCTTCATAGGCGTTGTAGTGGGCATCTGACTGAGCGACGCCCATGTCCAGCTCACCGGTACGAATGCTGTTCAGGTTGTAGCCTGAACCACCCGTGGACTCGACGCTGCAACGAATGCCGTGTTCCGCCTTGCCACGATTCACGAGGCGGCAGATGGCACCACCGGCCGGATAGTAGACGCCGGTGACACCGCCGGTGCCGATGGTCACGAAGGTCTGCTCCGCGGCGCTGGCGCCACCGGAGATCCCCATCAGGCCAAGACCTGCGGTCGCGACCGCCGCTGTCAACGACTTCTTGATCATGGTCATCTTGAAACTCCCTTTGCTGGCTTGTTATTGGTGTTGCCGTCTTGCATCCCGGCTGAACACTGCGAAGGAAACAACCTGATCACCGCATTGCATGACAAGGTTGATATTTCAGCAACTTGTGGATGCTCGACGCTGAGATGAGATTAGCATAGCTGATGTCTCTGGTACGTAACGGAAAAGCTTTATGCTACGAAAGGTGTATGCGCTGGCAAGATCATGTGGTGACCTGAACTGGCAGACAAGAAATTCACTGGTCAAGCGCCCTTCGCGCACAAAAAAAGCCCCGCGGTGATGCCGCGAGGCGTTTTTTCAAGCTGGCGATCGCTGACGAATGTCAACGAATGGTAACGCTGCCCATGGAATAGCCCAGAGCTTCCTCACCGTCGCCTGCATGAGGCGTCAAGTGCGGGTCACGCTGCGCATGGTCACGAATTCTTCGGCAGCGGTCGGGTGGATACCGACCGTCAGGTCGAAGTCGGTCTTGGTCAAGCCAGCACGTACGGCAATGCCGATACCCTGCATGATCTCGCCTGCCTCATCCCCCACCATGTGGACGCCGACGACCTTGTCGGTTGCATCATCGACGATCAGCTTCATCAGACTGCGCTCGTCACTGCCGGACAGCGTGTGCTTCATCGGGCGGAAATCGGCGGTGTAGACACGGATGCTGTCGAACTTCTCGCGCGCCGCTTCCTCGCTGAGGCCGACGGTGCCGATGTTGGGGTGACAGAACACGGCCGTCGCGATGGTGTCGTAATCCAGGCCACCGACCACGCCATCACCGAAGTGTGCGCGAACCAGATGCATGGCCTCTTCCAGCGCGACCGGCGTGAGCTCCGGCCCGCCGGTGATGTCACCGAGTGCCAGGATGGAGGGGGTGGTGGTCTCGAAGCGCTCATTGACGCGCACGGTACCGTCGGCATTCAGCTCGACATCGACATTCTCGAGCCCGAGACCATCGATGTTCGGCTTGCGACCGGTCGCGGCGAGAATGCAGTCGACTTCCAGCACCTGGCCATCGCTGAGGCTGACCTGATAGACATCGCCCTGCTTGTCGATGGACTGCACGGTGGTGTTGAAGTGCAGGTTGACGCCCTTCTTGGCCATCTCGTCGCGCGTGAAGGCGCGCACTTCATCGTCAAAGCCCCGCAGGAACAGCTCGCCGCGATAGCTCAGATGCGCCTCGGCTCCCAGGCCATTGAAGATGCTGGCGAACTCGACGGCGATGTAGCCGCCGCCAATGACGAAGAAGCGCTTGGGGAACTGCTCGAGATCGAAGATGCGGTTGGAGTCCAGCGCATGCTCACGGCCCGGGAAGTCCGGCAGGAAAGGCCAGCCACCGGTAGCCACCAGAATCTTCGCGGCGGTATAGCGCTTGCCGTTGACTTCGACGGTGTTGGCATCGGCGATCGTGGCACGGCCGTCGATCAGCGTGGTGCCGGAGTTGTTGAGCATGTTGCGGTAGATGCCGTTCAGGCGCGTGATCTCGGCGGTCTTGCGATCTCGCAGAGTGGCCCAGTCAAACCGGGGAGCCTCGCCGATGTTCCAACCGAAACCTGCGCTGTCCTTGAAGGAATCATGGTAGTGAGCCGCATAGGAGTAGAGCTTCTTCGGCACGCAACCCACGTTGACGCAGGTGCCGCCGAGATAGCGATCTTCCGCGACGGCAACGCGTGCACCGGTGGCTGCGGCAGTACGCGCTGCACGCACACCGCCGGAACCGGCGCCAATGACGAACAGGTCGAAGTCAAACTGGCCTGTCACAGGCTGTTGGGTCTGATCGGACACGGGAATCTCCTTGGTAAATTGGCCACATGGTATCAGGAGTCATGCCCCTCGGCAGCCCCATGACGTGGGCCGCGGTCATCCGCCATCGTGACTGCTGGTTGACCCTGCAGGTCATCGCGCGGTAAAAATACCAATGATGTTAGACAAAAGTTACAACATGCGCCGCTCACGATGGCCTGCGATGTTGACGTATTGCATTGCAGAGGGCCTGGCGGCGGCAAGCATGTCTGTACAACATCTTCCCCTGCCCCGTCATCCTGATAAGTGGTCCCCTCGCCATGAGCAATATTGAAAAGCTGTTGGAGCAGAACAAGGTCTGGGCCAAGTCCATGACCGAGCGCGATCCTGACTTCTTCAAGCGACTCTCCGACCAGCAGAATCCGGACTATCTGTGGATCGGCTGTTCCGACTCACGCGTCCCCGCCAACCAGATCATCGATCTCCCGCCGGGTGAAGTCTTCGTTCACCGCAACGTCGCCAACCTGATTCACTACAACGACATGAATGCGTTGTCCGTGATCCAGTACGCCGTGGATGTCCTCAAGGTCGAGCACATCATGATCGTCGGCCATTACGGTTGTGGTGGTGTACGCGCTGCCATCACCGGCGGGGACAACGGCATGGTGGACTACTGGCTGCACAGTCTGCGCGAGCTCTACAACCTGCATCACGCCGAGCTCAAGGACTTGCCGCTGGACGAACAGGTCGACCGCATGTGTGAGCTGAATGCGCGTTCTCAGGTACAGAACCTGGCGCGTACCAAGATTCTCCAGCGTGCCTGGGAGCGCGGTCAGAATCTGCAGATCCACGGTTGGGTCTATGGCCTCTCGGATGGTCGCGTCAACAACCTGGAGTGCACCATCAGCGGTCTCTCCCAGGTGCCGAACCTCTATCGGGTTGACCGCCTGACGCCTGTCGCCGGCAGCAATGAGTAAGTGAAATGAGTAAGTGAGCAGGCGCACCCTGCTCTGCCTCCACGCCTGAGGCTTCTCGGCTCGTCAGCGGTGCGCCACCCACACGCCTTCCTTTCGGGAGGCGTGTCACGTTGCAGCGTTGATTTCGGGTGTATGACGCCCGCGAGACTGCGCACAACGACTAGACCTTAGTCGCGAATCAAGCCTCGCACCAGAACGGTGCGCCTCATCGTTTCCTTCCAGGCAATCTCGGATTCCTCGTCCGGGAACACCGCCTCGTCAAGAATTTCCCCGCCGTCATCTCCGCAAGACAGGCTCCGTCGTCTGCCCGACTCGCGAGAGGACACGATGGCGTGGCTCTCTTGCCACCTTTCGATGAGCAAGGATGCATATCGCCATCAAGCCATTGAATTGAATAAGAATATCCCTTCAACCGCCTTTGTCGGAATGCTATCACCAGTCACGCTTTCCCCACGTGACACAGGCAAGAGACTTAACCAACCGTCCTGAACGACACTTGCCATCGTCCAACGAACGCCATGCAAGACGCCCTTGCCTCGTGATGCACCAGCAACGTGTGTGTTGCGCTTTTGTCGACACCGCTATTCACGGCCTGAATCTGGCTAGTCAACATTTCGATTGTCTCTGTGCGGCGTGTCTCACTACTGTGAAAGCGCATCCTTGCGTGTCGCCCTGAGGGAGACAACGCGAAGAGAGCCACAAGAACAACCAAACATCACAAGCAAAGGGAAGCTCATGACCCGTCAGAATGCCTTCCAGTCCCTCTTCCAAAAGAAGACCCTGTGCGCGCTGATCGGCAGCGCGACATTGGCCATGGCGACACCAGCCCTGGCCGAAGATGTCACCTTGCGCATGGCCTACGACGCAGACCCGGTCACGCTCGATATCCACGAGCAACTCTCCGGCGGCACTCTGCAGCTGTCGCACATGGTCTATGACCCGCTGATTCGCTGGAACAAGGACCTGGGCTTCGATGGCCGTCTGGCCAAGAGCTGGGAGCGTGTCGATGACAACACCATGCGCTTCCATCTGCGCGAAGGCGTCAAGTTCCATTCCGGCAATGACTTCTCCGCCAAGGATGTGGTCTGGACCATCGAGCGCCTCAGGAAGAGTGCTGACTTCAAGGCCATCTTCGCACCGTTCACTGACGTCAAGGCAGTGGATGACTACACCGTGGATCTGGTGACCGACAAGCCCTTCCCGCTGGTGCTGAATGCCGCGACCTACATCTTCCCGATGGACAGCAAGTTCTATTCCGGCGAGACCGAAGACGGCAAGGCCAAGGATGAGATCGCCAAGGCCGCCAACACCTTTGCCTCACGCAACGAGTCCGGTACCGGCCCCTACAAGGTCACCGACCGTCAGCAAGGCGTGAAGATCAGCTTCGAGCGCTTCGAGGATTACTGGGATACCGAATCCCCGGGCAATGTCGACGACATCGTGCTGACGCCGATCAAGGAAAACGCCACCCGTGTCGCGGCGCTGCTCTCCGGCGACATGGACTTCATCGCGCCGGTACCGCCGACCGATCTGGAACGCATCCGCAAGCAGGACGGCGTGCACCTGGTCGAGATGGGCGGCACCCGCATCATCACCTTCCAGATGAACCAGGAACGTGTCGAAGCCTTCAAGGACAAGCGTGTCCGTCAGGCGGTCAACTACGCCATCAATCAGGAAGGCATCGCCCAGAAGCTGATGAAGGGCTTCGCGACCCCCGCCGCCCAGATGTCGCCGGATGGCTATCAGGGCCATAATCCTGAGCTGACACCGCGCTATGACGTGGCCAAGGCCAAGGAGCTGATGAAGGAAGCGGGTTACGAGGATGGCTTCGAGATCAGCATGATGGCGCCCAACAACCGCTATGTGAACGACGCCAAGATCGCTCAGGCCGTCGCTTCGATGCTGGCCAAGATCAACATCACGGTAGACCTCAAGACCCTGCCCAAGGCCCAGTACTGGCCGGAATATGATGCACGTGCGGCCGACATGATGATGATCGGCTGGCACTCGGATACCGAAGACAGCGCCAACTTCTTCGAATTCCTGACCTTCTGCCCGGATGCCGACAGCGGTGTCGGTCAGTACAACTCCGGCAACTACTGCAACCCGGACGTCGACAAGATGGTCACCGAGGCCAATCTGGAGACCGACACCGAGAAGCGCGCCAAGATGTTGCAGGCTGCCGAGAAAGCCGTCTACGACGATGCCGGCTTCGTGCCGCTGCACTGGCAGAACCTTGCCTGGGGCGCGCGTGATGGCGTCAACATCGAGCCGGTCCTCAACGTGATGAACTTCCCGTACCTGGGTGATCTGGTCATCGACCAGGACTGATCCCACGCCGTGAGTGAGTGACAGGCACTGAACCGTCTTGCATCGTCCAGTGTCATGTTCCTGGCCACGCACCCCTCGCGACAGGCAAGTCAGGCAACCGGAGATAGGCAACGTGAGCTCTCTGGTTGCCCTGCTTGGCTGAAGGCGACGACTTACCCCCGCTTGTTGCTTCCCCTTGGTCATCGCCTCTCGGTGATGGGTTGGGGAGCCTGTGCCCGATGACAGGCCAGCGACAGGCGGGACTCCTGACACCCAGCGCGATTGGCCAGCCAGACCAGGCCGCCGCGCGCGAGACCGTGATGTTCACGAGGAAGGTGGCGATCCATGATTGCCTTTCTGATCAAACGCCTGATGCACGCCGTACTGGTCATGTTCGTGATCAGCATCATCAGCTTCGCCATTCAGGACAACCTGGGCGACCCGCTGCGCGAGATGACCGGCCAGGCCGTGTCAGAAGCCCAGCGTGAAGTCATGCGCGATGAAATGGGGCTCAACGACCCCTTCATCACCCAATATCTGCGTTTTGCCGGCAATGCCCTGCAAGGGGATCTCGGCACCTCGTATTTCTACAAGCAGCCAGCGACCGAGGTGATACTCAAGCACCTGCCCGCCACGCTGGAACTGGTGATGGCCTCGAGCCTGATCATCATCCTGCTCTCTGCCCCCATCGGCGTGTTCGCGGCGATCCGCCCACGCAACTGGCTCTCACGCCTGTTCATGGGGACCTCGATCATCGGGATCTCGGTACCTGTGTTCCTGACGGCCATCGTGTTGATCCAGCTGTTCGCGATCGGCGTCACGGTGGACTGGTTCCCCGGTGATACCCCTTGGGGCAGTGTGCTGAACGGCATGCTCTCCACCGATGGCGGCATGCCTTCCTACGGGCGGGGTGAGCTGGTCCATGTGGCAGGCCCCTGGTCCAGCGGCTTCTTCACCGCTGATGGCCTCTGGCATCTGGTACTGCCGGCCATCTCGCTGGCCTCGATCATGCTGCCGCTGTTCATCCGCCTGATTCGCGCCGAGATGATGGAGGTCCTGCAGTCGGACTACATCAAGTTCGCACGTGCCAAGGGGATCGGCCTCAAGCGCATCTACTTCCTGCACGCACTGAAGAACACCATGCTGCCGGTGATCACCGTCGGCGGCGTGCAGATCGGCACCATGGTGGCCTACACCATCCTGACCGAGACCGTCTTCCAGTGGCCGGGCATGGGCCTGATGTTCCTCGAGGCCATCACCCGCTCCGACATTCCGCTGATCGTGGCCTACCTGATGATGGTCGGCGTGATCTTCGTGATCACCAATACGCTCGTCGACCTGATCTACGGTCTGGTCAACCCCACCGTCAAGCTTGCGGGGAAATCGGCATGAGCCATTCCACTTCCGAGACCCATACGCCCGTCACTCCGAAGACCAGCTCCATCGCGGTGCCCGGACGCTGGCAGCGCTTCCGTGAGTCCTATCTGGTCTACAGCTTCAAGCGTGACTGGATGGCCCAGGCCTGCCTGCTGGTCTTCATCGCCATGGTGCTCGGGGCCTTTCTCGCCCCGTGGCTCGCCCCGGCGGACCCCTATGACCTGGCCACCATCGACATCATGAACTCGGAGCTTCCGCCGGCGTGGATGGCGGGTGGTGATCCGGCCTTCCTGCTGGGCACCGATGCCCAGGGGCGGGATCTGCTCTCCACCATTCTGTACGGCACGCGCGTGTCGCTGCTGATCGGCTTCGGTGCCGTGATTCTGCAGGCGTTGCTCGGCGTGACCTTCGGGCTGCTGGCGGGCTATCTGGGGGGACGTGTCGATGCCTTCCTGATGCGCATGGCGGATATCCAGCTGTCGTTCTCGACCCTGATGGTGGCCATCGTGGTGGGTGCCATCATCAAGGCGACCTTCGGTGGCGCCGCCTTCTCGGACTATGCGCTGATCCTGCTGATCCTGATCATCGGGCTGGCGGAATGGCCCCAGTATGCGCGCACCGTCAGGGCGTCCGTGCTGGCGGAGAAGAGCAAGGAATATGTCGATGCCGCACGGGTGATGGGCTTCCGCTCCCGCCGGATCATGTTCCGACACATTCTTCCCAATACCCTGTCGCCGATCTTCGTCATCTCCACCGTGCAGATCGCCAACGCGATCATCTCGGAGGCGGCGCTGTCCTTCCTCGGCCTCGGCATGCCGGAAACCCAGCCGTCACTGGGCTCACTGATCAAATCCGGCTTCGACTATCTGCAGTCAGGCAGCTGGTGGATCACGCTGATTCCCGGTGGCGTGCTGATTCTGCTGGTACTGGTGATCAATCTGCTGGGCGACTGGCTGCGTGACGTGATGAACCCCCGCCTCTACAAGGGCTGAAGCCACGAGGAATCAAGACAATGGCATTACTTGAAGTCAACCACCTCGATGTCCGCTTCGCCATGCGAGGCGGCGAGGTCCGCGCCCTGCGCGACGTCAGTTTCACGCTGGAACGTGGCGAACGCCTGGGCATCGTGGGTGAGTCGGGGGCCGGCAAGTCGGTCGCCGCCTTCACCATCCTGAATCTGATCGCCAAGCCCGGCTACATCGCCGGCGGCGAGATCAAATTCGATGGCGAAGTGCTCAACACCATGAAGCCCAAGGCGATGCAATCGATTCGCGGCAATCGCATCTCGATGATCTTCCAGGACCCGATGATGACGCTGAATCCGGTGCTGACCATCGGCGAGCAGATGATCGAGTGCTTGAAGGCGCACCGTCGCATCTCCAGCAAGGATGCGCGCGCCATCGCCCTGCACAAGCTCAATCAGGTCTTCATTCCCTCACCGGAAAAGCGTCTTGATCAGTACCCGCACGAGCTGTCCGGTGGCATGCGTCAGCGCATCATCATCGCCATCGCGTTGCTGCTGGACCCGGACATCATCGTCGCCGATGAGCCGACCACCGCACTGGATGTGACCATCCAGGCCGAGATCATGGAGCTGCTGCTGCTGCTGTGCGAGAAGCACAATGTCGGGTTGATCCTGATCACCCACGACCTGGGTGTCGTCAGCCAGGTGACCCAGCGCACCCTGGTGATGTATGCGGGCCGCGTGATCGAGCAGGGCCCGACCCGCGAGATCATCAATGATGCCCAGCACCCCTATACCCAGGGGCTGATCAACGCCCTGCCCCAGATGGCCACGCCCGGTAGTCGCCTGAATCAGATTCGCGGCTCGATGCCCACACTGACCAAGATTCCGGCTGGCTGCGCCTTCAATCCGCGCTGTGATTTCGCGGCGGATGTCTGTCATGAGCAGGTGCCCGCCTTCGTGGCATCCGGCAATTGCAAGGTGGCCTGTCACATGGTGCAGGCGATGGTGAAAGGAGAGTCGTGGACCCCGATCGTCACCGATGCCTCCCAGGCTCCCCGAACGGAGGTGAACGCATGAGTCAGGCCATTCTCACACCAGAGGAGCGTCTCGCCAGCGGGACAAGTGCCGCGCTCGGCGACACCCTGGTCGAGATCCGCGATCTCGAGAAACGTTTCTCGCTGTCCGGTGACTTCCTCGAACAGCTGACCTTCGAGAAGGGACGCCTGCGGCGCAAGCAGGAGTACGTGCATGCCATCAATGGCGTCACTCTCGACGTCAAGCGGGGCGAGGCGTTGTGTGTCGTCGGCGAGTCCGGCTGTGGCAAGTCGACGGTCGCACGTACCGTGATGGGGCTGCTCAAGCCCAGTGGCGGGGAGATACGGTTCGACGGGACACGTATCGATGACATGGCACCCAGGGACCTGCTGCCCTATCGCCGTCGCATGCAGATGATCTTCCAGAACCCCTATGCGTCGCTCAATCCCCGCATGACCATCCAGCAGACGCTGGAGGAGCCGCTGCGCTTCCACCAGCCGACACTGAAGGATGGTGAGATCCGCGACAAGATCGAGGAAGTGATGCGCTCGGTGGGGATCGACCCGGATTGGGGCAAGCGCTATGCCCACGAGTTCTCCGGTGGCCAGCGCCAGCGCATCTCGATTGCCCGCGCACTGGCGGTGGACCCCGAGTTCATCGTCGCCGATGAGCCGATCTCGGCACTGGATGTCTCGATTCAGGCTCAGGTGCTCAATCTGATGATGGATGCGCAGGAACAGCGGGATCTGACCTACCTGTTCATCACCCATGATCTTGCCGTGGTAGAACACTTCGGGACACGTGTCGCCGTGATGTATCTGGGGACCCTGTGTGAGCTGGCGGACACTCGCTCGCTGTTCGCTCGCCCCAGACATCCCTACACCCAGGCACTGATGTCGGCGATACCGCGCCTGCATGATGACAAGCCCAATCACATCCGCCTGGAGGGTGAGGTGCCGACCCCGGTGAATCTGCCATCGGGCTGCGTCTTCCATGGTCGCTGCCCGCATGCCAATGAACGCTGCCGTCGGGAGATCCCGCGCTTGATCGCCATCGAGGGTGGTCAGGTGGCCTGCCATGCCGTCGAGGAAGGCAGAATCGACTGAGCAGGACACCTGCCCAGATGCCACTCCGTGGTGAGTTGCCCCGTGCCTCAGGGCCCGGCCCTCGGGGCACGGATGGCGATGTCCAAGGCAGCCGGCGCAAGCCGACTGCCTTGCCGTCTGATGACATGCCTGGCGTGGACTTTCGGGTCGACATCGACGGATCGACGATTGCATCCCACTCTCGGTCTAGGGCAACATCTCGCAGATCCGATATTGACCAAGGGGTCAATCTGCCCGGTAGCGAATCGTCACGATGAACGCTGCCGGGCATGGCGCCATTGACCTCCCCGCAAGATACCCTGGTGTGACACGTCCGCAGAGATGTGCGCCCGACCTCCTGACATGGCCTGTCGACAGGCCGACGAGGCACACCGAATCCATGGAAATACGCTGGCTCGAAGACTTCATCGTTCTGGCTCAGACCCGTCACTTTTCACGGGCAGCCGATGCACAGAATGTCTCTCAGCCCACCTTTTCTCGCCGTATCAAACTGCTGGAAGAGGAGATGGGCACCACATTGATCAATCGTCAGACCTTGCCACTGTCACTCACCCCTGCCGGGGATGAGTTTCTCCAGCTGTGCGAGCAGATTACCGAGCGGGTACGCATCACGCGTGAACGTCTGCATGACATGGCCCAGCAGCAGGCCAGCAAGATCTCGCTCGGTGCGCCGCAATCGCTGGTATCACATTTCCTGCCCGAATGGCTGGATCAGCACCAGCTGCGGGAGCAGGTGTTTCCCTATCTGCGTGCGACGGGCTGGCTGGCGGCGGATTACTTTCATGGTCTGGATCGCGGCGAGTGTGATCTGGCCATGTGTTACTGGCCTCAGGCACGTGTGGACCTCGGCTTTGAGCTGGACAGTTATCAATACCTGGTAGTCGGTGAGGAGTGCTTCATTCCGCTATGCGCGCCCCAGGCGGATGGCAGCCCGCTTCACCCCCTGCCGGGCACGCGTCGCAATCCCTTGCCGTTCATCAGCCCTCACCCCCGCGCCGTCATCGCGACCTCATTGACGGCTCACCTGGCTCAGGTGCCCGTCCAGGCACACCTGGTGACCATGAACGAGAACATCCAGGCAGCCAACATCAAGGCACTGGTGCTGCAGGGCTACGGCATCGGCTGGTTGCCACAGCGTCTGGCGGCCGCGGAGATGGCCAGCGGGCAGCTGGTGCGCGCCGGAGATGAACGCTGGGATCTGCCACTGCATATTCGACTCTATCGCCCGCGCGAGCCACGTCACGCCAGCGTCAGTGAGCTATGGTCGCGGCTTGGCAAGCCACCGGAGTCCGGCGGACTGACCTGAAGGACTCGCCGGCGACAGCGCAGCTCTGAACCACATTGACATAAGGAAGACAGATGTTCGAACCTCGCCTGAATGACCCCGCACTGACCCATGCCGAGGCACATCGCGCGCATCTGGCGGCGCTGCAGGCGCGCTATGAGCTTGCCATGCAACAGCATGATCTGGACGCCATCGTGCTGCATAGCGGCAAGCCGAAACGGCATTTCGCCGATGACCAGGATGCCAGCTTCAAGTCCCATGCTCACTTCCTTCACTGGGTGCCGATGGCAGGCCTGAGCGATAGCTGGCTGCTGGTTCGTCCGGGTGAGCGTCCAACGCTCTATCTGTATGCCCCTGATGATTTCTGGCACCTGTCGCCCACGTTGCCGACACCTGACATCGCCCCCTGGGCTGCGTGCTTCGAGATCGTGCATCTGCGCAAGCCGACACTGCCGGAGCGTCCCGAGGGCCGCGTGGCGCTGGTGGGTGAGATCGCCGAGCTTCAGCCGGAGGTGGTCAGCGAGCTTGAGGCGCTGCCCAATCCGCTCGGGCTTGTCCGTCAGCTGGACGAGGGGCGCGTCTGCAAGAGCGAATTCGAGATCGCCTGTCTGAGAGAGGCCAGCCTGCGCGCTGCCCGTGGCCACCTGGCTGCCCGGCGGACCTTCATGGAAGGCGGTGCGGAACTCGATATCCAGCTGGCGTATCTCGGCGCGTCCCGCCAACGCGAATCCGATGTGCCCTACGGCAATATCGTCGGCCTCAACGAACATGCCGCGGTACTGCATTACCAGCACTATGGCCTGCAGACGCCTGATTCCCGCCGCAGCCTGCTGGTGGATGCCGGTGCCAGCGTGCACGGCTATGCCTCCGATATCACCCGCAGCTGGGCGGGTGATGACGCGCTGCCCCTTTACCGCTCACTGATCGAGGGCGTGGAGGCACTCCAGAAGCGCCTGATCGCCAGACTGGCGCCCGGGGTCGATTACGTCGAGCTTCACCTGGAAATGCATCGTGAGCTGGGGGAGCTGCTGCGTGAACTGGGCGTGGTTTCCCTGCCTGCCGAGGAGCAGGTCGCACAAGGCATCACCGCCGCCTTCTGTCCGCATGGTCTCGGGCACCTGCTGGGACTTCAGGTGCATGATGTCGCGGGTCGAATTCCGGATCACACCAGCGGTGAGGTGCGTCACCCTCCGGAAGGTCACCCGATGCTGCGCCTGACCCGCGTACTCGAGACCGGCATGGCCATCACCATCGAGCCGGGGTGCTACATCATCCCCATGCTTCTCGAGCCACTGCGCAACGATGCACGGGGCGAGGCGATCAACTGGTCACTGGTAGACGCCCTGGCGCCTCATGGCGGTGTCAGAATCGAGGACAATCTGGTTATCACCGCCGATGGCGCCGAGAACCTGACGCGCAGCCCCGACACCGGATTGTGAGCAGCGCAGTGACCTGACCGACGACGGCGCATCATGCTGCAGTGCAACTAGCAGTGACCGATGGATAATGAAATGATGCAGCCAGTCCTGGTATCAGACGTAAAGAATCACTGAATGGAAGTCAGGAAATCCTGGCATGTGGCGCGCGATGCCCCTGCTCGGGATTTCCTGTCTCTGGAGTCAGCGTCATGCCTCATTCGATCTTCACCTCCGAGTTCCGGCCCGCTCTGGGGTTGCGCAATCGCCATGTCCAGACCTTGCTGCCCCGCCTGCTGCCCCGCGCCCCGCTGTCTCGCCGCACCGAGATACTCAACCTGCCGGACGGTGATTTCGTCGAACTCTCCTGGGTGACCAGTGATGGCAACAGCCGTCGCGAACGGGAAGTTGAACTGTCCGATGACGCCCCGCTGTTCGTGCTGTTCCATGGCCTGGAAGGCAATCTGGAGTCGCCCTACGCTCGGGATCTGCTCAATGCGGCAGCGCGTCTGGGGTGGCGGCCCGTGCTGATGCATTTCCGGGGGTGCGGGCAATCGCCCAACCGACTGCCGCGGGCCTACCACAGTGGTGACACGGCGGATGCCTACTGGGTTCTGGGGGAGATGGGCAGGCGTTACCCTCATGCCCTCAAGGTGGCCTGTGGCGTATCTCTCGGAGCCAACATGCTGCTCAAGCTGGTGGCGGAACAAGGCGGAGATGGGCTGGACCTCGCCGGGGCGATCGCGATCAGCGCACCACTGGATCTCGCGGCAAGCTCCGACGTGCTGAATCAGGGCAGCTCGCGACTCTATCAGCGACATCTGCTCAAGAGCATGAAAGCCAAGGTGGCCGCCAAGCTGGCCAACGGGCCGCTGCCCATCTCCATCGGTGCACACCAGCTGACGCAGTTGAACAGCTTCTGGGCCTATGACAACGAAGTCACGGCGCCCTTGCATGGGTTTTCCTCGGCCAGTGACTACTACTCCCGCGCCTCGGCCGGCCGGCTGTTGCGAGACATCGAGCTACCGACCCTGATATTGCAGTCGCTGGACGATCCCTTCATGCCTCGTGATCTGTTCTCGCGCTTCCCGCAGCCCTCTGAAGCGGTGCGGATCGAGTTGAGCGAACGCGGCGGGCATGTCGGCTTCATCGAGTGGCGGCGCGGTCGTCTGTCGTCCTGGCTGGCGCGCAGAATCACGCGCCAGCTCACGGATTGGTCAGCATTGTCACACTCCCGTCAGCGTCACAGTGTTCAGCAGGAAACGCTGTAACTGACGTTGCCTGCCGCCTCGTTCGAGCACCTGCCGCGTGACTGACGTCCTGTATCGTGGGACGAGCACACGGAGACCTTCGCGGGTCAGATTCACAGACGTCTTCCGGCCCGAAGACGCCGTCATTACTTTGAAAGGAAACAATGACAAGATAACGGTATATAGAGAGAAGAAGGATTGCACTGTCGCGATGCCACGAGGATGGTAGACTGCGCGCCTGATACCTAGGCTATTGGTCTGATAATGAACCTCATTTTTCGTCTGGTACTCGGCATCGTCGCCGGTGTACTGCTGGGTCAATGGGCCCCGGACATCCTCGTGCGAAGCCTGCTCACCTTCAAGGTGCTGTTCGGCGAGCTGCTGGAGTATGCCATCCCGTTGATCATCCTGTTCTTCATCATGAGCGGCATCGCACGTCTCGAGCGCTCCTCCGGGCGGCTGCTGGCACTGACCATGGTGCTGGCATATGCCTCTACCACGCTGGCCGGATTGATGTCGGCGGTGGTGGGTCTCGAACTGGTGCCACATATCGTGAGCCACACCCAGATGCCCGCCAGTCACCCGATGGTGCTCCAACCTTATTTCGCGCTGGACATCCCCCCCTTGACCGATATCAGCACCGCACTGGTCACGGCTTTCCTGTTCGGGATCGGTATCTCCGCCACCGGCCATGATGGCCTGCGCAATTTTGCCGACGGTGGTCGTGACATCGTCGAGCGCTTCATCGCCAAGGCACTGATACCGGCACTGCCCTTCTATATCGCCGGACTCTTCTGCGAGATGACCATCGCCGGCACGGTGGCCAACACGCTGAAAAGCTTCGGCATGATCCTGATTCTCGCTCTGACCCTGCACTGGCTGTGGCTGAGTCTTCTCTACCTCGCCAGTGGCATGAGTACCGGCCGTGCACCGCTGGTGGCGCTACGCAACATGTTGCCGGCCTACTTCACTGCCGCCGGCACCATGTCATCCGCCGCGACGATCCCCGTGACCGTGCGCCAGACGCGTCTGAATCATATCTCGCCCTCGGTCTCGAGCTTTGCCATTCCGCTGCTTGCCACGATCCACATGTGTGGCAGCGCCATCACGCTAACCATCTGCGCCATCGGTGTCATCCTGGTGACGCCGGCATTGCCGCAGCCCGACCTGATGTCGTTGTTGCCGTTCATTGCCGCACTCGGGGTTACCATCATCGCCGCGCCGGGCTCGCCTGGCGGCGCCGCGATGACATCGGTCGGAGTGCTCCAGAGTCTGCTGGGGTTCGATGCTGCCGCCGTCGGCCTGATGATGGCGCTCTATCTGGCGCAGGACAGCTTCGGCACCGCCTGCAATGTGGCGGGTGACGGTGCGCTGGTACAGTGGATCGATCGCTTCGCCGAAGCCGAACAGGATCGCCAGCGGTATCGCTGAAGCCGAGACGACAGGCGGCATCGCCTCAAGCAGAAGGTCAGGCCGCCTGCCCGGTGACATCGGTGCTGGCTGACGCCATGACCGACTGGAATCCAGAGTTGCGCCATCCAGCCCTTATGGTCGCGTCCCCTTGACCGCATGTCAGAGCTGTTCTTTCCACGCGGCCATGGGGATTCACCTTCCCCGTGACGATGATGGATTTCATTCATGACACGGGGCAATCACGCATGACTCCCTCCGATACCTCTTCCTCGACCCCCAGCGACGGCATCAGCAGCGCCCTGGTGATGCTGTTTGCCTTCTGCTGCGGCGCGATCGTCGCCAATGTCTATTACTCGCAGCCGATCATCAACATGATCGCGGGCGACATCGGACTGTCAGAAAGCAGCGCCAGTCTCATCGTGGCGCTGACCCAGGGAGGATATGCGCTTGGCCTGCTGTTTCTGGTACCGCTGGGCGATCTGCTGGAAAACCGCCGGCTGTTGATCACCACGATCCTGATCTCGGCGGCGAGTCTGGTACTGGCGGGGCTGGCGGATGCTCCCTCCTCGTTTCTGCTCTGGTCATTGCTGATCGGTGTCAGCTCGGTCTCGGTGCAGATCCTGATCCCGCTGGCGGCTCACCTGTCTGCGGAACAGAGCCGTGGCCGCGTGGTCGGCAACATCATGAGCGGATTGCTGCTGGGCATCCTGCTGGCACGGCCCGCCTCCAGCCTGCTGGCGGATCACTTCGGCTGGCGCTGCATCTTCTTCGTCGGTGCCGCCTTGATGCTGCTGGTCGGGGGCGTGGTATGGCGGGTGGTCCCCAGCCGCCAGCCACGCCATACCTCAAGCTATCCCGCGCTGCTCAAGACCCTCGGCAAGTTGCTGCGTGATGAACCGGTACTGCGTCGTCGCTCCCTCTACCAGGGGCTGATGTTCGCGGCATTCAGTCTCTACTGGAGTGCCGTACCGCTCGAGCTGGTCAACGAACACGGCTTTTCGCAGACGCAGGTCGCGCTGTTTGCCCTGGTGGGGGTGTTGGGAGCTGTCGCCGCCCCGATCAGCGGACGCCTGGCAGATGCAGGCCACACCTCGATTGCCACCGTAGGCGCCCTGGTACTCGCCAGTGCCAGCTTCGCAACGGGGCTGATGCCGATGACTCTACAGGTCGTTGCACTGGCCGTGACGGGATTGCTGCTCGATTTCGCGGTACAGACCAACATGGTCCTCGGCCAGCGCGCCATCTATTCCCTCGACCCCGAGAGCCGTGGCCGCCTGAATGCCATCTACATGACCAGCATCTTCGTCGGCGGTGCGATCGGCTCGGCGCTGACCAGTCTGATCTACGCCCATCTCGGCTGGAATGGCATCATGGCGATCGGTGGCGCCTTGCCGCTCGTGGCACTGGCATGGCTGTTGGTGAGTCGCTCACGCAGCCAGGATGAGGCCTCCCCCACGACGGACTGAGACCGGGCGATCGGCCGTCGCCCAGCAGGCGGGCCCAGCAACCAGAAAGCCTCATGGCTGGCGTCGTGCTGACGGTCACCATGAGGCTTTCGCGTTTCTTCAGGTCAGCGCAATCAGGGCAGACCGTCCATGCGCTCGCCGCCCGCCAGCTAGCCGATCGGGCAGCTGATCCCCGTGCCCTTCAGGCCACAATAGCCGCCCGGATTCTTGGCAAGATACTGCTGATGGAAATCTTCCGCGTAATAGAATGTCTCGAGCGGAGCGATCTCGGTGGTGATCCGTCCCAGACCGGACTGATTGAGCGCCTGCTGATAATCCGCCAGGCTCTTCTCGACGATCTCACGCTGCGCGTCATCGACGTAGTAGATCGCACTGCGATACTGGCTACCGATGTCATTGCCCTGACGCATGCCTTGCGTCGGGTCGTGCGCTTCGAAGCTGGCACGCAGGATTTCCGGCAGACCGATGACCGTCGGATCGAACACCACACGTACCACTTCGGTGTGTCCGGTCTTGCCGGTACAGGTCTCCTCGTAGGTCGGGTTCGGCGTATGGCCGCCAGCATACCCGACGGCCGTCACCACGACGCCCGGCAGCTGCCAGAACAGACGCTCCGCGCCCCAGAAACATCCCAGTCCCAGCACGATCTCCTCACATCCCTGGGGATAGGGAGGTACAATCGAGCGCCCATTGACGTGATGGGTACCCATTATCTGCAGCGGCTGTTCGCGCCCCGGCAAGGCATCTTCTGCCGAGGGAATGGCCTGCTTGTCTTGCGTCTTCCACATGGCGGACTCTCTCCTGTGTCGCGTCGTGCAATCGTGTATAGGTTCAATGATGTCATCTCTGCCCCCCAAGATCTGCCCCTGCCAGCCCAACACCGCTGAGGCACGACGCTACGTCGATTGCTGTCAGCCGATTCATGCGGACATCACCCTCGCCGAACGCCCTGAGCAATTGATGCGCGCCCGCTATAGTGCCTTCTGCCTCTCGCTGAGCGACTTCCTCATCGACAGCTGGGACGCGGCACATTGCCCAGCACGCGCCGACCTGGAAGGTGCTGGCCCGCAATGGCTGGCGTTGGAGATTCTGGACAGCGGACAAGATGCCGATACCGGCATGGTACGCTTTCACGCCACCTTCTTCGAGCAGGGAAAGTTCCAACGATTGCAGGAACTTAGCCGATTTCATCATGATGGCCATCACTGGCGTTATGTCGACGGTGATGCCGAGTGGCAGACTTTGACGCCAGGGCGCAACAGCCTGTGTCCCTGTGGCAGCGGCAAGAAGATCAAGCGTTGCTGCACGGCATGACGCTGACCGTCAGCGCCTGGTGCTGACGCGCACGATCACGATCTCGGGCATAAGCCCTGCAAGCCCTGCAAGACGCGCCCTGCAAAACAATCCTGAAAAACGCCCTGCAAAACGAAACAGCCCCCACCGACGCTATCGATGGGGGCTGAATCTGTGGCAATCAATTGGCCTGGCGTGTCATCTGTCCTTGCCGACTCTGGGCGCCAGCTCACTGCGACCCAATGAGAAGCTGTAGAGCAGATCCACGGCCTGCGCCGTACCGGACACCGCTTCGGCATACAGATTGCGGAACAGCTTGTAGCGCAGCGTCAGCTCCGCGATCGGCGAGAACAGCCCGACGCCGTAACTGAGCTTCAGATCCGGGGCGATATAGCCGCTGACCACCACCTGGCTGTCATCCCCGCTGCCGGAACTGTCCAGACTCAGATCCCTCACGCCGAAGGTTTCCCCGATCTGTCCGACCACCTGGCCACTTTGCGCCAGCGACATGCCGATCAAGGCGGACGTGACCGCACTGTCACTGCTGGTATCGCTGTCCAGGCCTTCGCCGCGCAGCAGATAGCTCAGTGCCGATGACTCATCCATCGAGGGGTCCGAGAAGATCTCGATGCTGGGTGAGGAGGCAAGCCCCGTCACACGCACCCCTGCGGTCACGTCGTCCTCGGTGTTGTCAGGATCACGGATCGCCTCGATATTCAGACGCGGACTCGAGGGCGGACCGGCCAGCAATACCTGCCCCTTGCTGATCTGCAGGTCCTGCCCGAAGCTCTTGTAGGTCCCGTCGACGAGATTGACCTCACCGAAGACCTGCACACCGCCCTTGGACTGGCGCACATCGAGATCCCCTCTGAGCCTGGTCTTGAGCCCCATCGCCTCCAGGCGAGCATCTGGCCCGATATGGATGCCGATCCTCACATCCAGCGCCATGCCGGCCTCATTGAGCGCCTTGGCGGTATCGCTGCCATCCGCCAGCTCAGCCGGGTTGGAGGTGTCCTCATCACTGGGACGCTCGATGATGATGGTGTCACTGGAGGGTGACACGGCAGACGGCGGCACCTGGTCCACTTCGATGCGTGTCCACGGCACATTGACGTCACCTCGCAGTTTGAGCAGCGTGGGGCTGGCATCGATCTGCAGATCCGGTGCGACACGCATGCTCCCGATCCCGGCGATATTGAGCTCGAGCGGATTCTTCGCACCGTCGAGATTCACTGCCGCCGTCCAGTCATCCAGGGTCGGCCAGGCCGCCTCGCCATCAATACCCCAGCGCGCATCATTGCCCACCAGATACCCCTCGATATCGGCACTGTTGCCATCGAAGTCGACGGTGAACTGGGCATCCGAAAGCGACACCGGCAGCCCCTCACCCTGTACCTTGACGCCGGTCAGCGCGATCGGGCCGGTCAACGACGGCAGGCTCAGATTGCCGCCGACCTTGACGTCACCCGCCAGCTTGCCCTCCAGCTGAGTCATGCCCGCCACCAGCGGACGATACGGAGAGAGATCGATGTCGCGGATGGCCAGCGAGCCATCCAGCTGACCTGCGCCCGCCGGGTCGAGGACCGACACGGTGAGCCCGATGCCGCCAGCACTGTCGAGGCGAATCTGGGTATCGAGATCAGCCTTCTCGGGCGTGGCCTCCAACGCCAGTTGCAAGGTGGTTTCCGGCAGCGACCAGGCATTGCCATCGGCGTCTTCCCCGGCCAGTGTCAACTTGCCTGCCAGCTCCGCGTCCGCATTCCAGCGTTGGCCACCCTGCTTCCAGCTTGCCGTGATCTTGCCGCCCGTGGCACCACCGATGGTCCAGCTCTCCGGCATGGCACTCTGGGCCATGTCCAAGGGAATCCCCTCGAGCGTCACCACGGCCTGGCCGTCATTGCCCGCACTCAAGGGCTCAGCGACACAGATCTGCCCCCCCTGTTCCCGACTCAGACAGAACGGCTGCACCAGCACGCTGCCCTTGGCGAGATTGGCATCGAAGCGTGCCGGCGTGTCGAAGTTGAAGTCCCCGAAGTCGGTATTCGCCGTCAGCGGAGACAGCGCCCCACGATAATGCTCACGCGCCTTGTCGAGCCCGCCCTTGAGGGTCAGTCCCAGACGTGACAATGGCATCTCGCCGGCCATCTCGGTATCGAACTGCAAGGTGTGATCGCTCAGGAAGCCCCCCAGCGTCAGCGCGACCGTCGCGATCTGCTGACCGCCAGCCCGAACGCCGTCGGCGTTGAGGGCGATATCCAGTGCCGGGTCATCCACACCACGCTTGCGGGCATCGACCCCGGCGGACAGCGCCATGTCGGAGATACGATTCTCCCCGATCTGCAGGCGTCGTCCCGTGAAGTTGCTCGCCAGTCGCGGCTTGTCGAGGGTGCCCGTGGCATCGATCTTGCCCTTGAGCTCACCCGCGACATCCGGCATCAGGGTCGAGAGCGCCGGGAAATCGATATTGGCGGCAAGCGTGATGGTCTTGGCAATCTTGCCGTTGGCGCTCAGGCGGTTCTGCCCCTGGCGCAGCTCCAGCGCGTCGACGTTCCACTGCATGTCGGCATTGCCTGAAAGCTTGCCGGTCAGCGTGAGCGGCCGCTCGAGCAAGGTGCCATGGATATCCAGCTTGCTGACATCGACGGCCCACGGGCCTTGCAGTGGCTGATGGAAGCTGGCCGCGAGATTGCCGCTCAGCTCACCGCGCACGGCTTTCTGCCCTCCACCGGTCGGGGCCGGCAGCAGATCCTCGGGATGCAGCTTGTCGAGCGCCAGCTGGGCCACGACCCGGAGTCCTTCCTTCCACTGGATCTCACCGCGGGTCGTCGCGGAGCCACGCTTGAGCGCGATCTTGAGCGGCTGCCAACGGTAATGCTCGAGATCGCCGTCGCCTGCCAATGACACGGTGGCACGCGGAATGTCACGGCCCTCGATGATGGCATCCAGCGTGGTCGTATAGCCTGACAGTGAGCCCTTGGCGACCAGTGCCAGATTCTCGACAATATAGTCAGGCGTGAAGGAGGCAGACTGGCTCTTGGCGATGTGCTTGGCTGCGTTGTCCTGAACCGCAGTCTGGGCCTCTTTCTGAGGCGCGAGAGCAGCATCACCCGCTGCGTCATTGGCGGCGGCAAGGGGCCAGGTGATCCGTTTGGCGCTCAGACGCGCCTCGAAGGGCAGATCACTGTCCAGCACATCCGCGCTGGCAACAAGCTCGGCGGCCAGCGGGCCATCGGCCTTGAGAGAGGCCTCAAGATCCGCCAGCGAGCCCTCAAGCGACAGGCGGAGCCTTTCATGACGCACGGGGTCGATCAGGGTCTCGGCATTGAGCGTGGCGCTCAGGGGATACTCGTCCTTGAGCGTGACCTGCGCCACGAGATCGGCATTCACGTCACGCGAGTCGACCTCGAGACGCGAGAGCGTGATGTCATGCCCTTCCGCCTTGAGCGCCAGCGACAGACGGCTGACCTCATACGGGCTCGGCCCTTTGAGCGCAAAGTCTTCAATGGCCAGATCAGGGACCTCGATGGTCAGCGGAATATAGACCTCCGGCAAGGCGATGCGCCCGGCCTGCGCTGTCTCATCTGAGGTCTTGTCTGCAGTCTTGCCAGCCGGCTCTGCGGCATCATCCGTGATGGCCTTGTTCGAGATGGCCCTGGCGGCGGTCTCGGCTTGAGGCGCCATCCTCTGAGCGTTGACCACTGCGCTCGCCGCTTGCTGCGCCTCAGGCGTGAGGCTCACCCCCTCGAGACTCACAGTGTCAGACGTCGCTTGAGCCGCGACGGCATCAGCCGGAATGAAACGACTGGTGATCAGGCGTGTCTCGCCCAGCGTCAGCGTACTCACCGACAGCGCGGCCGAGGTATGGAAGTGATCGAAGGTGACGCGACTGCCATCCGCCAGCGCCAGGGCGAAGTCATCAATGGCGACCTTGCGCACCTCGATGGGAATCGGCACCACGATGGGCACGTTGAGACTCTCACCGCTATCTGGCTCAGGCTCCTCGCTGGCACCGCTATCACTCAGGGTGATAGCGAGCCCGCTGGACTCAAGCGACTCGAGACACAGCTTGCCCTGGAGCAGACAGTCCTCGCCCCAGGCCAGCGACAGGGAGTCGGCATTGACGGCCAGCCCCGGCAGGTCCAGCGAGACGTCCTTGAGCGACAGCGCTTCCAGCGGTGAGCCTGAGGCCTGCGAATAATCGATGAAGCCACGTGAGCGTGCCTGATCGAGCACGAGCCCTGTGCCCCACGGGGACAACACGCCCCCGACCAGCAGCATCGTTAGCCCGATCAGGAACACGAGCAGCCATATCAGCAACCGGATGACCAGGCCGCCCCGACGTACATAGGGATTAGACAATTCCAACATCTCCATATCTTTTATCAGCTCACCCACCCAGCTGATTGAGCTGAGCAGGCGCTTGCTGCGCTTGAGAGCCGATCACGCGTCCATACAGCGATCACACTTCCCGGCTTCAGGAGGCACTCCGTCTCGCCCCCCGATCAGACCTGCGGATCAGGCCTGCTGATCAGAACTCGGGCCCGATCGAGAAGTGAATGCGATAATCGTTGTCATCATCATCGAAGGGATGGGCGATATCGAGGCGAATCGGGCCCACCGGGGAGATCCAGCGAATCCCCATGCCCGCCGCCGTCTTGAGCTCCAGGGCATCCCAGCCATCGAAGGCGTTACCAGCGTCATAGAAGGCCGCGCCCCACCAGTCACCGGTCAGGCGGTAGTCATATTCCAGACTGCTGGTCAGCAGGGAACTCCCGCCTTCATCATCCCCGTCATCATCTTCCGGCGAGAGGCTCTCGTAGGAGTAACCGCGAACACTGCTGTCGCCGCCAGCATAAAAGCGCTTGGAGTTGGGCATGCCGTGGAAGTTATCGGTATCGAGGTTACCGATACCGGCACGCGCCACGAAACGGTGATTGTTGCCGATGGAGCGGATCCAGTTGGTATCGAACTGGGTCCACACGAAGTTTTCATCAGACCCCCAGATCTGATTGCCGTACTCTACCGTCAGCTTCTGACGATCCCCCCACATGGGGAAGGCCTTGGGACGAGTTCGTGTCCGCGTCCAGCTGACCCCCGGATACAGCAGAAACACCTGACCAGTATCTGAGGCGATGGTGAAGTCGTCATAGCTCGCGCCTAGGTAAATCTTCTGCTGCCAGCCATTGTCGAATTTCCACTCACGCCCGAAACGCACTGTCGTTTCATTGCTGGTCTCATCATCGTCGTCGACGATGGCCACCCCGTACTCCAGCACATAGCTGTCCTTGAGCGGGTCAGCCAATGGCATGCGGTATTCACCCTCGAAGGTCTGCTCCGGTGAGGAGAGGAACAGGCTGTTGGTCATGCTATGGCCATAGCGATTGACCCACGGCACCTCCCAGCTGAACTGCAGGCGTGGCCCGACATCCGTGGCGTAACCGATGCCCGTCTCGAACTTGTGGCGGTCGGCGGGAATCAGGCTGATATCCACGGGAATGATGGGACCGTTGGCCGTCTTGACCGCCGCCTCCAGCGCATCGCCAGTCAGTACCGGCGTGTCGCTGCCGGAGGCTTGATCAGTACCCGCTTCACTCGCAGCACCGCCGGCGGCCAAGGTCGCCTGCCCGGGAGGCACCGACGAGGCTGATCGTGAGGACGCGCCAGCACGACGATTCGTCTCTGTGTCACGGTCTTTCTCACTGCCTTTTTGACTGTCTTGCTCGACGTCAGTCCGCTCGACATCGGCAAGCCATGACCCCTCATACCCCTGTGCCTCGGCATAGGCTGTCTTGACGTTGCGCGTCTTGATCTTGCTGTCAGGACTGGTGGTCTTGAGTTCGGCGCCCGGATTGAGCTGTGGCTTGATGGCGGCCGAGCGGAACCAGCCTGCCTCACTCAGCCGCTGGTTGAACTGGGTCAGCTTGCCGGCTTCGTAATAATCCCCCGTCTGGAACGGCTGCATGGCCTTGACGCGATCCAGCTCTATCTGGCTGTTGAGATAGGTGATATCGCCGAAGCGGTAACGCTGACCGCTCTGCATGACCAGATAGATGCGTGCCGAGTGCAACCAGGGGCGCACCTCGATGCGCTGCTGGGAGAAGGAGGTATCGAAATAGCCGCGCTCGAGACTGAGCGACGCCAGAGTCGACTTGAGGCTGTCGTAGCGAGAGTGACGCAGCACATCGCCTTCCTCGAGATTGGCATCGGCCAGCGCCTTCTTCATGACCTTGTCGCGCGCGGCGTCGCCCTCGAGTCGCAGCTCCAGTGTCTCGATGGTAACCGGCTCACCGGCATCCACCGTCACCACCACATCATCGCCCCCCAGCAACCCCTTCTCGGGATAGCGGAGAGTGATCTGGGCATCGTAGTAACCGAAGGCCTGCAGCGCTTCCTGGATGCGCCGGATGATCTCGTCCTCGTAGCGCTCGGCCGGGACATCCTCCTCCAACGTCAGCCCCGCCAGATAATTGACCACGTTGGTGGCAGCGGCACCTTTCAGCCCTTTCACCGCGGCATCCAGCGCCAATGCCTGTGGTGCCAGCAGTAGGCCGGTGCACAGGACCAGCGGCTTGCTCCAGCGCAGATAGCGGCGTGCAGCGTCGTTGCTCAACATCTTGCCTCGAGGCTCGAGCGAACCCGCTCTCCCATTCTTGTCGCCACTCATTGCACGTCCCTTGTTAGGTACTCATGCGAGTACTGTCCATCACTGTTACTGACCATATGTCATCTGCCGCAGGCCGGTTCGGGGAGGTTCGTGTCCTTCACGGGTACGTGACCCTCCAGGATTCCATCACTGCTCAGCGCTCCAGGCGCGCGACTCGCTGCTCCAACCGGGACAGCTGACTCAACATGGACGCCACACGGCCACTCAACTGCCGACGGCTGGCATCCAGGGAGCGTAGCTGCTCGTCCTGCGGGGATGCCTCACCCAGGGCTTCCAGCCCGGCGCTGAGCGCTGTCTGCTGGCGTCGCAGCTCCCCCAGCTGGGAAGACAGCGACGTCTGGGTCTTGCTCAACGGCGCGAGCCGGGAGTCCACCAACCCCGTCAGGGACGCCTGCTGCTGCTCGAGCTTGCGACGCAACGCGTCCAACGCCTCCTGCTGGGACTGCTTGAAGGCCGTCAGCGCCTGCGAGCTTGCCTGGCGATCCTCTGTCGTCGCCTCATCCTGCGCCTGCCTGAGGGCGTCCCACTGCGAGGCGAGACGCTCAAGCTGCGCGGCCTGCTGATCCAGGCGGCTGGACTGATCGCTCAGGCGTTGCTCGAGTGGGGGCAGCGACTGCTGCTGCGCTTGCTCGACTGCCTTGAGCTCGGTCTCGAGATGGGCCAGGGTGTCAGCCTGTGCGTCGAGGCGTGCCTTGAGCGTCGCACGCCCATCCCGGCTCAAGGACTCAAGGGCACTGACGGAGCCCTGCAAGGCACTCAGCAAGGTGGTGCGGTTGTCACCCGCCTGGCGTAGTACCTCGAGCTGGGCCTCGGTGGACTCGACAAGCGCTGCGAGACGACTCGCCTGCGCGTCCTGCGATGCCGTCAGCGTGTCCGAGAGCGCGGCAAGACGCTCCTGCCAGGCGGCCTGCTGTTCAGCGAGGCTGTCGGCAAGGGATTCATCGGTCTGCGTGAGGCCGTCGATGCGCGCACTCAGCGACTCGTCCACCCGCGTGGTGAGCTGGGCAAGCCGCTCATCCACATCCCCCAGCAGCTGGGCGTCGTTCTCGACATCGCCCTTGAGTCCCGAGACCTGACGACTCAGCTGATCACTCTGCTGGCCTCGCATGTCCTGAAGCTGCTGCAATTGCCATTGCTGCCAGACGACCACCCCTCCCAGTGCCAGCACGCACACCCACAGCGGCCAACGACGCGGGGGCGGGGCTGCATCAGGATGACGAGCCAGCGCTTCATCACGCCGTGCTATCAGTGATTCCTCCCGGGAATTGTCCATCGAAGGTTCCGTAGTGTCCTGCCGCATACTGGCTCCATGACTGGCACATCGACTCAAGGTTCCAGCGACAGGCGTCGGCATCATCCGCGGCAAGGCTCGAGCCTCATGCGACACCTGGAGGGAAAACGCCCGTATCCCGCTGATTGACTGGCCGGTTTTCGGTTGCCGGCTCTGCCGAGTCTAACAGCAGACCCCGGCCATCTCATCAGGTTCCCCGGCAGCACGGCCCGCGGTCCCTCTCATGTAACCGCACTGTACCTTCCCGCCAGACGGCGACGTCGCCCGCGATACCTGACATCGCTCACCGACATCCTTCGGTGCTTTCCCGCCAGCAGGTCCCGGCGGCGTTGGCCTGCAGGAACACGAGTGCTATAGTGCAAAGCACTGCGACTCTCGCAGCCTCTGGCTTCGTAGCTATCTGGATTCACAAGGTTTTTCACGCTAATTGCACATTTTCCATCATGTGCTGGCTTAATGGATTCCTGGCGATTGTCTCCTCGTCGCCTGACGTCGAAGAGAACACTGAAGGAGGCTTGAAAGCCTTCATGCCTGCCCCAACGAAGTCAGAGCAAGATTCTATTGGTGAGGAAAAGGAGCTTATCCCCCATGGCATTTGAACTCCCGGCACTGCCGTACGAAAAGAACGCACTCGAGCCGACCATCTCCGCCGAGACCCTTGAGTACCATTACGGCAAGCATCACCAGGCCTACGTCACCAAGCTCAACAGCATGGTCGAAGGCACTGCGGACGCAGAGAAGTCTCTGGAAGACATCATCCAAAGCGCTCAGGGCGGCCTGTTCAACCAGGCAGCTCAGGTGTGGAACCACACCTTCTACTGGCACTGCCTGTCTCCGAACGGTGGTGGCGAGCCGACAGGCCCGCTGGCAGATGCCATCGTGGCCAAGTGGGGCTCCGTCGCTGACTTCAAGGAAGCCTTCAACACTTCCGCTGCCGGCAACTTCGGTTCCGGTTGGACCTGGCTGGTCAAGAACGCTCAGGGCGAGCTGGAAATCGTCAACACTGACGACGCAGACACCCCGATCGCCAAGGCAGGCCAGACCCCGCTGCTGACCGTCGACGTCTGGGAACACGCCTACTACGTCGACTACCGCAACGCGCGTCCGAAGTATCTGGAAAGCATCTGGAACATCATCAACTGGGACTTCGCTGCACAGAACTTCGCAGCCTGAGACACCCGGCATGAGTGATGGCACCTTCACTTCACTCTCACATCAGACGTCATGGATGATATGACCTGACAGTGACGTTCGAGTGAGAGGATGGTGCAAGGAAAGACCCCGCCAATCGGCGGGGTCTTTTGGTTTCTGGCTCCCCTATCGCCTGATGATCCTTTACGAAGCGCGCTTGCAGATGACATGCCGCCTCGCCATTTGCTAGCCTGCAAGGTAGAACATTCACTCTACTCTTCCGTCATCCCCAGAGGGAACGTCATGCTATCCGATACCACGTCCTCGTTACCCGACACCATGCTCGCCATCGTGACCACCGGCCACGGCGGCTATGAACGCCTCGAGGCGCAAGAACGGCCTGTCCCTGTGCCAGACAAAGGGGAAGTGCTGATCAAGGTACTGGCGGCTGGCATGAACAATACCGAGATCAATACGCGCCTTGGCTGGTATTCCTCCAGCATCACCACGGCCACGAACCAGGCCAGCAGCCAGCACGACACCTCGCCTGGCGAGACGACAATCGACAAGCCGGTCCCGCCTGAAGGTGGCTGGAAAGGCGAGACGCCCTTCCCCCTGATCCAGGGAACCGACTGCTGCGGTGAAGTGGTCGCGCTCGGCGAAGGTGCCGACACAGCGCTGCTCGGCAAGCGCGTACTGGTGCGGGCCTGCATGCGCAGTGCAGGCTGGGAGTCACTGGAAAACGAATGGATGGGCTCTGACTTCGATGGCGCCTTCGCGCAATTCGTCAGTATCCGGGCCAGTGACGTCTTCCCGATTGAATGTGACTGGAGCGACGTGGAACTGGGCTCACTGCCCTGCGCCTATGGCACAGCGGAGAACATGCTGGAACAGGCCGAGCTCACATCCGGCGAACGCGTACTGGTCACCGGCGCGTCGGGCGGCGTGGGCTCCGCCACCCTGCAACTGGCCAAGCGACGTGGCGCCATCGTCTATGCAGTGGCAGGCGCTTCCAAGCATGAGGCCCTGCGCACGCTGGGGGTCGACAGACTGTTTGATCGCCATGCGGACCTGGTCGCCGAACTCGGGCAGGAATCCGTCGATCTGGTGGTCGACAATGTCGCCGGCGATACCTTCCCGGTGATGCTCAAGCTGTTGTCACGTGGTGGGCGGCTGGTGACCACCGGTGCCATCGCCGGGCCCATGGTCACCCTGGACCTGCGTGATCTGTACCTCAAGAATCTCCGCCTGCTGGGCACCACCGCCTGGTGCAAGGCGACCTTCCCCAATCTCGTGCGCTACGTGGAGCGCGGAGAGATTCGCCCCTTGATCGCGGCGAGCTTCCCGCTGAAGGATATCGCCAAGGCCCAGAAGGCCTTCCTCGAGAAGACCCATGTCGGCAAGTTCGTGCTTGAGCCCTGGGCCTGATGAGCCACAGGAGTGACCAAGGAAAAGGCCCCATCCGTTGCCGGATGGGGCCTTGTTCATGCCAGGCGAATGTCATGCACATTCGTCAGGTGCCGAGACGGTGTCACGGCGTCGCGCGACGCCCGATGCCTCGGTAGGTCAGCCCCTGGCTGGCCACGTAGCTGGGGTCATAGATATTGCGACCGTCCAGCACCAGCTTCGCGCCCAGCTCACGCTTGAGACGCTGCCAGTCCGGATTCCAGTAACACTTCCATTCGGTGACCAGCATCAGGGCGTCCGCCCCTTCGAGGGCGTCGTACATGTTGCCATCGACCAACTCCAGCAAGGGGTGCGCGCCACAGGCCTCGCCCAACGCGGACAGCGCCGCCGGATCATGAACACGAACGCGCACGCCCTGAGCCCACAACGCCTCGAGCAGCGTCAACACCGGCGCATGGTCGATACGCGCCGTGCCCGGTTTGAACGCCGCCCCCCAGATGGCGATGGTGCGACCGCGCAGCTCGCCATCGAAGTGCTGCCACAGCTTACGGAACAGCGTCTCCTTCTTGGCCTCGTTGATGTCGAGAACATGCTCGAGCAGCAGCGATTCACGTCCGGTCTCATGCTGGACATCGGCCAGACGCATCAGGTCGCGCGAGAAGTTGGGACCACCGAAGCCACAGCCCGGATACAGATAGCCGAAGCCGATGCGCGGGTCGGCGCCCATGCCCTGGCGCACGTACTCGACGTCCACCTCGAGGGAATCCGCAAGCCCGGCGACTTCGTTCATGTAACTGATCCGGGTCGCCAACATGCCATTGATGGCCAGCTTGGTCAGCTCGGCGGCGCGGCGCGGCATGATCTGGAACACATCTTCCCGACGATTGAAGGCGCGCAGAAGCTCCTGGACGCGACGTGTCGCGACCTCGGACTCGCTGCCCAGCAACCAGCGCGCGGGGCGCTCGAAGGTCGCCAGTGAGCGCCCCTCTTCCAGCATGTCCGGCAAGGCCACCGCATATTGATCATCCCGCGACAGCAGCGCCTCGAAACGCTCGGTGGTCCCGACAGGAAAGGTCGAATTGTTGACCAGCACCGTCGGCTCCGCGAGTGCCGCGACGACCTGCTCGATACGCGCCAGAGCACCCTCACGTTGATCCGGCGAGACGGCCACCCAGTGCACATCGATGCGACGCAGTGAACCAAGCCCCTTCACCAGCGTCAGATCGCCACGTTCGACGTGGCGGTCCAGCCGCTCTCGCAGGCCAGGCTCACTGTTCAGCCAGTCGACCCGGTCCAGTGACTCCCAGTCCATGTCTTCATGCGGCCACCACCAGACATTGTGGCCGACACTCGCCAAGGCGGCACTGGCCGTGGCAGCCGCCAGTTCGCTTCCGTGCACCAGCACCTGCATGGCTCATTTCTCCTGATAGCGGGTCATCAGCTCGCGGAAGCCTTCCCCGAATTTCGGGTGACGCTTGGCGAAGGAAATGGTGGCTTCCAGATAGCCCAGCTGATGGCCGCAGTCATAGGTATCACCGGCCATGCGATAGGCGGCGACCGCCTTGTCATCGCGCAGGGTATCGATGGCATCGGTCAGCTGGATCTCGCCACCGGCACCCGGCGGGGTATTCTCGAGCAACTCGAAGATGCGACCCGGCAGCAGGTAACGACCGATCACCGCCAGAGTGGAGGGTTCGGTGCCCGGTGCCGGCTTCTCGACCATCCCGCTGATCATCGCGGACTTGCCCGCTTCCGGCGTCTCGCCATCGATGGCGACGATACCGTACTTGTAGGCCATCTCCTGGGGCACGTTCTCGACCATGATCTGGGCGGCATTGGTGGCTTCATAGGCCTCCATCATCCGCGCCAGGTCATTCTTCTCGAGACCTTCGCCGTCGACCAGCACGTCCGGCAACATCACCAGGAAAGGCTCGTCTCCGACGATTGGCTTGGCACACAGCACCGCATGGCCCAGACCCAGCGGTTCCGGCTGACGCACGCTGATGATCTTGACGTCATCCGGAATGATGTGACGAAGTTCCTCGAGCAGCTCGAACTTGCCCTTGGCTTCCAGAGTCGTCTCGAGCTCGAAGTGCTTGTCGAAGTGGTTCTCGATGGCATTCTTGCTGGAATGGGTGACCAGGACGATTTCCTTGATACCCGCCGCAACCGCTTCTTCCACCACATACTGGATCACCGGCTTGTCGACGATGGTGATCATTTCCTTGGGGATGGCCTTGGAGGCCGGCAGGCAACGAGTTCCGAGACCTGCAACAGGCAATACAGCCTTGCGTATCATGAAGCGTCTTCCTTGTGTCTATGTCGTGGCAGATCGTGACGACTCTACCGAGTTACTGCCGCCCGGACGAGATGGCGACCGTCCTGAAATCTAGGCAGGGATTATGCCAGTTTGGCAAAAAAGTGCGAATTGACCGCAGATTTTCCACACTGGCCCATCAGATCGGCTGTCTGAGACGTCCATGACGGGCCAGTCCACGCGAAGCCTTCGCTCCGCGGACAGGGTGCCTTCTCAGCGACGCTGGGCACGCCCCAGCAGGGCACCCACACTGTCGCTATCGGGCGACTCTACCACACCATGCTCGGTGACGATGGCATCAATATACTCATGCGGTGTGACATCGAAGACCGGATTGAAGACCTCGATCTCATCGGGAGCGATCCTGCGATTTCCTGCCTGACGCAGCTCATCGGCATCGCGAGTCTCGATGGGGATGGCGGCCCCACTGTCCAGACTGGCATCGAAGGTGGCAAGGGGCGCCACCACCATCACCTTGACGCCGTGGGCACGCGCCTGGACCGCCAGGGAGAAGGTGCCGATCTTGTTGGCCGTGTCGCCATTGGCCGCGATGCGGTCCGCACCGACGATCAACCAGCGCACATCGCCATCGCCGTCCCTGGATTGCATGATCAGCGAGGCGGCCCCCTCCACGGCCAGTCGGGCGGGAATCTTTTCTTGCACCAGTTCCCAGGCGGTCAGTCGAGCTCCCTGCCACCAGGGGCGCGTCTCATTGACATGGACGCGGCTGATCAGCCCCTGAGCGTACGCCGTGCGAATCACGCCCAGAGCGGTACCGTGCCCCCCAGTCGCCAGCGCACCGGTATTGCAGTGCGTCATCACCTCACAGTGGGGGGTGTCGGTCGACAGGGACGCGGCAATCACCTGCGCACCGAATTCCGCCATGCGCAGATTGTCCTCGAGATCCTGCTCATGAATGCGCACGGCTTCCCGCAACAGTGCCTCGTGGGGGGCAAGCTCACGCGTGGCGTGCGCAGCGATCACCGTACGCATGCGATCCAGCGCCCAGAACAGATTGACCGCCGTCGGCCGAGAAGCCGCCAGAACCTCGCAGGCCGCTTCCAGACGCGCCCCCCATGCCCCGCCCTCATGTGCGGCGCGAACCGCCTCCAGTGCCACACCATAGGCGGCCGCGATGCCGATGGCCGGTGCACCACGCACTACCATGTCGGCAATGGCGCGAGCCACGCCGTCTGCATCCCGCAGTTCGATCTCTCGGGTCTCGCCCGGCAGCAGACGTTGATCCAGCAGTGCCAGTCGCGGCAAGGCATCTTCGTCGCTACCGGTGGCATTGTATGACTGGGTCAGCCAGCGAATTGGAATCAGGCTCATGACACTTCCCTGTAGGCTCACGGACAAAGGGGTTCGCACTGGAGAACACCGCGGCGCGATAATGGCTGAGGCCATCTGCAAGTTCCCGTCATGACGAGTTTTTTGCAGTTACCGCTGACCCGCGACGACAGGCGGATTAGAATGGAGGAATCGTGCCCGAGGGTGACGCGTCTGTACAGGGGCGTGCATGCTTGCGATGCACTTCCGTAACGGTAAGGATCCGATCATGAGCCATAGCGACGCCAAGCAAGATTCCACTGCCCCGGATCATCTGGGCAACGTCGATGCCAGCGAAATCGCCAAATTCTCCGCGCTCGCCAGCCGCTGGTGGGACCGCGACAGCGAGTTCAAGCCACTCCACGACATCAACCCGCTGCGCGTCGATTACATCGACACCCATGCCGGACTCGCGGGCAAGCGAGTCATCGATGTCGGTTGTGGCGGCGGCATCCTGTCCGAGGCCATGGCTCACCGTGGCGCCACCGTGACCGGGATCGACATGGGCGAAGCCCCGCTGTCAGTGGCACGCCTGCATCAGCTGGAATCCGGTGTGGAAGTCGATTATCGCCAGACCACCGCGGAAGCTGCCGCCGAGGAAATGGCGGGACAGTTCGATGTCGTGACCTGTCTCGAGATGCTCGAGCATGTTCCTGACCCTTCCTCGGTGATCAACGCCTGCGCGCGACTGGTCAAGCCGGGAGGCAAGGTGTTCTTCTCGACCATCAATCGCAATCCCAAGGCGTACGCCTTCGCGATCATCGGTGCCGAATACCTGCTGCAGATGCTGCCACGCGGCACGCATGAGTACCGCAAGTTCATCCGCCCGGCTGAGCTTGGCCGCTGGACGCGTGAAGCGGGCCTCAAGATGGAGGGTTCCACCGGCATGACCTACAACCCGCTGACCCGTAAATATCGCCTCAACACCGCCGACCTCAGCGTCAACTATCTGATGCATACGCGCCGCCCGACGGAAGACGAACTCGCATGAGTCTGCCGGCCGCACTGCCCCGTCCCGCTGCGCTGATCTTCGATCTCGATGGCACCCTGGTGGACACTGCGCCGGACCTGGCGCGTGCGACCAACGAGCTGCGTAGCCATCATGCCTTGCCGGAACTGAGCTATGAGGTGATTCGCGCCGAGGTCTCGCATGGCGGAAGCGCCCTGGTGAGACTGGCGCTGGGTCACGACATCGATCATCCCTCGCATGCCGAGGAGCGTACACGCCTGCTGGACTTCTATGCCCGTGATGTCGCGGCCCACAGCGAGCTGTTCCCGGGCTATGACGCCCTGATCGAGATCTGTCAGCGCAACGGCCTGCCCTGGGGGATCGTGACCAACAAGCCGCGTCAGTTCGCCGAGCCGCTGATCGAGTCCCTGGCGCTCACTCCGGGCTGTCTGCTGTGCGCTGATGACCTGCCCGTCAAGAAGCCCCATCCTGAGCCATTGTGGGAGGCGGCCCGCCTCCTCGGCGTCGAACCGTCACGATGCTGGTATCTCGGGGATCATGATCGCGACATGCAGGCGGCGCGCGCGGCGGGCATGCTGGCGGTCGCCGTGCGCTATGGCTACGTCCGCGACGGGGATGATGTGGACGCCTGGCCTGCCGATGTGTGGTTCGACACCTCGGAAGAAGTCATCAATGCCGCTTTGCGCGCAGCGGAACTGCGCTGACGCGGCGCGCGATACCCTGACGCCCTGCCAATGAAAACGCCGACGGCCATGGCCGTCGGCGTTTTCATTGCAGGCAATTCTGTCAGTGACAACTTCTCACCATCAAGTGCTCGTCACTGTCACCCGCTCGGACATCTCACGTCCTGGGCGGCTGGGCATCGAACATCTCGCCGGTGCGGCCACGACTCTCCGGACCGATCAGCCACAGGTAGCTTGGCATGATGTCGGCTGGTGTACGCAGGGTATCCGGGTCTTCCGCCGGGAAGGCCGACTTGCGCATCGACGTTCGAGTCCCACCGGGATTGAGGGTATTCACGCGGACCTGACTGGTATTCTCGAGTTCCTGTGCCAAGAGCTGTGAAAAGCCTTCGGTGGCGAACTTCGAGACACTGTAGGCCCCCCAGAAAGCACGCCCCTTGCGGCCGACACTGGAACTCGTCAGCACCACGGACGCATCCCGAGACGCTTTCAGCAGTGGCAGCAGCGCCTGCAACATCCAGATAGGCCCATTGATATTGACCTGCATGACCTGCTCCCACAACGCCGGATCATACTGCTCGAACGGGGTGATCTTGCCCAGCAGACTGGCATTGTGCAGCACTCCATCGAGTCGCCCGAATTCCTTGTCGAGCGTTTCCGCCATCTGCTGGTAATCCTTGAGCGTGGCCCCTTCGAAGTTCAGCGGGTAGATCGCTGGCTGAGGAGCCCCCAATGCTTCGATCTCGTCATAGACTTCCTCGAGCTTGGCAATGGTGCGCCCCAGCAAGATGACGGTCGCGCCATGCCTGGCATAGTCAATGGCTGCTTCACGACCGATGCCCGAGCCTGCACCAGTCACGAGAATGATTCGCCCTTTCAGCAGATCCGCTGGTGCCTGATAATCGATCTTGCATTCCGCCATGAGGATATCCCGTCCTGAACGCTGGCCTTGCCGAGAGGCTGACCCGAAGGGCAAGGCCTGAGGTGTATCGATGACATGCGGGCGCATGTCAGAACGCACAAAGCCCGCCTTGTCAGTCAACAAGTGCGGGCTTTGTCATCATCATCTGGCGTCATGCGCCAGAGGCGAGGAAATCCTTGGCCATTCCGCCGGCCTTGCTGTCGGGGTACTGGCGAACCAGTTCCTCGAGCAACTTGCGACTTTCCTGCGCCTTGCCCTGCCGCGCCTTGACGAGTCCCAGCTTGTACATCGCATCCGGCACCTTGCTGGATTGCGAGAACTCACTGATGACAGTATCAAAGGCCTGGGCAGAAGCATCCAGTTGATTCTTCGCGGAATACAATTCCCCCAACCAATAATGGGCATTGGCCGCGAGATTGGAATCCCCGTGATCCACCACAAAGGATTCAAAGGCATCGATCGCTCCGTCGAAATCACGCGACTGCACCTTGGCAAAGGCGTTCTCGTAATCCTTCTGGGCATCCCCTCCACTGGAGGCATTGGCGCTGCTGGCATTGCTGCCCGCACCACCACTGACCGCGGCTGCGGTCTGCGCATCGACCTCCTGACCGTTCTCACCGGCTGGACTTGTTCCCGAAACACGTTGCTCCAGGTCCAGGTAACGTTGCTGCGACATCTCGGTGAGTCGCTTGAACTGATATTCCAGTTCATCGACACGCCCGCGCAGCCGCGCAATTTCCTGGGCCTGCTCATCAAGCTGGTTGAGAAGGGTCAGGGTGCCGCCACCACTCAAGCGAGTGTTGGCCTGCTGATAAAGCGAGTTGGACTGTACGGTAAGGTCTTCCACTGCGGGTGCGGCTGCAACTGACAACGGAAGCGCCAGGGCTCCCACACCGCACAACCATTTCAGGCTGTCTTTCATGCTGTCGGCTCCGCCGAATCATCATGTTGCCGTGCGAGAAGGCCCGAGCCTCAAGGTTGCCCTTGGGACTCAGGCCTGCTCAACACAAGTTTCAAGCGTCTCTGTTATCCCGCAGGGACCTCAGAGAGATTGCCGAACTCAGTAGTCGAAGACCACACGACGGTTCTTGGCATAGGAAGATTCGCCGTGACCTTGAACGGCCGGACGCTCTTCACCGTAGGAGACGATCTCGATCTGGGACGGAGACACACCCTGAACAGTCAGGAAGCGTGCGACAGACTTGGCACGACGCTCGCCCAGACCCAGGTTGTATTCACGAGTACCGCGCTCATCAGCGTGGCCTTCCAGAACAACGTTGGCGCTGGTGTTGGCCTTCAGGTACTGGGCGTGGCCCATCAGGACGCTTTCGAATTCAGGACGGATGGTGTCCTTGTCGAATGCGAAGTAGATGGTACGCACGTCAGGCATGGAAGCGTTGCTCATCTGGTTGCCGTTGGTGTTGGCACCAGAGTTCATGCCGGCAGTGTTGGCACCGCTGTTGGCTGAATCCATGTCGCCGTCCTGGGCGCCACCGCTGCTGGAACAACCGGCCATGACGCTCAGGGACAGGGCAACCAACAGACCTTTTGCATACGGGGTGAACTGCATTGTAAAACTCCTTGCTCTAATGAAAACGAATGCCAAGCCTTTCTTTGTGACTCGGATGCATTCTAGTGGTTTAGTTCAGGAACGGCGACCACGCAGGTTCACGCACTTCGCCTTGTGGTGACGGCAGGGAAAATTGTGCTCTTCCGTCTGCCGAGACCTCGCCCAGGACCCCACGGGTTCCTTGCTGAGTGGCATATATCACCATAGTGCCATTCGGTGCAACACTTGGAGATTCATCCCACTGAGTATCCGTGAGGGATGTCACTCGACCACTCTTCAGATCCTGCTTGGCAACCTGATAACCGTTGCCCGAGCGATTGATCATGAACAGGGTTTCCCCATCGGGCGACACACGCCCACGGGAATTGTAGTTTCCGGTAAACGTCACGCGTTCAGTACCCCCGGAAAGATCAAGACGATAGATCTGCGGCGAGCCGGCACGATCAGACGTGAAGACCATGCCACTGCCATCCGGCAGCCAGTCCGGCTCGGTATCGATCGCAGGATTGTTGGTCAGACGTTGGAATTTGCGTGACGCGATATCCATCACATAAATCTCGGGCTGACCATCCTTTGACAATGCCATCGCCAACTTGCGGCCATCCGGAGACCAGGCCGGAGCACCATTGATGCCACGGAAACCGGTCAGTTTGGCACGACGACCACTTCCCAGCTCCTGAACATAAATCGCAGGCCGTTCTGATTCGAAACTCACGTACGCCAGTTTCTTTCCATCCGGCGACCATGCAGGAGACATGATCGGTTCATCGGATGCAAGAATCTCCTGACTACCATGGCCATCCGAGTCGGCAACATACAGTGCGAAACGAATGTTGTCACCCACGCCATTGGCGGTAATGTAGGCGATTTTTGTCGAGAAAGCACCGCGAATTCCAGTGATTTCCTCAAATATTTCATCACTCATGTAATGGGCGCGCGAACGCAACTGGCCATCACTGCCCGTGATGACTTCTCCCAGCATGCGCTTGTTCCCGAGCACATCCATCAGCTCGTATTGAATGCTGTAGCCACCGCTGCTCGCATTCTTGACCTGCCCGACCACCAGATAGCTGGCGCCGAGACGCTTCCAGTCATTGACGAAGACATCCTGGGTAGTCCCCGGCAGCGCGATCAGGTTGTCACGCTTGATCGGCTCGAATTGGCCGCTGCGCGCCAGATCATCCGAGATGATACGGGCCAGATCCTGAGGGAGACTTCCCCCCGTCAGGTTCTCGAACGGCACCACGGCGATCGGCGTCGCGCTGTCATTGCCCTTGGTGATCTCGATGGTCAGGTCCGCTCGCGCCATGCTGGTCACGACCAGCATGGCGGCTGCCATCATCCATGTAGTCACTCGTCTCATCGGCCCAGGTCCTCTGGATTGAAGTACAGATTGAAGTTGCGGAACTGGCTCTTGGCTGAAGCCGGCAGGTCCTGCATCTCGGTAAACGGTGCTGCTTTCTGTATCGCCTGAATCGCGGAACGATCAAAGGCGGCATTGCCACTGCTCTTGCTGACCGCAGCCGAAACAAGTTCTCCTGTCGGCAGCAATGAGACGCGCAGCGTCACCGTCATGCCGGGTACGGTACCTGAAGGCCGATTCCAGTTCTGCCCGACATACTTCTTGAGCAGACTCTCAAAGCCATTGGCCGCCTGTGCGGCCTGCTTGGCGCCACTGATGGCGTCACTTTCGCTGTCGATCAGACTATCCAGTGACCCGGCTGATGCCTGTGCCGCCTTCTCGGCAAGCGCCTTCTGGCGCGCGGCCTCCGCGGCTGCCTTCTTGCGAGCCTCTTCCGCTGCCTTTTCCTTGGCCGCCTTTTCCTTCGCCGCTTTCTCGGCGGCTGCCTTGGCTGCCTTTTCCTTTTCAGCCTGCGCCTTGGCCTTGGCCGCCTTTTCAGCCTCTGCCTTGGCCTTCGCGGCTTTTTCCGCCTCGGCTTTCTTGCGCGCTTCCTCGGCTGCCTTTTCCTTGGCGGCCTTCTCCGCTTCCGCCTTGGCCTTGGCCGCCTTTTCGGCTTCCGCCTTCTTCAAGGCGTCTGCCTTGGCCTGTTTTTCAGCTTCAGCCTTCTTGCGCTCAAGCGCAATCGCCTTGGCTTCTTCCGCCCGACGCGCTGCATCTGCCTTGGCCTTGTCTGCCGCCTCGGCAGCCGCTTGCTGTTCCGCCTTCAACTGCTCAGCCGCCTTGGCCTGTGCCGCCTTCTCCTGCTCGGCAGCCTTGGCCTGCTCTGCCTTGAGCTGCGCGGCTTTCTCGCGCGCAGCACTTTTCTGCTGTTCTGCAGCGCGCTCCGCTTCCCGGGAGGCCTCCTCCTTGGCACTCTGACGCTCATCGGCCTCTTCGGCGGCGTCCCGCGCCTTGCTGGCCTTGGCCTGTTGGGGCTGATTGGTCGTCGTTTCGGTGCTGACCAGCGTCGCGTTGACGATGGTCGTGCTGCTCTGATCCGGCTCGGACTCAGGCCAGCTCACCAGGGTCAGTACCAGGATGACCACATGCAGACCCACGGCCAGCACGACGGGTAATCCATAGCCTGCACGCTTTTCGATTTCCGGCTGACTCATCCATCAGCCCTCGTTCGGCGGTTCTGAAATCAGCCCGACATTGGGAACGCCCGCCCCCTGCAGAGTGCTCATCAGCCCCATCACATCACCATATGGCGCTGTCTTGGCACCTTTGACCAGCACGGGTGTCTTGGGCTTTTCCGACACGATGGCGGCCACCTTGCTGCCCAGGTCATCCAGGGCGACGGGAGTCCGCTTGTCCTGATCAGAGCCCAGATCGATGTAGTAGTTGCCGCTGTCATCCAGCGAGACGATCAGCGGTGTCACGTCATCAGGATTGTCGATGGGCTTGGAGGTGACCTTGGGCAGTTCGACCTGTACCCCCTGGGTCATCATCGGCGCGGTGATCATGAAGATGACCAGCAGCACCAGCATGACATCGATGAAGGGCACCACATTGATTTCAGAGGACAGCTTGCGCTTGTGCCCCCGGCTGTAAGGTCCTTTCATGCTCGACTCTCCTTTCAGGCGTCGTTGCTGCCACGGCCGTGCAGATTGCGATGCAGAATGGAGTGAAGCTCTTCGGCGAAGTCTTCATAACGGCCCAGCAGCTGATCGGCACGGCTGGCCAGACGGTTATAGAAGATGACTGCCGGAATCGCGGCAAAAAGCCCCATGGCGGTGGCGACCAGCGCTTCTGCAATCCAGGGAGCGACAGTGGTCAGAGTGGCCTGCTGTGCAGTCCCCAGTGCCTGGAAAGAGCCCATGATGCCCCACACCGTCCCGAACAGACCCACATAGGGGCTTACGGAGCTGACGGTGGCCAGGAACGGAAGATGGATATTGAGACGTTCTTCCTCGCGTGACAGCGTGACACGCATGCTGCGCTGAACGCCGTCCATCACCGCATCGGCATTGCTGGACTTGGGCTTGAGACGACTGTACTCACGAAAGCCTGCACGGAAGACGCCTGCAGCACCCGGCGTCGCCTCTTCTTCACTGGGCAATTCACGGTAGAGGTGATTGAGATCCACTCCGGACCAGAAACGCTTTTCAAAGGCGGTATACGCCTGTTTCGCTCGTGACAATGCCATCCCCCGCTGGAAGATCACTACCCAGGAGGCGATGGAAGCCGCCAACAGCAGCAACATGACGGATTGCACCACCAGGCTGGCATTCGCGAACAGCGAAATGATCGACATCGAATCTTCCACGGAAATCCCTCTTTTACTTGGTTCAGTCAGTGCCGCCGGTGAGGCGACACCCTTAACATTCGTCCGACTCCGTCGCCTGACATCCGACCAGAAGGATGGCTGCAACGGCGTCTCACTCGTTCACGCCTTGACCACGGCGACTCTCGGTCAATCTGGTATCGGTGACTCAGACCTCAAGAGCGTTCAGCAATTCCACTGGCCATCGACGCGGACGCAATGTGCTGGCATCGACACAGGCAATCACCACCTCGGCATCACTCAACATCACCCCGTCCTTCATCACCTGTTGATGAAAGACAAGGCGCGCGCCCCGCAATTCACCTGCCGTTGCCGTGACCTGAAGCAGATCATCCAGTCTCGCAGGACGATGATAGCGACTGGCCACACTGTGCACGACAAGCTGGATACCGCGCTCCAGAAGTGTCTGCTGGGAATAGCCACGTGCGCGCAGCCATTCACTGCGTGCGCGTTCCATGAAGCGCAGGTAATTGACGTAATAGACGATGCCACCCGCATCGGTATCCTCGATATAGACCCGCACCGCATGATGAAAATCGCCCGTCTGCTCAGTCAACGTTTCCTCGCCGGGTCTAGATGTCTGCAGAGACGACATCATGCGTCCTCCTTCCCACCCGGCGTCAGACGCGCCTGGGTCTCACGCGGCGTGATGCCGAAATGCTGATAGGCGGAACTGGTCACGACGCGCCCGCGCGCCGTTCGCATCATGAACCCCTGCTGAATCAGATAGGGCTCCAGCACATCCTCGATGGTATCGCGCTCCTCGCCGATGGCGGCCGCCAGCGAATCCACTCCGACGGGCCCGCCATCGAACTTCTCGATCATCGACAGCAGCAACCGGCGATCCATATGATCCAGCCCGTGGCTATCCACATTGAGCATGTTGAGCGCCTTGTCCGCGACATCCAGCGTCAGACGGCCATCGCCGCGCACCTCGGTAAAGTCACGCACCCGCCGCAAGAGCCGATTGGCGATACGCGGCGTCCCTCGCGAGCGTCGTGCGATCTCGCGCGCGCCATCCATCTCCACTTCCATGCCTGACAGCTTCGCACTGCGCGAGACGATACCGGTCAGCGACTCGATATCGTAGAACTCGAGGCGCTGAACGATGCCGAAGCGATCTCGCAGGGGCGCGGTCAACAGACCAGCCCGGGTCGTCGCCCCCACCAGAGTGAATCGTGGCAGTTCCAGCTTGATCGAGCGGGCAGCCGGGCCCTCACCGATCATGATATCCAGCTGATAATCCTCCATCGCCGGATACAGCACTTCCTCGACCGCCGGTGACAGGCGATGGATCTCGTCGATGAACAGTACATCGCCTTCCTGGAGATTCGTCAGCATGGCGGCCAGGTCACCTGCCCGCTCCAGAACCGGTCCGGACGTCGACTTGATGTCCACGCTCATCTCACTGGCAATGATGTGTGCCAGAGTGGTCTTGCCAAGTCCCGGGGGCCCGAATACCAGGGTGTGATCCAGGCTATCGCCACGACCGCGAGCGGCACTGATGAAGATTTCCATCTGCTCGCGCACGATCGGCTGACCGATATACTCATTCAGCGTTCGCGGCCGATTGGCGCGATCGATCCGTTCTTCCGGATCATGCGTGGCCGCGGAGATCAGTCGATCCGACTCCATCATGATGCTTGCTCAACTCCTGATGACTCATGCTGCAGACATGAATCATGTGGCGAGAGGTGGTCTGACCGAGGCAGTGAAATGATCTTGCGCCAATGCAATCAAGCGCGCACTTTCTACCCCAGTCGCCGGCCATTCCCTAGTCAATAAATCCAATCAGGTCGTGCCTATTCTGTCATTCACGCTATCAGGCACGAGACACGTGCGCTAGCTGGCCATCTTGCGGGCCAACGCCGCCTTGATGAGGGCTTCCGTGGAGGCACCTGTCTCGAGTCCCGAGAGCATCTTGGCCGCCTCGACCGGCTTGTAGCCCAGCGCGACCAGAGCGGCTTCGGCGTCGGCCAGGGGATGGGTAACCGGCGGCTGTGGCTGCGAAGCGCGCGCCATTTCCGACAGACCATCGTCCTGCGGAATCGTCCAATGCTTGAGCCGGTCGCGCATCTCGATGATCAGGCGGTCCGCCGTCTTCTTGCCGACGCCGGGCAAGCGAGTCAGTGCCCGACTGTCTTCGTCGTGCACGCAGCGAATGAAATCGGCCTGCTCCATTCCCGAAAGAATCGCCAGCGCCAGGCGCGGCCCGACCCCGGAAATCTTGATCAATTCCCGGAACAGACGACGCTCCGGCTCCTTGCCGAAGCCATAGAGCAACTGGGCGTCTTCACGCACGACCAGATGGGTGAACAGCTGACAGTCCTCCCCGACAGCCGGCAGACCCAGCAAGGTATTCATGGAGGCTTCAAGTTCATAGCCCACACCCTGTACATCGAGTACCAGATGAGGCGGCTGCTTTTCGAGCAAACGCCCGGTCAGACGTCCAATCATGTTTCGGGCTGTCCTTGAGTCTTCAGTGCCGCCTGCTCATGACATCAGGTGTCAGGCGGCACGGGTTGTTGCGTTGCGGGCAAGCCTACCAAAGATAACGTGCAGGCGGCATGTCCGAGTGTCACGACGATTTTGTCGCATGAATCTGACAGTCACTTGTCGCCATGAGACCAGATGCAGGCAGCATGCGGATGCCAGCAGAACGCAAGATGCTGCCTGACATCGTGAAAACAAGCCCACAAGTGACTGAAAAATTGGAATTTATTGATAACGATAGCGTATCTGGCGCAAGCGGGCTTGTCACTTCTCGCCTGTAGAGGCCGTCTTCGGCACACGCCGGAGTCTGCTCCCCACTCTCTTCAGCCCCTGACCAGACACTCTTCAGACCCTACGTGACCGGCAGACACCTCATTTGCCCGGCTCAAAGTCACGCCAGCTACTGCTGCGTCGTGCGCGGGTACTCTTGCGCCCTGCACCCGCCCCCAGGCCCAACGCCTCCAGCTGCGCGCTGCTCGGGGTCAGTCGCATGCGTGCAAAGCAATGTGTCAGCGCGATGGCCAGAGCATCCGCGGCATCCGCCTGAGGCGTTGCAGACAGCTTGAGCGTATGGGTCACCATATGCTGGACCTGCGTCTTGTCTGCTGCACCGGACCCCGTGACAGCCTGCTTGATCTGTCGCGGCCCATACTCTGATACCGGCAGGCCGTGGTTCGCCGCACACACGATGGCTGCCCCACGAGCCTGACCGAGCTTGAGCGCGGAGTCGGCATTCTTGGACATGAAGACCTGCTCGATGGCGAACTCCGCCGGGCGATGCATGGCAATCACTTCACTGATACCGGCGTAGATCTGCGCCAACCGCTGGTCGAGGCTGACCTGGGACATGCGGATGCAGCCACTGTCCACATAGCGGGGCTGAGCCGCCGAGACGTCCAGTACGCCGTAACCGGTCAGGCGTGATCCCGGATCAATGCCAAGAATGATCATGCCACCGCCTCACGTCTCACACTCATTGCCGCTCCACCCCTGTCGTCTTTCCAGCTTACTGTGTATATAACCAGCCACAATGCCACAAAAAAGGCGGTGCGACACTGTCATTGCCTGCATCATCTGCAGGTAACAGTCTCACACCGCCTTGCCGGGGGTCACTTGCCCGCTTGCGCGGGACTACCCCTCTCCCGGGCGCTGATGGCGCCTGTCAGGAGAGGTTGATCACCCCGGGGTCATTCGCCTGGATCAGGCCTGACCGCCTTCTTCTTCGACCTTGACCTTCTGACGCAGACGGATGTTCAGCTCCTTGAGCTGCTCGCCGCTGACTTCCCCCGGGGCGTCGGTCATCATGCAGCCAGCGCTCTGGGTCTTCGGGAAGGCGATGACTTCACGAATGGTCTTGGCGCCGGTCATCAGCATGACCAGACGGTCGAGACCGAAGGCCAGACCACCATGGGGCGGCGCGCCGAACTTGAGCGCGTCGAGCAGGAAGCCGAACTTCTCTTCCGCTTCCTCTTCGCCGATGCCCAGCACTTCGAACACGGTACGCTGCATGGCCTGGTCGTGGATACGGATGGAACCGCCACCCAGCTCAGTGCCGTTGATGACCATGTCATAGGCGCGAGACAGTGCCGCTTCCGGATCGGCCTTGAGTTCTTCCGGGGTGCAGGACGGCGCGGTGAACGGGTGGTGCAGCGCGCTCAGGCGGCCATTGGCATCGGCTTCGAACATCGGGAAGTCGACGACCCACAGCGGTGCCCATTCGCGGGTGTAGAGGTTGAGGTCTTCGCCCAGCTTGACGCGCAGCGCACCGATGGCCTCGGCCACGATGTTGGCCTTGTCGGCACCGAAGAACACGATGTCGCCATCGACGGCGCCACAGCGGTCCAGCACGTCATCCACGACGTCTTCCATGAACTTGACGATCGGCGACTGCAGACCCTCGATGCCCTTGGCACGCTCGTTGACCTTGATCCACGCCAGGCCCTTGGCACCGTAGATGCCGACGAACTTGGTGTAGGCGTCGATTTCCTTGCGTGACAGGCTGGCACCGCCCGGCACACGCAGCGCGGCGACACGGCCCTTGTCATCCTTGGCCGGGCCGGAGAAGACCTTGAAGTCCACGCCGCTCATCAGGTCATCGACATCGACCAGCTCCAGCGGGATGCGCAGGTCCGGCTTGTCGGAACCGAAGCGCTGCATGGCTTCGGAATACGGCATGGTCGGGAAGTCGCCCAGCTCGACATCCAGCACTTCCTTGTAGAGACCACGGATCATGGTCTCGGTCATGCCCATGATGTCCTTCTCGTCGACGAAGCTGGCCTCGAGGTCGATCTGGGTGAATTCCGGCTGACGATCGGCGCGCAGATCCTCGTCACGGAAGCACTTGGCGATCTGGTAGTAACGATCGACACCGGCGACCATCAACAGCTGCTTGAACAGCTGCGGAGACTGCGGCAGCGCGAAGAAGCTGCCGGCATAGGTGCGGCTCGGCACCAGATAGTCACGTGCCCCTTCCGGCGTGGCACGCGTGAGAATCGGGGTTTCGATGTCGAGGAAGCCCAGGGCTTCCAGCTGGGCACGCACGCTGTGGGTGATGCGTGAACGCAGGCGCAGCTTGTCGATCATGTCCGGACGACGCAGGTCGACATAACGATACTTGAGGCGAACTTCCTCACCGACCTTGTTGTGGTCGTCCAGCTGGAACGGCGGCGTCTGTGCGGTGTTGAGCACTTCGACATCCTTGGCCAGCACTTCGATCATGCCTGTCGGCATGTTCGGGTTCTGGGTGCCTTCCGGGCGCATGCGAATACGGCCCTTGATGCGCAGGACGTACTCGCTGCGCGCCTTGTCGGCAGTGGCGAAGGCATCGACGGTGTCCGGATCGACGACGATCTGGGCGATACCGTCACGGTCGCGCATGTCGAGGAAGATGACGCCACCGTGGTCGCGACGGCGGTGCACCCACCCGCACAGAGTGACATCCTGATCGATCAGGGTCTCGTTCAGTTTGCCGCAATAGTGGCTGCGCATGTTGATTCCTTGTTGCTCAAATTCGTGATCGACGCACTGGTGCGCGTCTGTCTCAGAGGGCCTGACGCTGGAGATGCCTGCCACTCATGCATGACCTTGCACATGGATGGCAGGCATGACAGCTGGCCTGATGACGGGAGACATCAGGACGAGCTATCGCCACCTCCGGCCAGATTCTTCTTGCTGCCGGACTTGAAATCCGTTTCGTACCAGCCACTGCCCGCCAGACGGAAACCGGCGGCGGATACCAGCTTTTCCAGCTGGTCCGTCTTGCATTCCGGACATTCCGTCAGCGGCGCGGCGCTGATCTTCTGCAACTTGTCCATCCGATGGCCACAGGCCTTGCAGTGGTATTCATAGATCGGCATGGTTTTTTCCTGACGATACTGGTCCCGAGCGCATGAATGCGAATCGCGGACCATGACAATGTTATGCCTTGCGGCGCCCTTGCATCAGACGTGCCGGAGACATCAATATGAGTGACATCTCAAGCACAGCTTCGGAACGCGTACAATAAGGCCAGTTGAACGTCTTTCAAGTCAAAGCGAAAGGGCCACATTATAGCGTGCTCGGCCCCTTGCGGGGCAACACCTCGATAGATTCCCGGCAATGCGCCGTCATGCCCGGCCAGGGTCAGGCCTCATTCACTGCCGCCCGGCCGTCTCACGTCATGAGGACACCGATGTCTGATCCCCAACTCGCATCTGCAACTCCCCCTACTGCTGCCGCTGGTTCTGGCCCGCAGGCCGTGATGCTCGACATGGCATCACTTGGCGACGGTCTTGACTTCAGCCGCCTGAAGGACCGGGTCAATGGGCTTGTCTGCCATGATGCCACGTTGCCCGAGCAGGTCGTGGAGCGTCTGGAGGGTGCCGAAATCGTGCTGGTCAACAAGGTACGCCTGGAGGCGCAGCATCTGGAGGCCCTGCCGACATTGAAGCTGATCGCCGTCATGGCCACCGGCACCAACAACATCGACATGGAAGCGGCAAGGGCGCAAGGCATACGCGTCATGAACGTCGCGGCCTATGGCACCGCCTCTGTCGCACAGCACACCTGGATGTTGATGCTGGCACTGGCCGGACAACTGCCTGGCTACCAGGGAGATGTCGCGAGCGGTGAATGGCAGCGCAGCAATACCTTCTGCCTGATGGGCCGCCCCACCCTGCAACTGGCCGGCAAGCATCTGGTGATCGTCGGCAAGGGAGAGCTGGGGACTGCCGTGGGCAGGTTGGCAGAGGCGTTCGACATGCGCGTCACCTTCGCCGCGCGCCCGGGCAGTGAGTCGACGTCTCAACGACCGAGCCTGAAACACCTCCTGCCTGAAGCGGACGTCATCAGCCTGCACTGCCCACTGACGCCTGAGACACACCATCTGATCGACGAGCAGGCCCTGGCGTTGCTGAAGCCCGGTGCCCTGCTCATCAACTGTGCACGCGGTGGCATCATCGATGAAGAGGCTGCACTTGCCGCCTTGAAGCGTGGGCACCTCGGTGGACTGGCCGTCGACAGCCTGCCGGAGGAACCGCCCCGGGAAGGCCATGCCCTGCTGACAGCGCTGGCTGACGGCCGCACGGCGTCTGAGGCCGGATGGAACCTCATCGTCACGCCCCACAATGCCTGGATCAGTCGTGAAGCGCGTCAGAACATACTCGATCTGAGTCTTGCCAATATCGAGGCCTATCTCGGCGAAAACGTCTGAGACATGGACGAGGGGGCTGCACTCCGATGCCCGCCCGCTGACAGAGGCATGGATAGACACAAGAAGGGGCCAGATGCACAAGGTATCTGGCCCCTTCTTGTGTCGGAATTGCCGCGTCATTCAAGAGGAATGACGCGACATCGATGGCAACTAGCCTGAGATCACTCTTGAATTCGCTCAGCGCAGGTGGCTGGCGAATGAGGATCTGTCGATACGAATATGCATGCCGGCGGCCTTGACGGGGTGGCCTTCGGCATCCCACGTCACTACCCGCCCGCGCGAGATGAGCAATACCCAATCAATGGCATCCGCCGCCTGATCCTCGTCATGCCGACTCGCCGACGATGCCGCATGGCCCTCGCCGCCTTGCGGCTCGATGCCCGGTTCAACCGTCAGATCAGGATGCGCATTGCAGCCCATGCTTTCGATGTGCCGCAGATCCTCCTCTCCCGGGGCGCGCATGCGGTACTGACATTCGAAGGTATCGCCGAAGGTGGTGAACACGCGGTGACGCAGGACATGCACGGCTTCCAGGTCGTCAGGATGGATCAGCCGATCAAAGTCCAGCTCGCGCATCACCAGCGGCTCACGCCCTGTCGCTCCCAGCATCCGCCACAGATTGGGGTGAATGTGGATGATGCGCCCGGGAATATCCATCTCCCACAGACTGTCGCCACTGGCCTCCAGGGAGTCGAGCAAGCGCCGCTCACTGGCCTGGAGTTCCTGCTGGGTCTGGCGCAGACGTCGGTACATCTCTTCCGCTGTATTATGGGCATCATCTAGCTCGACGATACCGCATTGCCCAGGAGACTCGATCTCCGCCCCCATGCCGATACGATGCAGGCGATCCCTGAGCTCTGCCAGCGGCACGGACAGATGGCGACTGATGTGGTGGGTGCGCCAGCTCATCAGCAGGAAGAAGCTCAGATAGAAGAGAATCAGGCCGCCCACCAGCGCCATGCCGACCAGTTGAAAATTGCGCCCGATCTCGGCGGTACGCGAGAAAACGGCCGACTCCTCCACCATGCTCAACATGATCCAGTCATTGCTGCTCAGACGCTCCCAGGCCACCTTGAAGGGCTCGCCATCCACCGAGACGCTTGCAGAGCCCCGACGCTGCCCGAGGATCTGCTCGGACAGGGTGGCGAAGACGGGATGCCTGGACAGCTCCATCTGCGCCGGCCGCAGCACGTCCTCCTCCTGGATAATGCTGACGTCCGGCTGCTCGACCGGTGCCAGAGACAGCAATGATTCGCCCCGCGACGGCACCGCCAGTGAGCGCCCCTTGGCATCGTAGAGCATCGCGAAGCCGCTCCAGGGCAGTTCCATGGCCAGAATCTGGTTGACGATGACATCCAGGGTCATGTCGATGCCTACCACACCGAGAAATTCGTCACCGTCGTAAAAAGGCGTGACGGCAGACGTCATCCAGCCATTGGCGGCGGGGTCCTGATAGAGATCCGTCCAGACGGTGTGGCGCTCGGGATTCATGGCCGGTGCGGCCAGGTAGAAGAAGGAGAAGTCTCGGCAATCGTGATCGGGGGGCAACAACTCGACGAGATCCACATAGGGATAGATTCGCACATAGCAGTTCGCCAGCGTCACGAAGGTCTGGATGACCGCGGGATGGGTCGAGACGATATTGCGCATCAGGGGGTCCACGGCCGTCATTCGCAATGCCAGTGGCACATCGATCTCGATATCAGGCAGCACGGCATGGAAGCCACTGGCCTGATCCCCTTCATCCCTCTGGCTGGCCCAGGCGCCACTGCGCTCGAATCCATGCCGAGCCGCTTGCTCCGCACTGACGGGAGAAGCACTGTCGAGTCGAATCATGCGGGCCTGTGCCGCCATGCCGGTGGAGAGATCCTGTATATGTTCCAGCTGACGATTGAGGCTCTTGGCCTCGCGCAGCATGGCCAGATTCAACTCACTGCTCGACTGCGCCTGAAGGTAATTCAGGTTGGCATCACGTATCTCGTCGTTGGACAGGAAGTACACCGCTACCAGCGCCGTCTCTACCAGCAGCAACGGGATCATGGTACTGGTAAACAGCGCGCGCCAGACCCATTTCTTGATGGTGATGGGGGTACGTTGAATTCCCGGCATTGGCGGATTTCCTGATTCCTCCATAAGTGAATCGAGTATGCGCCTTCTCTTGCCTATAGGTGGACTTCGCGCTTCAACGCTCAAACATGTCCAAAAGGTCAGACCTTGGTGTCAGGACTGCGGACAGGCGGCCAAGGCTTTGCTAGGATGCTCGCCCCCAAGGAGGCTGCATGCTTTACAACTACGGTTCCATCAATATCGATCACGTCTACCGGGTCCCTCATCTGGTTCGCCCCGGTGAAACTCTGGCGAGTCACTCCTTCCGTCAGGTATTGGGCGGCAAGGGGGCCAACCAGTCCCTCGCTCTAGCACGCGCAGGCGGAGATGTCACCCACTGGGGACGTCTCGGCAATGCCGACCGCTGGGCACTTGAGCCATTGGAGAGCGCCGGTGTCATCACGTCTCAGGTCGAACTGAGTGCCAGCGCCAGCGGTCACGCCATCATTCAGGTGGATGATCACGCCGAGAACAGCATCATCCTTTACCCTGGTGCCAATCATGGCTTCACCGACGAACACCTCTCCGAGCTGTTCTCCGGAGTCACCCAGGGCGATTGGCTGCTGCTTCAGAACGAGTGCAATGCGCTTGGCAAGGTCATCGAGATGGCGCATGCCAAGGGCATGAAGATCGCCTTCAACCCGGCGCCGATGGGTGCTGAAGTGCTGGATCTCCCGCTGGAGCATTGCCAGGTGCTGTTCTTGAACCGTGGCGAAGCGGCGCAACTGGTCGAGCTGGAAGAAAGCGCACCGGTCGACACGCTGCTCAATGCCCTGCATGAGCGCCTGCCCGCCACCGAGGTCGTGCTGACTCTGGGCAGCGAAGGCGTCTGCTATCAGCTGGGCGAGCAGCGCATCCAGCTGCCTGCCCATCGCGTGAAGGCGGTGGATACCACCGCTGCCGGCGATACCTTCATCGGCTATTACCTGGCCAGCCAGATCGATGGCATGAACATCGAAGACAGTCTGCGTCGCGCCAGCACGGCCTCCGCACTCTGTGTCAGTCGTGAAGGCGCCGCTCCCAGCATTCCGGGCAGCAGCGATGTCGCTGACGCCCTGGCGGAGTGGCCCCCCCTGGACGCATTGAGCAACTGAACGACCCCCCCCTTGAACCGGACAGGTCTGAGCCTTTCCTGAGGGTGAGGCTCAGCCCACGGCACGCTGATTGAGGTGCCGGTGGCACCGGTTCATGGCTTTATCGGCAAGAGGACATCATGAAGACTCCCATCATCTTTGATACCGACCCGGGCGTTGATGACGCCCAGGCCATCGCCATCTGCCTGGCACATCCGGACATCGAATTCCTCGGCATGACGACCACCTTTGGCAACGTCACCATCGAGACCGCCACGTCCAATGCGTTGTTGCTGGGAGAGCTGGCGGGCCAGAATATCCCGGTCGCACAGGGTGCTGCCCAACCGCTGGTCAAGGACAAGTTCCCCGCACCGGCGCACATCCACGGCGCCAACGGCCTTGGCAACATGGATATCCCGGAGCCCAAGGGCAAGGCGTTGCCCATCAGTGCACCGCAGTTCATCGTCGAGCAGGTCAATGCGCGTCCGGGCGAGATCACCCTCGTCGCGGTAGGCCCGCTGGGCAACCTGGCAACCGCCCTGCAACTGGACCCGAGCATCATCACCAAGGTCAAGCAGGTGGTCGTGATGGGTGGCTCCATCCGTGAAGGCGGCAACGTCTCTCCGGTCGCGGAAGCCAATATCTTCAACGACCCGCATGCCGCCTCCAAGGTGCTCACGGCAGGCTGGCCGCTGACCATGGTCGGCCTGGATGCCACTCACCGCTGCGTGCTGTCCCCGGCACATGTCGAGCGCATCCGTGTCGCGCAAGGTGCCCTGGGCGAGGTGCTGTCCGGCAGCTATCAGTTCTACAAGGCCTTCTACCAGGAAGCTCGTGGCATCGATGGCTGCTGTCCGCACGACAGCTGTGCCCTGGCCTGGCTGATGAAGCCGGAAATGTTCACCGTCGAGCGTGGCCACCTGAGCGTCGAAGTCGAAGGGCTGGCGGAAGGCCAGACCCTGTTCGCGCCGCAAGGACGCGAGTTCCTCGGCAATCAATGGTCCCAGACGCCGTTGGTCGACGTCTGCGTCAATGCCAACGGTGAGCAGGTCGTCGAGTGGATCACCGACGTGCTGACCGCCAAGGCTTCCTGAGCCTGTACTCCCGATATCACGTGACGCACCGCGGGTCATGACGATACCGGCTGCCCCCCGCAAGGCATGCCTTGCGGGGGGCCAGTCTGCGTGATGCCTCGCCTTCTCTCCGTTTTCTGCCGTCACCTTTCCTTGCATCCAGTGCTGTTCAGCCGTCAGGCAAGGCGCGATCAGCCAGCATTGTGTTCTCCCCGCCTCTCCCGTTTCTCCCGTTTCTCCCGTTTCTCCCGTTTCTCCCGTTTCTCCCGTTTCTCCCGTTTCTCCCGTTTCTCCTGCCTCTCTCGTCTTTTGTCTTTCGCCTCTCCCACCTCGCCGATGACAGTGTTGTGGGTAGGATTGATATCTGTGCGGAGACACAAGGTAACGGTATAATATAAAGATGCTTGCAGAGGCAGACAGATCGCTCACTGCCATGCTCAGCGTATGCGCGTTATCTGATAGGCTATCAGGGACGCACGACCTGCCACCCAGACGCAGTCTTCAGAATTCCATGGAGCGTTTCATGCCCTCATCGTCTCTCATGCCCGCCATGCGTGCACCGTCTCAGCTCTGCTCCGAGGGCTCGGCAGACAACGCCTGTCAGTATGACTGTCTCGTCTTCATCGGCCGCTTCCAACCCGTTCACCATGGTCATGTCGCGATCATGGAGGAGGCCCTGCGTCGTGCACGCCAGGTCATCGTCCTGGTGGGGTCTGCCTGGCAGGCGCGTTCCTTGCGCAACCCTTTCACCTTCGATGAACGCACCCGCATGATTCGCAGCTGTTTCGGGGAGGATGCCAATGCCCGACTGGAAATCGTGCCGCTGCTGGATGCTCTCTACAACGACGATGTCTGGGTGCGGGATGTGCAGCGCAAGGTGCGTGACATCGCACGCCCGCAGGCCAATCGCATGCCCCGCATCGCCTTGATCGGGGCCACGCATGGCAATGACAATGCACGTTCCAGCTATTATCTGAGTCTGTTCCCGCAGTGGGAATCCGTGGCAGGGCCTTACCACGAGGGCATGGTGGCGAGTCATATCCGCGATGTGATCTTCAGCGAACGGGCCAGAGTCGAGGACTGGCTGGACAACGAGGGACTGGAGTTGCTGCCCGGCAGCGTCGCGCAACATCTGCGCGGCTTTCTGGAGGAAACGGCATGGCAAGGTCTGGTCGAGGAGCGGCGACTGCTCGAGCAGTATCGCGCGGCATGGAGTGACGCGCCCTATCCTCCCCTGTTCATCACGGTCAATGCGGTCGTCGTGCAATCAGGGCATATCCTGCTGACCACCCGACGCGCGGCGCCTGGCAAGGGGCTTTACGCCCTGCCCGGGGGCTTCGTCCAGTCGCAGGAGCGCCTGCTGGACGCCTGCCTGCGCGAATTGAGAGAGCGCGTGCGGCTCAAGGTGCCAGAACCTGTCCTGCGCGGCTCACTGCGTGGGCAGCGTCTGTTCGATGAGCCTCATCGCAGCTGGCGCGGTCGCACGCTGGCAGAGGCCTTCTATTTCGCACTGCGCCCGGAGCAGCAGCTACCGAAACTGCGCAGCAGTGGCAAGGACAGCGAAGAGCAGGCTCGCTGGGTGGCACTGGCGGATCTGGAGCCTGACACCTTGTTCGAAGACCACTTCTTCATCATCCAGAACTTTCTGGGCTTGCATGCGGGGCAAAGCAGTTTCTGACTCGCCGATAGAGACAGCTTTGCCAGACACGACAACGGCAGGCCATTGGCCTGCCGTTGTCGTGTCTGGGTGTGGCCTGTCAGGCCTGAAGGAAATCTCGCGGCAGATTCATCAGCTGCTTCCACAGCTTGTCGATCCCCGGCTTGTGAACCAGTGAGCAACGATAGAGACGAATCTCCAGCGGAATATCCCAGGCGTCATTGCCGGCTCTCACCAGCTTGCCACTTTCCAGCTCATCCCGGATGCAGAAGTCCGGAATCCACGCCATGCCCACTCCCTGCAACGCCATGCCCTTGAGACCCTCCGCCATCGCCATTTCATAGACGGTGCGCAGACGAAGCCGCAATGGATCATTCTTGAGCAACATCTTCACGCTGCGCCCCAGGAACGCTCCCTGTGTATAGGAGAGCAAGGGAATCGCGTCCTGACTGGTTTCGCTCTGGCCGGTCAGCGGGAAGCGTGGTTCGCCGTTCTCCAGCGGCACGCAGACCGGCAGCATGTTGACCTTGGCCACCGAGAAGGAGGGGAATGCCTCTGCATCCAGCTGCATGCTGGCGTAAGGGTCATAATATGCCAGCATCAGATCGCAGTTGCCCTCACGCAGGGCATGGATGGCATCGCCGACATTCATGGCGGAGAGCCGCGTCGGCAACTCCCCCAGCCCTTGCTGAAGGCGCGAGATCCACTTGGGGAAGAACGCCAGCGCCAGCGAGTGTGCCGCCGCGATGTCCAGCGTCTCGTTGGCCATCCCAAGCCCGCGTAGATGGGCCAGACATTCGGACAGCTGCTCGGTCAGGTTGCGCGCGGTCACCAGGAACAACTGCCCTTCCGGCGTCAGGCTGACAGGCGTGGTCGAACGATCCACCAGCGTGGTGCCCACGGCCTGCTCCAACGCGCGAATTCGACGGCTGAAGGCTGGTTGGGTCACATGTCTGAGGCGAGCCGAGGTGGAGAAACTGCGCGTATTGGACAACGCGACGAAATCTTCCAGCCATTTTGTTTCCAGGTTCACCCGAACTCCCATCGATATCGATCATGCCGGCAATATGCGTGAAAACCGGTCATGTAGCGCCTTGTCTCTGGCAGTGAGCTTCACGGGGGAGAATCACTACCTTCGTCGTATGCATTTGACGTATACGGCAGCGGCGATAGGCATTGGTCGTCGGGGCATCCTGCTGGTTACCCTTGTCCACCTCACCGCGCTTCAAGCGCAACAGTGTACTTCAGCCAGGAGTTCCGCCCAAGTGAACAGTGCCTCGGAAACCGCTCAGAACGCCATGCCATCCTCACAGCCCGACCTCAGCCATGCAGAGCAGGAGGCATTGGCAAACGGTTTCCGCCTCGAGAAGGATCTACTGGGACGCGAGCCGGTCCCGACGGAAGCCTATTACGGTGTCCAGACCCAGCGTGCACTCAACAACTTCCATCTGTCCGGCGTGCCGCTGTCCCACTTCCCGCGTCTGGTGGAAGGCCTGGCATTGGTCAAGGCCGCTGCCGCGGAAGCCAATCACGCGCTGGGCTATCTCGAGACACGTGAGCACGATGCCATCCAGCATGCCTGTGCACGCTTGATGAATGGCGATCATCACGATCAGTTCGTGGTCGACATGATCCAGGGGGGGGCCGGTACCTCGACCAACATGAATGCCAACGAGGTGATCGCCAACCTCGGGCTGGAATATCTTGGCTATCCGAAAGGGGATTACCAGCACCTGCACCCCAACAATCACGTCAACATGGCGCAGTCCACGAATGACGCCTATCCGACGGCCATTCGTGTCGGCCTGCTGCGCAGCCACTCGATGCTGGTGGATGCGCTGAGCGAACTGGCCAATGCCTTTGCCAGTAAGGCACTGGAATTCGATGATGTCGTCAAGATGGGGCGCACCCAGCTTCAGGATGCGGTGCCGATGACGCTGGGCCAGGAATTCCGCGCCTTCGCCAACACCCTGCGCGAAGATGTCGAGCGCATCGCCAACCTCAACGAGTTGCTCAAGGAAGTCAATCTGGGGGGCACGGCGATCGGCACCGGCATCAATGCCGATCCGCGCTACAGCGCCCTGGCCATCGAGGCATTGGCACGTCGTTCCGGCATCGACTTCCGTCCGGCGTCGGACCTGGTCGAAGCGACCAGCGACATGGGGGCCTTCGTGCTGTTCCACGGCATGCTCAAGCGCCTTGCGGTCAAGCTGTCCAAGATCTGCAATGACCTGCGTCTGCTGTCTTCCGGCCCGCGCACCGGCTTCAACGAGATCAACCTGCCGCCTCAGCAGCCGGGCAGCTCGATCATGCCGGGCAAGGTCAATCCGGTGATTCCGGAAGCCGTCAATCAGGTCGCCTTTGACGTGATCGGCAACGACACCGCGCTGACCATGGCGGCGGAAGCCGGCCAGTTGCAGCTCAACGTGATGGAGCCGCTGATCGCCTACAAGCTGCTGGATTCCATCCGCCAGCTGAGCCGAGCCATGACCATGCTCAAGAATCGCTGCGTGATCGGCATCACGGCCAATCGGGATCGTTGTGCGGAGCTGGTCAACAACTCCATCGGCCTGATCACTGCCCTCAACCCCTACATCGGCTATGACAACGCGACCCGCATCGCCAAGGAAGCCCTGGTCAGCGGTCGCAGCGTATTGGAGCTGGTGCGCGAGGAAGGCCTGCTGGATGAGGCGCGCCTTGAAGCACTGCTGTCGCCGCAGGCGATGACACGGCCGCGCCAGATGAAGGATTGAAGCTGCAGTAGCGTTCCGATGACTCATCACGGGTTATCCTTGCGCCAAACCGTGGCGTAGTCTGACGCGCAGACTGAAATGACAAACGCCCCGCCCAGGCTTGAAACCTGAGCGGGGCGTTTTTCTGCTGGATAGCGGCAAGACAAGTCGCTTCTCTTTCCTCTTTCCTCTTTTCTCGCTTCTCTCCACTGTCACGCTGCTATCTGGCCTGCCCTGCTGGATCCTGCCGAGTCGTCGTGTTGACCCGAGGGTCACGCGGGTAGAAGCGCTCGGGCTGCGCTTCTACGTGGTCAAAGTGCTTGGTGTTCTTGTAGGGCATCTTCATGAAGCCCGACACCCCCAGTCCGGAAATCAGTGGCACGGCGGCCAGGATGACATCCAGAAGATGCGCGAAATCGGCTTCACGCCCGGGGTCGAGCAGACGGTAATAACTGTGGATCTTGAGATGATGCGGCAATGCCTCGAAGATCAGCATTCCGGTGTGATGGATCTGATTGAGTTCCGACAGCGCGTTCATGATCTGTTCCGGCAGGGCCAGAAACTCCTCGGGATCCGGGCCATCCTCGAAATAGGAGTGCACTCGTGATTCATCCTCCAGCTCCGGAACGGCGCTGACTTCATAGGGAAAGCGGAGTGCCTCACGCCGAGGGGAGGCTTGCGGCAGCGTGAAGGCGTCCTCGGGGTCGTCGCGCTCCAGGTGCAAGGTATCACGCGCATTGAACAGACAGGCCTTGAACACACCCTGTCGATAGATGGCACGCGCCAGCGCCACCATGTTGTTGACCGCTACCACGAAGGCGGCCTTGAGCGAGGGGTCATGCAGGTGCAGCGCCGTGTCCACGAAGATGCCCTGCGGCTCCCAGCGGATCGCCAGTCCCCCGACGATCGGATACTTCCCCAGCCGGCTCACCGCGGCCAGAAAGGCTTTCTCCGTATCTCCCATGCCCTGCATGAAGTTCTTGTAATAGCGATCCAGCTGGACGTCGTTGACGGCATCCAGCGCATTGGGGTGGTCGCCGTCTTCGAGGTTGGCCTGCGCGCTGTCCATGCCATCGATCTCGAAGGCTTCCCGCAGAAAAGATTTGCGCGAGGTATAGACGACGGTGTCGATGTCGCGGGCGGCAGGCCGCACCCAGACGGGAAGCAGAGAGGGTATCGGCGATGACGGCAGTTCCGGCATGACCAGACGAGCCATTCTCGGCATCTCGCGCAGGAAGTAGTCACCCGCCTGCATGCGCAGCATCGGGTCTTCCGCCAGCATGCCATCCAGCATGCGCGCGAACTCCCGTGGCAGCCCCAGCGCGGTTGCCGGGATGGCCCGCACGCCGAAGCGACACGACTGCCCTGACGCCAGTGCATAGAGTGTCGCGGCCACGCCTTGCTCATCGAAGCGAGGCGAGGACAGCGCGCCATTGAGCTGTTCCTCGCCGATGAAGTAGACATCGCCCAGTCGCGCGTTGGTCTGCTGCAGATCATCCGACATCAGCTGCATCACATTGGTCGTGAGGTATTGCATGTGCTCGTCGAGTTGCGCGAAGACGGCACTGCCCCAGTCGATCAATGCTAGCTGCTCACGCTCGGCATCGAAGACCAGGTTGGACGGCTTGATATCCCCGTGCACCACCGCGGGCGTGTCGGGGCTTGCGGATGACCCACGCAGCGACTTGAGAATCCCGGCAAGCTGACTGGCGACCCTGATCACCAGACGCGGTGACATGCGACCGTGCTTGAGCGAGTACTCCTCGAGATTGATGCCCGGCGCGCGCTCCATGACCAGTATCGACTGGCGGCGAACGCGCTGGTAACTGATCAGGCGCGGAATCAACGGATGCGCGACCTGGTCGAGCATGAAGGCCTCTTCCTCCAGACGGTCCTGCAACGCCTGAGGCAAGGTGACCCGCGTGAACTTGAAGACGTGCTCCTCTCGAATGGCCGTGCCTTCGCCCAGGCGCCACCCGGCAAACACGAAGCCATAAGCCCCCTTGCCGACCAGATGGATTTCGCGATAGCCCAACCCCTCGAGCTGGGCAACGCACAGCGCCACCCAGTCCTTGAGCTTCTTGGCATCATGATGCGAGAGCAGGTAGATGGACTGCTCTTCCGGGATATAGAACTGTTGCAGGCGCTCATGAGCGCGCGTGTCACTCATGGACAAGCGCCTCCCTCATCGAACCCCGTCATGCCAGCGACAGCAGCATCTCATCCGGATGCTCCAGATAGTGCTTCCACAGATTGCTGAAGCGAGCGATGGTACCGCCATCGATGATGCGGTGATCCCCGGCCCAGGTGATCGTCATGATGTCGCGCGCGCAGACATTGCCATCGACATCGAAGCGCGGCAGCCGCTGGGTACGGCCAAGGGCCACGATGGCGACCTCGGGCTGATTGATGATCGGGGCCGCATAGGTGCCGCCCAGAGCACCGATGTTGGAGATCGACAGCGTGCCACCCTTGAGATCCGCCTGCGGGACACGACCATTGCGTGCCGCCTCGGTCAGTCTGGCCACCTCGCGCGCGATCTCGAGGATGCTCAGGCGTTCGACGCCCTTGACGTTAGGCACCATCAGGCCGGCGGCCCCATCGACAGCCATGCCGATATTGCAGCTTGCGTGATAGAGCACCTGGCTTTCATCGTCACTGAGACTTGCATTGAGAATCGGCTCTTCGAGCACCGCCAATGCCGTCGCCTTCATGATGAAGGGCATCAGCGTCAGGCGAGTCCCCTCCTTGTCGGCCCGTGACTTGAGACGTGCGCGCAGCGCGAGCAGCTCCGTCACATCGAGCTCATCTCCGTAATGGAAATGGGGGATCTGGGTGCTGGATTGCACCATGCGTCGGGCCATGACGGCCGCCACGCCCTTGAGGGGGACCTGCCTGGCTTCCAGTCGCGCTGCACGTGGCTCGTGCGACTCGCACGCCACCGGCTCGGCCACCGCCACATCGGGGGACACCGCAGCCGCGGGGGCCACGTCCCGATGGCGTTGATCTGCAGAAGGTGCTGTCGGGCGATCTGTCGCGGAATCACGCGCGAGATAGGCGAGCACATCCTCTTTCAATACCCTGCCGTTGCGACCAGAGCCCGCAATGGCGCTGATATCCAGCGCATGCTCGCGCAGCAGACGACGAACCGCCGGCGTGGCAGGAATGCGCACCTGGGCCGGGGACATGCCTGAGGCACAGGCAGACGAAGCGTGCTGTGCTGAAGCCGGCGCCATCCCTGCCTCCGTGACTGCCTCGTGCGCCACGCCAGATGCCTCGTCGGCCGTGTCATCGCTGTCAGGCACATAAGCGTACAAGGGGGTATGGACACGGGCGTTCTCCCCCTGAGCGTAATGGAAGCGCACGATACGCCCGGGCTCGGAGGCCGTGATCTCGACCAGCGCCTTGTCTGTCATCACATCGACGATCGTCTGGTCTTCCTCGACCTTGTCACCCTCGGCCACATGCCAGGTGACCACCTCACATTCGACGATGCCTTCCCCGATGTCCGGGAGGATGAAATCACGCGAACGTCGTTCACTGACAGCCTCTCCAGCGGCCTGATCCGCGCTGTCGGCGCCCGGCGCCTTCGCTCCGGACGGGGCGTGATCGCCAGACGGCGCTACTTGTCCATCTGCCCCACCTGCTTCACCTGCCCCACCCTTCCCATCCGACTCACCCGCCTCATCCACCGCAAACAGCGGTGCATGCACCCGGGCAATCTCGCCCTCCCGACAATACAGACGAACCACGGTGCCTGCGTGGGGCGCGGGAATTTCCACCAATGCCTTGTCCGTCATTACCTCGGCGACCGCCTGATCTTCCTCGATCACATCGCCTTCCTTGATCAACCACTTGACCAGCTCGCACTCGACGATCCCCTCACCGATATCGGGCAGGATGAAATCATTCATGGCACACGTCACTCCCTGCAACTCATCACGTAAACACAAGCCGTCACCTGGACATGAGCGGTCTCGACATCATCGAGCCTCCGTCAGCAATTCCAGGTCCGTGCTCAGTCATTCAGGCTCAGTCATTCAGGCTCAGTCATTCGAGCTCCATCATTCGGGCTCAGTAATTCAGGCTCTGCTTGATGGCTTCGTATATCTTGAGCTCGTCCGGCAGGTGCTCCTTCTCGAGCACCAGCGGGAACGGTGTGTCCAGACCGGTGACGCGGCGTATGGGCGCTTCCAGATACAGGAAGCAACGCTCTTGCACGGTTGCCGCTATCTCGCTGGCGAAACCTCCCGTCAGCGGTGCTTCATGACTGACCACCAGGCGACCCGTCTTGAGCACGGATTGACATACGGTCTCGAAATCCCAGGGCAGAATGCTGCGCAGGTCGATCACCTCGCAGTCGATACCGTCCTGTTCGGCCAATGCGGCCGCCTTCTCGATGACCTCCATCTGGGCTCCCCAGCCCAGAAGCGTGATGTCGCGGCCTTCACGGATGACCTCGGCGACGCCCAGCGGCAGCTCATAATCCGCTTCCGGCACCTCGCCCACGGAAGCGCGATAGAGACGCTTGGGTTCCATGAACAGCACGGGATTGGGGTCACGGATCGCCGCCAGCAGCAGACCTTTCGCCTGATGGGGGTTACGCGGGATCACGATCTTGAGCCCGGGGGTATGCGCAAAATAGGCTTCAGGTGACTGGGAGTGGTAGAGCCCGCCGGCAATGCCCCCGCCATAGGGAGTTCGAATGGTCAGCCCACCGACATTGAAGAGATCCCCGGAGCGGTAACGGAACTTGGCCGCCTCGTTCACGATCTGGTCGAACGCCGGGAAGATGTAGTCGGCGAACTGGATCTCGGCGACCGGGGTCGAGCCCTGCGCCGCCAGTCCATTGGCGAAGCCGATGATGCCCTGTTCCGTCAAGGGCGTATTGAAGCAACGCTCACGGCCGTACTTGTCCTGCAGATGACTGGTGGCACGAAAGACACCGCCGAATACGCCGACGTCCTCACCGAACAGCACCACCTGTGGATTGGCCGCCATCGCGATGTCCAGCGCGTTGTTGATGGCCTGCAGCATGTTCATCTGCTTCTTGCCTGAGCTCGCGCCGGCTGTCTCACCCGATGCGGGAGTGACGTCGTGACGGGCAGTGGTCGGGGTCGAATCGCTCATGCCGGCTGGCCTCCCTGCTGGCGCTGCTGATGGGCCTTGCGGCTCTGCTCGATCTCATCGGCACTGAACCCCATGCTGCTGGCCCCCTTGGGATAGGCATGCGGGTATTTGCGGATATGCTGCTTGAGGTCTTCCATCTGCGCTTCCAGCAAGGGGGGCGGCGTGTCATAGACATCAGTGATCAGGCTCTCCAGCGGAGGCGGAGCCAGTTTCTCGGCGCGCTTCATCGACTCGAGCACCTCTCGGCGCAGTTGATCGCCGGTAGCCTTCTCCTCCTCCTCGCTCCACCAGCCCTGGGCCTCAAGCCAGTGTCGCATGCGCAGGATGGGGTCCTTGTCGCGCCAGATGGCCTCTTCCTTCTTGCTGCGATAGCCCGAGGGGTCATCAGAGGAGGAATGCGCGGCCAGGCGATAGGTCATCGCCTCGATCAATACCGGCTGATTCGTCTCGACGGCGATCTTGCGCGCCGCCTGGGTGGCTTCGTAGACGGCAATCACATCGTTGCCATCCACGCGGATGCACTGCATGTGATAACCGAAGGCGCGCGGCGCGATGCCATCTGCGGCGAATTGCTCGCAGGACGGTGTGGAAATCGCGTAGCCATTGTTGCGGCACAGGAAGATGCACGGCACACGATGTACCGAGGCCATGTTGAGGGCCGCGTGGAAATCCCCTTCCGACGCGGCGCCCTCTCCGAAGATGGTAATGGTGCATTGCCCCTTGCCCGCCAGCTTCTGACCATAGGCGTAGCCGGTCGCCTGGGGAATCTGGGTCGCCAGCGGTGATGAGATGGTCATGTAGTTCAGATCACGCGAGCCGTAGTGGATCGGCATCTGGCGTCCCTTGCCGTAGTCGCGTTCATTGCCGAACATCTGGTTCATGAATTCATCACAGCTGAACCCACGCCACGCCAATGCGCCCTGCTCGCGATACTGGGCCATGATCATGTCGTCATCCTGCAGCGCGGCCGCACTGCCGATCACCGTGGCTTCCTCACCCGTGCATTGCATATAGAAGCTCAGACGCCCCTGACGCTGGGCAGCCAGCATGCGCTCATCCAATACCCGGATGAACAGCATGGTGTGATAGATCCTGAGCGCTTTCTCGCGCGTGAGACTGACCTCTTCCCCCCCCTCATGCAGCGAGCCATCCTGGCGCAGACGCTGGAAGAGAGGGATACAGAGCTCATCGCCGGTCATGAAGGCGACGCGATGCAGGATATTCGCGGTTTCAGGTGCCAACTGCCGGGAAGTGGGAAGTGACGTCAACTCGGGATGTGCGGTCGGTTCAGAGCCCGAGGCCATCGTGTCAGCCTTCACTGCGTCCGAGGCTGAGGCCCTGGCTGCACTCGCAGACGATGTGGAGGCGGCCGCGAGGGCCTGTTCACGAGTGGCGGGCTCACTGGTGGAGCCATCGCCCTTGCAGGAGCCGGTGGTTCTTGTATGGGACATGCGCATCATCCTCTTTACCGATCAGGTGCCTGAGGCCCCCGCCCGCTCCTTTTGAGAGCGAGCAGGCAGATGGTCTGGCTGAGCCACCCCGGGAATGCAGAGAGAAGCGCTGCGAGGAGGACTCGCGATGCAATACGCTCTCCGGCAATCGCCGATGCGACGTGGTTTCCGTCATGCCTCGTTGCTGTCAGCGTAGTCGAGGTTGTCCAGCCAGCGCTAGAAAGTTGACGTTAACGTAAAAGATAGGTGATTGCAGTGAATAGTACTGCCTGAGCGCTACATCTTTGGTGGAACGATTCGCGGCATAAGCTTATGCAGGATTGGTATGGAAACGCAGAATCCTGCAATGGGACCGCAAAATTACGACTAAAGATGCAAGGGGACCACTCAGGTGGACTGGTAATCTTCCCGCACTAAAACGGTGCCTCAACTTGCGACACCCCCTATCAAGCAGCGCTCGGGTTCTCCTGTGTGCAATGAGCGATCGAGATCGCGACCTCGAATAAGGACAACCACATGAGTGACACTTCACGTCCCAATCTCTGGCGCCGCCTGCCGCTATGGCAGAAGATCCTCGGTGGCCTGGCGCTGGGTATCCTTGCCGGCGCCCTCATAGGTGAGAACGCCAGTGTCTTCAAGCCGCTGGGCGATATCTTCATCAATGCCATCAAGATGCTGATCGTACCTCTGGTATTCAGCACCCTCGTCGTCGGTATCACCTCGATGCGTGACCCTCAGAAGATGGGACGCATCGGTGGCAAGACCATCGCGCTTTACCTGCTGACCACGGCCTTCGCGATTGCCATCGGCATGCTGGCGTCTGCCATCTTCCAGCCGGGTGCCGGTTTCGAATTCAGCTTCGACAAGGCCATGGAAACCAAGGAAGCACCGTCTCTGGTGCAGATCCTGGTGGATCTGGTGCCCAGCAACCCCATTGATGCGCTTGCCAATGGCAACATCATGCAGATCATCGTCTTCGCCATCGGGATCGGCGTCTCGCTGATCATGATCGGCGACAAGGGCGAACCGGTCGTGCGTGTCTTCGACAGCTTCGCGGAAGTGATGTACAAGCTGACCGAGTTCGTGATGGCCTTCGCCCCGTTCGGGGTCTTCGGTCTGATGGCGCATGTCTCCGGCAACTACGGCATGGATGTGCTGCTGCCGCTGGCCAAGGTCATCGCCGTGGCGTATCTGGCGAGCATCGTGCATGTGCTGGTGGTCTACTCCGGCCTGTTGGCGACACTGGGCAAGCTGAACCCGATGCGCTATCTGCGCGGCATCGTCGATGCGCTGGTCGTGGCGTTCTCCTCGGCCTCAAGCTCCGGCACCCTGCCGATCTCGATTCGCTGTGCCCAGAAGAATCTGGGCGTCTCGGAAGGCGTGTCTGGCTTCGTGCTGCCGGTAGGCGCCACCATCAACATGGACGGTACCGCCATCTATCAGGGTGTCGTGGCGCTGTTCATCGCGCAGATGACCGGAATCGAGCTGTCGGTGATGGATTACGGCATGATCGTGCTGACCGGTACCCTGGCCTCCATCGGCACGGCGGGCGTGCCCGGCGCCGGGCTGATCATGCTCTCCATCGTGCTCAGCCAGGTGGGTCTGCCGCTGGAAGCGATCGCCGTGATCGCCGGCATCGACCGCATCCTCGACATGGCGCGCACCACCGTCAACGTCGCGGGCGACCTGATGGTCACCACCCTCGTCGGCAAGTCCGAGAAGGAACTGGATCTGGAGATCTACAACGCGCCGCACAAGCAGTGACGCCACCAGGAGTGCTTGCGACGTCTTTCGTCCGATGGCTCAGGTGACATGTCACATAGGACATGCCACTCATGAGACACCCCAGCCGTACGATCAGTGGCTGACACGAAGAAGCCCCGCTCATCGAGCGGGGCTTCTTGTTTCGTCAGGAGTCTCTCGCCATTTCCTCTCAGACTGTCGCCTCCGGCGGGGAATCGCGCAGCTCACGCCGCAGCACCTTGCCGACATTGGTCTTGGGCAGATCATCGATGAACACCACATGGCGTGGCACCTTGTAACTGGCCAGCTCCTTGCGCGACCACTCTCTCAGCGCATCCGCCTCAAGCTCCGCACCGTCCTTGAGTACCACATACAGCTTGATGGCTTCCCCGCTACGTTCATCAAGAACCGATACCGCAGCGGCCTCCAGGACATCCGGATGCCGCACGATCACGTCCTCGACCTCGTTGGGATAGACGTTGAAGCCGGAGACGATGATCATGTCCTTCTTGCGATCGACGATGCGCATATAGCCATCGTCCTGGAAGACTGCGATGTCACCGGTGCGCAGGAAGCCATCGGCAGTGAAGCTATCCTTGGTCGCCTGCTCACGCTGCCAATACCCCTTCATCACCTGCGGCCCCTTCACGCACAGCTCACCGGGCTCCCCCATCGCGACAAGCTCGCCCTCTTCATCGTAGAGACGCACCTCCGTCGAGGGCATCGGACACCCGATGGTGCCCAGCTGGATGGCGTCCAACGGATTGAACGACACGATCGGCGAGGTCTCGGTCATGCCGTAGCCTTCGGAGATATCACTGCCGGTGACCCGCTTCCACTCTTCTGCCGCCTTGCGCGTCAGCGCCACGCCTCCCGAGGTGGTGATCTTGAGCTTAGAGAAATCCAGTGCCTGGAAGCCGGGGTTGTTGCACAGTGCCACGAACAAGGTGTTGAGCCCCACGAACATGGTGAAGTCATGCTTTTGCAGCGTCTTCACGAAGCCCGGAATGTCCCGCGGATTGGGAATCAGCAGTGAATGATTGCCCTCGCTGAGCATGCAGGCCAGATGAATGGTGAAGGCATAGATGTGATAGAGCGGCAGAGGTGCCACCAGCGTCTCATTCCCGGCCGAGAGCCCCTGGGTCAGCGCCATCTTGCCCTGCAGCATGTTGGCCAGCAGGTTGCGATGCGTGAGCATCGCTCCCTTGGCGACGCCTGTGGTGCCTCCGGTGTATTGCAGGACGGCGACATCATCGAGTGCCAGTGTCGGCCGCTCCCAACGCTCGGCCTTGCCCTGCGAGATGGCCTGTCGCAGCGGGATGGCATCCGGCAAGCGATAACTCGGCACCAGCTTCTTGACGTGCTTGACCACGGCATTGATCAACAGGCGCTTGAGCGGTGGATGCATGTCGCCCAGTTCGCAGACCAGCACGTACTCAAGGCCGGTACGCTCGCGTACCCGCTCCACCTTGTCGGCCATGTTGGCCAGCACCACCAGCGCCCGTGCACCGGAGTCATTGAACTGATGCTCCATCTCGCGCTCGGTATACAGCGGATTGGTATTGACCAGCACCAGCCCCGCACGAATGACGGCGAAGGCCACCACCGGGAACATCAAGGTATTGGGCAACTGGATGGCGACCCGATCGCCCGGCTTGAGATCGGTCTCGTGCTGGAACCAGTCCGCCAGCTGGCGACTGGAAGTTTCAAGCTCTTCAAAGCTCATGGTGCGGTCCATGCAAGTGAAGGCCGGCCGCTGGGCGTGGGTGCGACAGGCGTTCTCGAACATGTCCATCAGGGAATCAAGGCCGGTGAAGTCCACTTCCCGCGAGGAGCGCAGGCACGACATGCCGCTCATGTCGCCTGTCGTTGGCTGTGCTCTCGAAGCGTCGGGCGAGGCATCTGCCACGTGGGAAGGATCTGTAGTCACGTCGTTAGTGGACTTGCCTGACTCATCGGGTCGAGCCGCTAGGGGATCATGCATGGCGTTGCTCCTTGAATAGTACGTGGGGCGCTCGGCGTCACTGCCCCCGCTACCTTGTTGTTGTAAGACGTCGTCGCGCGACTACGTCGTAAGACATCGTGGTGAGGCGCTGCTGGGGCTCCGTCGGGTGGGTGTCAGCCTGTGGGCCCTTCACTTTCGACAGCATAGCCGCAAACCCATGCTGCGCGCCGTTGGCGGAATCGATGGACCTGCCAGCATTGGAACATACGTACGTTTGATATTACCTTGCGACCTTGGTGACATGCGCAGGCTGGCTCTGGAGCAGGGGAACAGCCCTGAGCCCAGGGAGGAAACAGCCCTGACCTAAAGCCGGAAAATCGCTGACATGGATGAGCGAGACCTCGCCTTCTCATCTAAACGCAAGAAACAACGAGGCCCCTGCCCAAGGGGCAGAGGCCTCATGTCTTGCACACCGTACGCACACGTCAGGCGCATATGTCTGGCGCGTAAGCCAGGAACAGGCAACTCAAGAGAGGTCGCGGACCTCGTTCTCGATCATCTTGCGGATATGCTCTTCGTTCTCGATCATCGATTCGCCGTCCTCGCGCAGCGATTTCAACAACCCGATCATCATGGCGATCAACACGAAGGTGAACGGCAAGGCGCCGGCGATCGAGGCAGCCTGCAGGGACTTGAGCGCCTGATCTCCCCCCAGCAACAGCAGGATCAAGGTCACGGCGCCCAGCATCATGCCCCAGATGATGCGTTGCTGAACCGGAGGACGACGACCGAAGGCCAACAGGCGTCCCAGCACCAGGGTGCCGGAATCCGCAGACGTGACGAAGAAGATGATCACCACGACCAGCGCCGCCACCTTGGCTACGGTCGCGGCGATGCCGGGCGTGAGCACCTCGAACGAGTGGTAGAGGGTTCCGGCGTAGTCCCAGTTGGTGACCGCAGCCGTATAGATGCCCATGTCGGCCCCGTACAGGGACTGATAGATGCCCGCCGAGCCGATGACGCCAAACCAGACCAGCGCCACGATGGAGGGGATCACCATCACCCCGAGAATGAATTCACGGATAGTTCGGCCGCGCGAGATGCGGGCAATGAACATGCCGACGAATCCGGCCCAGGCGATCCACCAGCCCCAGTAGAAGATGGTCCAGCCGCCCTGCCAGATGCGCTCGTCCGGCGTGCGCGCCGTCCACAGTGTCATCGAGACGCCATCGGTGAGGTAATCCCCGAGCGCGGTGATGGAGCTCGCGATCAGATAGTTGGCATCGCTCACCAGCAGGAAGTAGGCAAGGATGCCGAGGCATACCCAGGTATTGAAGGTGGAAAGCAGCTTGATGCCACGTGCCACGCCGCTGGTCGCTGACAGAGTGGCGATGGCGCTGATCAGCAGGATGGAGACCACGGTCACCATGCGCGACTTCTCTTCGATGAGGCCCAGTGACATCAGGCCGGAGCCGATCTGCTCGACGCCCAGACCGAGCGTGGTGGCGATGCCGAAAATGGTACCGAACACGGTCAGGATATCGACGGTATGCCCGATGGGCCCGTAGATCCGGTTGCCGATCAGCGGATAGAGGGCCGAGCGCATCGAGAGCGGCAGGCCCTTGCGAAAGGCGAAAAAGGCCAGTGACAGTCCGACGATGGCATACATGGCCCAGGCGATCGTCCCCCAGTGGAAGACGGTGAGCTTGATGCCACCGGCGGCCGCTTCCGCGACGCGGCTGTCAGGCACCGGGAAGCCTTCGTCCCCCGGCATGAGACCACTCGCCAGGGCGGCCTGCTTGGCCTCGAAGAAGACGGCGACGGCCGCCTTGATGTCAGCACTCAGAAACGGATTGCCCCCGCTCCAGTCACTCGCGAAATGGATCATGGGCTCGGACATCGAGAAGAACAGCATGCCCGCGCCGGTACCGCAGCCGAACAGCATCGAGAACCAGGCAAAATTGCTGAACTCCGGACGTTCATCGTCGCGCCCCAGCCGGATCTTGCCGACACGCGAACACATCACGTAAAGACAGACCACGAAGGTCGAGAACATGACCAGTACGTAGTACCAGCCCAGGGTGCTCTCTATCCAGGACTTGATGCCCAGAAACTGATCGCTGGCCGTCTTGCCCAACAGAATCGCATAGAGAATGAAGAACACGGTCATGGTGATCGCGGTGATACCGAGCGTCGAGTTGAGTCCCTTCAGGACACCTCGCTGCTCAATCAGTGCATCCAGTTCCTTTCCTTTCAGCATGTTTCTACCTCGTGACGGGTTGTTATTATCGTTTTTCATGACACCGGTATCGTGGTTCATGACAGCGGATACTGGGGCTCAGGGAACCTCAGGCGCCATGGCGACATTGCGGGCAGATCGCGTTCACCTTCGGTCAGTCATGGGCGAGAACCCTGGCAGGAGACACCACCACGGCATGTCATCTGGCCCCCGCCGGTATGCGACTTTGTGGGAAGAATCCATGCTAGAGGGCCCCCGCTCGCGATACAAATAAGATCTCGACGTCGTCTGGATAAGCAGAGCTAATGCCTGAGCTGAGAAAGCGAGGCCTCAGGTCACGGTCTCTCGACAGATGCACTATCCAGTCCGGCTCATCCGGTCCGTCTCATCCAGACAGACAAAAGCCCCCGCGAGTCAACTCACGGGGGCTTGGGGTCTGACGGTCTCGCGCAGAGACTCGCTGTCAGCCGGCAGACTGGGTCAGGCGCAGCTGGTGCAGGTAGTGCATATGGCGCTCGTACTGTTCGAGCAGATCATTGATCACCTGATCCTTGCTGTAGCCCATCAGATCATAGGACTGGCCGCCTTCCTTGAGGAAGACCTCGGCACGACAGTAATCCTCTTCATCGCCCTCGTCTTCCTGATCCAGATTGAGGTCCGGACGCAGGTGGGAGCGAATGCGCACGCCGTAGATGAAGTCATCTTCCTCGCCATGGCGCGCATTGAAGTAGACGCGATCACGACTGATGGTGACTTCCACCTCCAGCCCCTGACCACGCAGCTCTTCCGCCAGCTCCTGCATGCCCTGCGCGACGGTACCGCGCAGGAACCCCCGCACCATGGCGCGCGTCGGGAAGCTCATCAGGTGCTGGGCACGCTTGCGCCAGTTGCCCTTCTCGCCCATCGGGGTCGCCGCTGCCGTGTTGACGGACAGTGAACGCCGCTTGACGGACTCGAGATTGAGCTGGCGCAGCAGCCCGAAGATCGACGCCAGCAGGATCATCCCGAAGGGCAAGGCAGTGGCGATGGTGGCCGTCTGCAGTGCGCCCAGCCCACCGGCCAGCATCAGGACGATCGCCAGAATGCCCACCGCGAAGGCCCAGTAGATACGCTGCCAGGTCGGAGTATCTTCCCGCCCGCCGGAGGCCAGCATGTCGACCACCATCGAGCCGGAATCCGCGGATGTCACGAAGAACACGATGACCATCACCAGCGCGATCACCGAGGTGATGGACGCCAGTGGCAGCTGCTCGAGGAAGGTGAACAGGGCCAGCGAATAGTTGTCGTTGACGGTATCGACCAGCGCCGTGACGTTCTGCTCCATGATCATCGAGATGGCCGTGTTGCCGAAGATGGTCATCCACAGCAGGGTGAAGCCGGCCGGCACGAACAGCACGCCGATCACGAATTCCCGGATGGTGCGACCGCGCGAGACACGCGCGATGAACATGCCGACGAACGGAGACCAGGACATCCACCACCCCCAGTACAGCAGCGTCCAGCCACCGATCCAGTCGTTGGGCTCATAGGCGTAGAGTTCGAAGGTCTTGCCGACGATATCGGCCATGTAGAAACCGGAATTCTGCACGAAGGCCTTGAGCAGGAAGGCGGTCGGCCCGAGCAGCAACACGAACAGCAACAGCACGACGGCAAGCCCGAGATTGACCTCGGACAGGATGCGGATGCCCTTGTCGAGCCCGGTCACCACCGAGATGGTCGCAAGGCCGGTGATCACGACGATGATCGCCACCTGGGTCCAGTCATTGTTGGGCATGCCGGTCAGGTGCGAGAGCCCGGCGTTGACCTGTGCCACGCCGTAGCCCAGCGTGGTGGCAACCCCGCAGACAGTGCCGACGATGGCGAAGATGTCCACCGCATGGCCGATCGGCCCATGGATACGCTCACCAATCAGCGGATACAGCGCGCTGCGCAACGTCAGCGGCAGTTCATGGCGATAACTGAAGTAGGCCAGAATCAGCGCGACGATGGCATAGATGGACCAGGCGTGAAGTCCCCAGTGGAAGAAGGTCAGCTTCATCGCTTCGCGCGCGGTCTCCACCTCTTCAGGGGTACCGGTCGGCGGATTCAGGAAATGCATCACCGGTTCGGCGACACCGAAGAACATCAGTCCGATGCCCATGCCAGCCGAGAACAACATCGCGAACCATGTGACGTTGCTGTAGTCCGGCAGCGAGTGATCCGGACCAAGACGAATCTCGCCGTGGCGCGAGAAACCGACATAGATCACGGAAATGAGAACGATCGCGACACACAGGATATAGAACCAGCTGACGGTATTGGTGATCCAATGCTGGACCGAGTCAAATACCGACATGGCCGTGTCCGAGAACACTGCCGTGAAGATCACCAATAGCAGGATGATGGCGTTGGCGCAGAAGAAGACTGGCGGATTGACCTTGGCAAACAGGCCTGAACGAGACTCCTTGCCGGGCTCTCCGCCACCCGCAGCAGGGGTTGAACGCATGGGCATTTCCTAGTGGGTGTATTGGCGAGACAGCGTGGGCACTTGATGTCCCCTGGCTGCCTCAACGCGCATATCCATAATGAAAAGTCGTCATCAATGGCGGCGCGGATAATACCACTTGATGGCAACACGCCCAACGCCATGGACACGCCATTGCGGGGTATCACGACATCATCAGATATCATTTCTTTGCGGGTTGCTTGCACACTGAACGAGCGCGGCAGGCGCATAATCGGCGTGACGGATTGATGCAGAGGAGTTGAATGCATGAGCAGAAAAGGATCCACGCGCGGCCTCGCGCTGTCACTTGCCCTGTTGACTGCCCTGCCGGCCGCATCGGCAATGGCCGGTCCGGGGCACCCACGTCTGGATGGCCCGGATATCTTCATCGGGCATAGTGGCCCTGGGCCGCTGGTACGCTGGGCCCCGGGCGGCCCCGGCCACGGGCATGGACTGCCGGCAGGCGCTCGCGGCATCTGGGTTGGCGCCACTCTCTACTACCTGGCGGCGGGCACCTATTACCTCTGGGAGGCCAGCCAGCAACAGTACCTGCCGGTCCAGGCCCCTGCTCCGGCGACGCTCTCCGCCCCCGCGGTGGATGTCATCGCCTATCCCTCCAAGGGGCAGAGCCAGGACCAGCAGGCCAGGGATCGCTACGAGTGTCATCGCTGGGCCAATCAGGAAAGTGGCGCGGATGCCAATTCCGCCGCCCCCCCGGTGACCGCCGGCAATGCCGACACCTATCGTCGCGCATTGAGTGCCTGCTTCAGCGGACGCGGCTACAGCGTGCAATGAGTCAGCCGGCGCGAGTCCCCCCTCCGCATGCATGCAAAAAGGCCCGCCACCTCATCGTGGCGGGCCTTTGCTTGCCTGCTCGCAGAAGACCTGAAGGCCTGGTGACGTGAGTTCTGTGTGGTGAGTTCTGTGTGGTGAGCCCTGAAGCGAAGCGTCAGCCGCGACGCTTCTGGTGACGTTCGCGGTTGTTGTCACGCGCCGCACGGGATTTGCGCAACATCACCAGCGTTGCCCCCAGGCCACCATGACGCTGCGGAGCACTGCTCCAGGCTTGCACCTCCGGCATCTGTTGCAGCCAATGCACCAGGTAGGAGCGAATCAAGGCAGCATGCGATTCGCCATCACGCCCCTTGCCATGGATCACCAGCAGCGAGCGCAATTCACTGCCCCAGGCATCCTGAATGAAGCGATGGACCTCTCGACGACACTCGATCAAGGGCCGACGCATCAGATTGAGCTGTGCCTCAGGGGGGTAGCCGCCCTGACGCAGACGGTCCAGCACGCCCACCTGAATGCCATCACGCCGATACTCGACCGGATCATGCGGCGACAGATGCTCCACGTAACTGTCTGACAACCCATCCAGCTCATTGCCCAGCGCCTTCTGGGCCTCTTCCCGACGGGCCAGCTGTGCTTCGCTCGGTGCCTTGGGCCCCGTGGCCACATCCGCGCGATCCTTGCCACGCGTCAGAGGAGCAACACCTTGCATCTCACGACTGAACAGCGCATCCGCTTCATCAGGGGTGATCTCGCGCGAATGCGCTGCCGACATCATTGCAGGGGAAAAACGTGACATGGCACCCTCCAGTCTTCACCAGGACGTGGCAATCAGGGAGCAGGTCGTCATCAAGACCTGCCAGCGCCCGGGGCGATGGTTGGCCACCCGGGGGCGCAGAGGACGCAAACGACGACGCCCCGAGACAGAGAATGCCTCGGGGCGTCAGCCAAGCTCAAGCGTCCATGCCAAATTCGTGCGTTCACACGTCTGGCGTCATGACAGGATCAGTGACCCGTCTTGAGCTGTTCCCAGTACTTCTGATAGATCGACAGCGCATCGCCGACATCGGTCTGGAACTCGCCACGTGCGAGATCCTGCTGCGTCGGGAAGACCACCGGGTTGTCACGCACCTCGGGGTCCATCATCTCCTTGGCGGCAAGGCTCGGCGTGGTGTAACCCACGTATTCGCTGATCTCCTTGCTGACTTGCGGGCTGATCAGATAATCGATGAACTGATAGGCCGCATCGACGTGACGCGCATTGGACGGGATGGCCATGGTGTCCATCCACAGAATGATGCCTTCCTCGGGATAGACGTAATTCACCGGTACGCCTTCCTCATTGGCCTGGTAGACCTCACCGTTCCAGATCAGACCGGCATCGACCTCGCCCTGCATGAACGGCACACGCGCCGCATCGGAGTTGAAGGCGCGAACATTGGGCATCAACTCGGTCAGCTTCTCGTACGCTGCCTTGATCTCGTCCGGGTCCGTGGTATTGCCGCTGTAGCCCAGGCTTGCCAGCGCGACATGGAAGACCTCGCGCATGTCATTGGAGAGCAGCAGCTTGTCACGGTACTTGTCATCCCACAGATCGTTCCAGCTGGTCAGCGCGCCCTCTTCGACATAGTCCGGGTTGTAACCGATCCCGGCGCTGCCCCACATGTAGGGCACGCTATATTGATTGCCCTTGTCGAAGTCGCGGTCGACCAGGTTGGGATCGAGATCCTTGAAATGGCTGAGCTTGCTGACATCCAGCTTCTGCAGCAGATTCTCGCGCGCCATCTTGTCGATGTAATACGTCGACGGGAAGACGAGATCGTAGCTGTTGTCGCTGTCCAGCAGCTTCAGCTTGGCGTACATCGCTTCGTTGGAATCGAAGGTGGAGTAGATGACATCGATACCGGTCTGTTCTTCAAAGCGCTCGATGACCTCATCGGGCATGTACTCCGTCCAGTTGTAGACGTATAGCACCTTGTCGCTGTCATCCGCGGCCAGAACGGGGGCGGATGTCGCCACGGATGCCAGGCTGACGGCAGCCATCAGGCCAGCGGCGCGCAGCGGGAAACGGGAACCTTGCATGTTATTTTTTCTCCTTGATCAACCACTGGGAAATCACCAGCAGACAGAGTGACAATCCAAGCAGCAGAGTTGCCAGTGCATTCACTTCAGGCTTGAGCCCCAGGCGCACCATGGAATAGATACGCAGCGGCAGAACTTCAAAGGTCGGACCGGTGACGAAGGTCGAGATCACGACATCGTCCAATGACAGGGTAAAACTGAGCAGCCAACCCGAGGCTATCGCCGGCATCAACGCTGGCACCAGCACATGCCAGACGGCTCGTGCTTCGCTGGCCCCCAGATCACGTGCGGCCTCCAGCAATTGCGGATTGATCCCCGACAGGCGCGAATACACCGTGATCACCACGAAGGGCAGACAGAAGGTGGCATGAGAGACCAGCAACGAGAGGTAGCCAAGCTGGATACCCAAGGCGATGAACAGCGCCAGGAACGCGATCGCCATCACGATGTCCGGCATCATCATCACGGTAAACAGCATGCCGTTGAGCAGCGGCTTTCCCCGGAAGCGATAACGGTACAGCGCCGTGGCGGTCAGGGTGCCGATCAGCGTGGCGAGAGTCGCCGCCGTCACGCCCAGCCACAGGGTATTGAGCGCAGCATCCATCAGATTGGCGTTGCCCAGCAGCTTGTCGTACCAGCGCAGACTGAAGCCACCCCAGAGGAATGGATTGCGCGAATCATTGAAGGAAATCCCGATCAACACCAGGATCGGCACGTACAGCAGTGTGAAGATCAGCGTCATGTAGCAACGACTGAACACGCGCAGGGGGCGGCTCAGGCTCATAGTGTCACCTCCCGCTTGAAGAGCTTCACGCTGCGGTAATACGCAAGCAGCAGGAAGGCCATCACCAGTGTCAGCATCACGCTGATGGCCGCCCCGAAGGACCAGTTGTTGGCTTCCAAGAACTGTCCCTTGATGATGTTGCCGATCAAGGGATGACGCGAGCCACCCAGCAGATCCGACACATAGAACATGCCCATCGCCGGCAGGAACACCAGCAGCACGCCAGCGATGATGCCAGGCATGGTCAGCGGCAACACCACATGACGGAAGGTGGCCAGACCATTGGCGCCGAGATCGCGTGCCGCCTCCAGGGTCGGACGGCTGAGCTGCTCGAACACCGCGTAGAGCGGAAGAATCATGAAGGGCAACAGCATGTAGACCAGCCCGATGATCACCGCCTCCTCGGTATACAGAAGCCGCAGGGGAGTATCGATCAGCCCCAGAGTCATCAGCACATCATTGAGCAGCCCACGGGTCGCGATCAGCGTGCGCAGGGCATAGATGCGAATCAGCGAGTTGGTCCAGAACGGGATGATCACCAGCAGCAGCAGCAGCGGCTGCATCCGGGGGCTGGCACGCGAGATCATCCAGGCGAACGGATAGCCGAGCACCAGGCAGATCAGGGTCGTGACCAGTCCGATCCACAGCGAATGGCCAAACACTCCCAGATAGACCGGACTGATCATCTGGCCGTAATTGGTCAGCAAGCCCTGCCAGAGCGTGGCAGGCGAGATGTCGCCACTCAGTAGCTGCCCACTGCCCTCGGGCATCAGGCTGACCAGTACCACCAGCAAGGTGGGCGCCAGTACCAGCACGATCAGCCAGCCCCAGATGATGGTCAGCGTGGCCGTCTTGAAGGGATTGCGCACCACACTCATGCCCCCGCCTCCACGGGGGCATCATCCGGCAGGATGATTTCCCAGTCCGGCACCCAGCTGACCTTGACGCGCTCACCGAGACGATAATCGAAGTCCGGATCATCCTCATCGAAGAACTCGCTGGCCAGCAGCTGCTGACCACTGTCGAGCTCCAGCACCGTATCCAGCGTCATGCCCTTGTAGTTGCGCTCGATGACACGGGCCGCGAAGCCTTCGCTGTCCTCGGCGGACTTGAGTCGCATGTCCTCCGGGCGCAGCAGCACCTGCACTGCCTCGCCACCCAGGTATTCGCGGCCGTGGCTGCTCAGCTCCAGCGACTTTCCCAGCACCTCGACGTGGATGCGCCCCGGCGTTGTGGAAGGCCGCTCGACGCGTGCCGCCAGCTGATTGATCTCGCCGACGAAGCGCGCCACGAACAACGTGCTCGGCGACTCATAGACTTCACGCGGCGTGCCGATCTGCTCGATCCCCCCTTCCCGCATCACGACCACACGATCGGACATGGAGAGCGCTTCCTCCTGATCGTGGGTGACGAAGACGAAGGTGATGCCCAGACGGCGCTGAAGACGCTTCAGTTCATTCTGCATCTGCTTGCGCAGCTTATAGTCCAATGCCGAGAGCGGCTCATCCAGCAACAGGACACGCGGGCGCTTGATGACGGCGCGGGCAATGGCGACACGTTGCTGCTGGCCACCGGAGAGCTGGTCCGGACGACGGTCGGACAGATGCGCCAATTGCACCATTTCCAGCGCTTCACGCACACGCTCGTGGATCTCGGCCTTGGGCACCTTCTCCATGCGCAACCCGAAGGCCACGTTGTCGTAAAGATTCATGTGCGGAAACAGCGCATAACTCTGGAAGACGGTATTGACCGGACGCAGGTGCGCAGGCGTGTGCTGCAATGCCGCGTTCTCGAGCGTGATGGTACCCGCATCAGGGTCCTCGAAGCCTGCGATCAAGCGCAGTACGGTCGTCTTGCCACACCCTGAGGGGCCTAGCAGGGTCACGAACTCACCATCCTTCAAATCCAGATCCAGGCTGTCGAGCACCTTGCGCTCGCCAAACGTCTTGGTGATGGAGCGCAACTTGACCAGTGGGGTCGTCTCAGGAGCAGAGCTATTCATCGGCAGGGGGTCACCTCCAGCGGGAAACGCGCGCGCCTCCCTGATACATGAAATGGCGCACCGGAAATGATGCGCCACACTGTCGAGTCTTCTTCAGTTCCTGCGCGACCTGCACGCAGAAGGTCCAGCTCAGGATCTTTACCGCTGCGCCACGGCGGTCATGCAAGCCGTTGTCCATGCCGTCATGGCGATGCGCGCGGCAAGAAATCCTGAGCGACGAAACATGAAAAGGCCCGTACCGGAGTCGGGCCTTTTGTATTGCCTGGCAGCTTGCATCCTCCAGCCTCAGGCAGGTCGTGAGGTGCGCATTCTGCCCACTCGAGGGCCTGCTGTCATCTCGCATTCACCCAGGAACAACTCACGTCGCCATGGAGGAGGTGGATGACGGATTCGTCGGAAGGGGGTCGCCGGTGTGGGCAGAGCCAGATTCGACCTCACCGACACTGGGCAGAACCTCCACCAGCCCACAGTCCATGCGTTCCTTCTCGGCCTGACGCGCCTGAGCCAACGCTTCTCGCAACGGCTCCAGACGAGGGTGCGGCGCTTCGCCGGCCTCGCCTGCCGGCAGATCCCAGGGCAGCGCTCGCGCCAGCTCCCAGAGCGTATAGTGATTGAGATCACGTCCCAGCACCCACTGACCATCCTGGGTCTGGCTGGCGATGTTCTCCTCAATCAAGGGCTTGAGTACCCGACGATAGCGGCTGCCCAATACCTCGGTCAGGCTGTCATCCGAGAGCGGCTCGCCCCGTTCATGCGCATCCTTGAGCAGCATCACGGCCCCCAGGGTCTGCCAGAACGGTGGCCAGCGATGCCAGTCAGCGTTGGAGCGCTCCCCCATCCAGGCCGCCACTTCCGCCCCCAGCAACACGATGCACCAGGACAGGAAGACCCACAGCAGGAACAGTGGCACTGCCGCAAAGGCACCATAGATGGCCTGATAGGACGGGAACTGCGTGACGTAGAACGAGAACCCGGCCTTGGCCAGTTCCAGTGCCAAAGCTGTCGTCACCGCTCCCACGGCCGCATCGCGCAGGCGCACCTTGCAATTGGGTACCGCGGCGTAGATGAAGGTGAAGGCCACCGCGCTCAACAATGGTGGCAACAGGCGCAGCAATACCGCCTTGCCGCCCAACATCGAGGCCGCTGAATCGAAGAACGACAGCGAAGTCAGATAGGAAGACAGCAGGAAACCGGACCCCAGCATCAGCGGCCCGAGTGTCAGTACCGCCCAGTACATCAGAAAGCTCGACAGCCCCTTGCGCCCTTCCGGTACCTGCCAGATGGCATTGAACGCCCCTTCGATGGTGATCATCATCAACACCGAGGTGACGAACAGAAAGATGAGGCCCACGGAGGTCAGATTGCGAGCCTGGCCCGAGAACTCATTGAGGTACTCAAGCACCGTCTCGCCGGTGGAGGGCAGGAACTGGGCAAAGACGGTGGTCTGCAGTTGCTGCCCGACACCGTCAAAGCTCGGGATGACGGCGAACATCGAGTAGATCACCGTCATCAGAGGCACCACCGCGAACAGGGTGGTATAGGTCAAGGCGGAGGCAGTCTTCTTGCCATCGTGATAGTTGAAACGTGAGACCAGCTTGAGGACGACCCCGATGGCAGGCGTCATCCGCTTGAGTTGTGGCAGTTGTGGCATTCTCATGCGCCCCTCTACAATGCATCCCTGATGTGAAGCTGCCGTCAGGAATCACTGACGGCACAGTCCATTCGCCTTACCGCCTGTCCGGAAACGGAGACAGTCATGCCAATGCTGAAACTCTATCACAACCCGCGCTGCTCCAAGTCACGCGAAACCCTCGCGTTGCTGGAGTCACGCCTGAAAAGCGACGAATTCGAGACCATTCGTTACCTGGACACCCCGTTGAGCCGTGAGCAGCTGAGTGCGCTGGCCGCTCGACTCGAAGGCGGGGCGAAAGCCCTGACGCGAGAGAACGAGAGTGACTGGAAGGCGCTCGCCCTTGAGGAACCCGATGATGCACGACGTCTGGACGCCATCGCTGCCACGCCCAGGTTGATGCAACGCCCGATTCTCGATGACGGAAAGCGCGCCATCATCGGCAGACCACCGCAGGATGTACTCGCCCTGCTCGACGACGCCTGATCCCTTCGTGACCTGAGGACGCCCATGTCAGCTGACACCCATTCCAGTACGTCCCCCGATACGACACCCTATGTGCTCGTGCTTTATTACTCGCGTCACGGTGCGACCCAGACCCTGGCGGAGCAGATCGTCGCTGGCATCGAGTCCATTCCGGGAATCCAGGCCCGCCTGCGCCGTGTCCCCGAAGTCTCGACGACCTGCGAGCAGACCACGCCGGAAATCCCCGACAGCGGTGCCATGTATGCCACCCTCGATGACCTGCGTCAGTGTGCAGGCCTGGCACTTGGCAGCCCGACCCGTTTCGGCAACATGGCCGCTCCGCTGAAGTACTTCCTCGACTCCACCAGCGAGCTGTGGATGAACGGGGCACTGATCGACAAGCCCGCCACCGCCTTCAGTGCCTCAAGCTCACTGCATGGCGGTCAGGAAACCACCTTGATGACCATGCTGGTGCCTCTTCTTCACCACGGCATGGTCTATGCGGGTGTGCCCTACAGTGCCACTGAATTGCTGGAAACCACCCAGGGCGGCACGCCCTATGGCACCACCCATGTCAGCGGCAAGCGCGGTGACAATGACGTGAACGACCATGAGAGACGCCTGGCCGTCGCACAAGGCAAGCGCATTGCGCGTCTGGCCCTCGCCATGCAACCCCTCAGGGAGAACCGATAGATGCGCGCCTGGCTTGAACGAATGGAACGTGAACAGGGCCTCGACACCCTCGAGGCCAAGAGCCGCCGCGGCGTGATCGTGAGCTTCGCGGCCCTGGCCGTCATCCTGCTGGTAGGTGGCATCCAGTTGATGGCCCAGAGTGACAATACCGGCCTGGTGCCGTTGTTGATTCGCCTGCTGCCCATTGCCCTTTTCCTGCCCGCCGTGCTGACTCGTCGCGCCCGCGGCCACGTCTGGCTGGCCTTCGTCAGTCTGCTCTATCTCATGCAGGGCGTGATGCTGGCCAGCGTACCCGGCCATGGGGTGATCGGCATACTGGAGGCGCTGGCGGCACTTGGCCTGTTCCTCGCCAGCATGGCGTATGCTCGCTTTCGCTCGCGCAATCTGAAGCGTCAGCCTCAGTCGTGATGCGGGCCAGCGCCCCCATGGGGTAAAAGGCCGCCGACGAGGACCTGACAGATAGCGCCCCCTGGGCGCTATCTGTCATCAGGCCTGGCGCTCTGTCTGCACGACCGGCGATTCATTCGATGTTCCTGTCCCTTCGCTCATTTCTGTCCCTGTCCCTGTCTCTTTCCGCTTCCAACTTCCCGCTTCTCTTTTTCCTCTCCCCCTTTCTCCTCGACCTCAGCGCTTATCCCTTGAAGATGGGCGGAGGATTCCAATGACAGATCAGCGCTCGACGGTGGCTTGCTGGGCAATTGGCGCTAGAATCCAGAGGATTGCACTGCAGAGTGCCACCTTGGCCGCATCGCCACACCATCATCGTCACGCTATGCTGATGCGTCTGACCCCCTTCGGGATCGGGTCGTCACGCAGCCTTGCGTGATGCCAATGCCCATTGAGCCGACAGGAACCCCGTACGCCTCATGCCTACGACACCCACCACCGATGGCGTGACACGCACCCTCGACGACGGTGCGCACTCCCTGGAGATGGCCGAGCCTGAATCGATCACCACGGCCAGCGCATGGCGTGAGGCGCTGCGTCAGACGCTACCGGTGATGTTCGGCTATATCCCGCTGGGAGCCGCCTTCGGGGTGCTGTTCACCCAGTTACCCCTGAGCCCCTGGCTGGGACTCTTGATGTCGGTGATCATCCTGGCGGGTGCCGGGCAGTTCCTGGCGGTCGCTCTGCTGGGCGCTGGAGCGGGTGTCACGGAGGTAGCCGTCGCCACCCTGCTGCTCAACTCACGCCACCTGTTCTATGGCCTGTCATTGCTGGAGCGTTTCCGCGAGGCCGGAATCGCCAAGCTCTATCTCATCTTCGGTCTCACCGACGAGACCTACTCGCTGCTATCCAGCCTGCCGCGCAGCGGTGAGCGGGATGACAAGGCCGCCAGGCGCAATGATCAGCGTCTGATGCTGCGCATTACGGCGCTCAACCAGCTGTGGTGGGTATTGGGGACCGCACTGGGACTGGCGGCCGGCCAGCTTACCTTCGACAGCAGCGGCATCGAATTTGCCCTCACCGCCCTGTTCGTCGTGCTCGGCATCGAGCAATGGTACGCACTACGGGAACGCTGGCCCTTCCTGCTGGGCCTGGTGATCACCCTGGCGGGGCTATGGGTGCTGCCCCATGACCAACTGCTGCTCGGCAGCATCGCCGCGGCAAGTGTTCTTCTGCTCGGCCATTATCTCCATCAACAGCGCTCTCTGAGCGACGGGAGCCGGACACGATGACAACGACCCAGGCACTCCTGCTGATCGGCGTGGCCGCGCTGGCGACCTTCGCGACACGCGTGATCCCCTTCCTGTTTCTCTCACGCCATTCCGCACATCCCTTGATCCTGCACATGGGTCGCTATCTGCCGGCCATCGTGATGGTCGTGCTGATCATCGTGTCCCTGTCTGCCATGTCGTTGCCCGGCGACTCCCCCCGTGATCTGCCCTCCACGCTCGCTCGCAGCGAGCTCTGGCGCGACTGGCTGATGCAGGCCGAAGGTGCCGGCATGCTGATATCCGCCGCCTGCGTGGCCGGCCTTCACCTCTGGCGACGCAATGCGCTGCTCTCCATCGCCGTGGGTACCGGCCTTTACATGGCGTGGGTACAGCTCGGCCCCATGGCACAGGCCTGAGGCCCTTGCGATCTGGCGCTCGACGGTACACAGTCCTTACATTACATGAGCAATTCATCAAGGGAGCCCACCATGAATCGCGATATCGCTGACGTGCGCAGAACCTACTCCGGTGATGGCCTGAATCTTGACAACACCCCGGCCGAACCCTTCGAGCAGTTTCAGGAATGGCTGACCAGCGCACTCTCCGCCGATGACAACGATGCCAATGTGATGACGTTGTCCACCGTGGACAGCCAGGGCAAGCCGCACGCGCGCATCGTGCTGCTCAAGGGATACGACGCACAAGGGTTCATCTTCTATACCAACTATCAGAGCCACAAGGGCAGCGAACTGGCCAATGTGCCGCATGCGGCCTTGACGTTCTGGTGGCCTGCCATGGAGCGCCAGGTCCGTATCGAGGGTCGCGTGGAGAAGGTCTCGGACGCCACCTCGGACCACTACTTCGCCTCCCGTCCCAAGGAAAGCCAGCTGGGGGCCTGGGTCTCGCAGCAGAGCGTCGAGATTCCGGATCGCGACTGGCTCAGCGAGAGACAGGGCCGCTTCGAGAAGGTCTATGCCGACAGTGATGTCCCGCGCCCTGAGCACTGGGGTGGCTATCGCGTGGTGCCCGAGATGATCGAATTCTGGCAGGGCCAGCCATCACGCCTGCACGACCGGGTCCGTTATCAGCGTCTGGATACCGAAGACAATGAGTGGCACAAGGTGATGCTCGCACCGTAATTGGCACCTGATCGCCACACGCTCTCAAAGGCTCCGCCATGGCGGGGCCTTTTGCGTGAAGGCGCCTGCGTGCTGATCGAAGCACGCATGCCCCTTACGCCAAGCCCCTCACATCCAGCCATGCGGCACCCGCGATGCGCGCCCATCGACGCGGCACGCGAGATCAAGCATGACTTGCCCTGCGCCGTGCCAGAACAGACAATGGCCGGCTTTTCGGTGCAGGGCATGCTCAGGTCGGCGACAGCTGCACGGCTCATGTTCTGCATACACCGTCACATGCTTACAGGAAGGGAGGCCACATGGCCTGGGACGACAGTGCAACACCCAAGGTGGCTCGTCAGACGCTGGTAGATCGCCTGCTGGCAAGCTACACACCTTCCGATCACCATGGCATCTCGCTGGTGGATCACGCCGTGGTCGGCAATGTGCTCTACACCGTGCTGGAGCATCCCCATGGTCATACCTTCATTCGCCAACATCTGATGCAGGCTCCCCGACAGGGTGACCCCAGCCGCTGGGAATACCATATCCGGGATGAAGGCACGCCAGATATTCCGCTGCAATGCCCGCCGGCACTCCTGGCGCAGTCCACTGCTCCCGGTGAGATTGCCGCCCAGTGGCGAGAGGCGACCCGCGCCGCGCGTGAGGATGTCGCGGCGCGCAAGCGCAAGATCAAGAAGCTCAGGAAAGGCGAGCGCCTTGCGGCACTGGATGGCAGCGAGGTGATCTTCGTGCGGGCTTTCACCGCCAGCCTGTTCATCGGGCGAGCTCCCGACGACACCGCGGAGGAAGAATACGAGTATCACTGGGAAGACATCGATCTGCTGGCCTCCCCGCTGCCTGACGAGTGACGGCGAGCTCGTCACCCGCCTTGCCGACCATCACCGTCGAACCGCCCATCGTCATCTGTGAGACCCCATGCAGCCACAAGCCGACCCGTTCATCGTTCCGCCCTGTCATGAGACCTACAAGGTGCTTTACGCGGATGAGGACATCCTGCTGATCCACAAGCCCAGTGGTCTGCTGAGCCTGTCGGGCAAGCATCCGCTCAATCTGGACTCGCTGCACCATCGGCTGGTCAAGGAATACCCGACCGCCAAGCTGCTGCACCGTCTGGATCTCGGCACCTCAGGCATCATGCTGGTGGCGCTCAACAAGCCGGCCAACGGCAACCTGACGCGCCAGTTCCAGGCTCGGACCATCGACAAGTCCTACCGCGCGATGCTGCTGGGACACGTCGAGCAGGACAGTGGCCGGATCTCGCTGCCGATTGCCAAGGACGTGGATCAGTTCCCGTTGCAGAAGATCTGCCATGAGACAGGCAAGACCGCCATCAGTGACTATCGCGTGCTTGAGCGGCTCGAGGCCCCCAGGCGTACCCGGGTCGAATTCACGCCCGTCTCCGGGCGCACCCACCAGCTGCGCATCCACAGTCAGCAGCTGGGCCACCCCATCCTGGGCTGCGATCTGTATGCCAGTGATGAAGCCTTCTTCATGGCCGAGCGCCTGATGCTGCATGCCGAGATGATCGCCTTCGATCACCCGGTCAGCGGCGAGCGCATGCAAGTCCGCAGCCCCTGCCCCTTCTGAGCGTCGCTGACGTCCCGCATCGGCGAGACGGAGGGTGAGACAGATAGACGACCCTGATAGACGAGACGCCCCCGCAGGCTTGCCTGCGGGGGCGTCTCGTCTTGGTCTTACTTACATTGATGGCAGGCCGAGGTGGACTAGACCGCTGCCATCATGATGAAGGTTACTGAGCCGTTGCCGGCAGCCACTCATTGACGATATCCGGATGGCTTTCCACCCACGCCTTGGCCGTCTCGTAGGGGTCTGCATCATCCTCCTGGTTGTTGAGCATCACCTCGCCCATGTCCGCCGGCGTCCAGGCGAAGTTGTCCAGGATCGCGTAGACCTCCGGCATGTCCTCCTTGAGCCCCTTGCGTGCCAGGGTATGGATCTCCTCGGCACCGCCATAGACACCCTTCGGATCCTCCAGGTACTTGAGGTCCCAGCGCGCGAACATCCAATGGGGGGTCCAGCCGGTCACCACGATATCCCGCTCGCCCTTGATGGCATTGCTCAGCGCTGCGGTCATGGTCGCGCCGCTACCGGTCGTGAGGTCGATATCCTCGAGATCGTAATCCTCGAGCACCTGCTCGGTGAGTCGGGTCAGGCCGGCGCCTGGCTCGATACCGACGATACGCTCATCAATCTCGTCGGCATGCGAGGTGATGTCCTCGATGGACTCGAGCTTGCTGTACGCCGGGACCACCAGGCCAAGCTTGGTGCCCTCGAGGTTGACTCCCAGATCCTCGACCTTGGGCCCGACCTTGGCCATGTAGTCTTCATGGGTCGTGGGGAGCCACGCACCGACCATGCCATCAGCATCACCAAAGGCGACCGCCTGGAACATCGCGGCGGCGGACAGCGCCTTGAGCTCGACGTTGTAGCCCTGAGCTTCCAGCACCGCTTTCACGACATTGGTGGAGGCGACCTCAGAGGACCACTCGACATACGCCAGGGTGACATCTCCCTTGTCACCTGCCGCATGAGCCGCGCTGACACCGACCACCGAGGATGACATGGCGGCCCCCAGCAACAGTGCCTTGGCGGTGATGGTCAGATGGCTACGTGGAGTACCTTGCTTATTCATCAACTTCCCCTTTATTTGAATCTACTTATTTCTTAGGGCGAGAATTGCCTGATCGCCGATCAGGTCAGCCTTTCATCAATACAGGACCAGCAGAAAGACTGGCTGCCGCGAATGCCGCATCCCCATGCAACGTGTAAAGAACAGGAGAATGTGTCGCGGTGCAGAAATGTGGGCAAGAAACGCCCTGAAGAGATGGGACAAGCCGGCACGACAGGCGGTGCCGGCTTGTGGGTCGAGGTGAGTCACCTCAGGAGCGTGACTTCTTTTCCTTGCTCAAGGTCTGGGTCAGGCGGTCAAGCAGCATGGCCAGGATCACCACCGCGATACCCGCTTCGAACCCATCTCCGGGACGCAGACGCTGGATCGCCTTCCAGACTTCGTTGCCCAGACCATCGGCGCCGATCATGGCCGCGATGACGACCATCGACAGGGCCAGCATGATGGTCTGGTTGATGCCCGCCATCACCGTCGGCAGCGACAGGGGCAGCTGCAGCTTGAAGAGCTTCTGGCGACGGGTGGACCCGAAGGCATCTGCGGCCTCGATCAGCTCCTTGGGCACCTGACGAATCCCCAGGGTAGTGAAACGGATCGCCGGCGGCATCGAGAAGATGACCGTAGCGAAGATCGCCGAGACCGACCCGATACCGAAGAAGGGAATGGCCGGGATCAGATAGACGAAGGCCGGCATCGTCTGCATGAAATCCAGAACCGGCATGATGACCCGATAGAAGCGATCCGACAGCGCCGCCAGAATGCCCAGGGGGATGGCGATGACCACGGCCACCAGCGTCGCGATGACCACCAGGGTGAGCGATTCGATCATCGGATCCCACAGATCCAGATTCCAGATTAGGCCGAGGCCCAGGATGGAACCGATCGCCAGGCGAGTTCCCGCCAGCCGCCAGCACAACAGCGCGACCATTGCGATCAAGGCCCACTGAGGCATCCACATCAGGGCGTCATTGAGCGCACCGATGCCGGTCTCGGTGAACTTGGAAATGGCGCGGGTCACGCTGGAATAATTGTTGGTCAGGTAATCCAGCCCTGCCTCGATCCAGTCACCCAGCTCTATCTTCGGAATGGTGAAACCTGTCGATTCACTCATGCATGCGCCTCCCCTGCTTCGGCCAGCTCAGCCAGTACGGATCCCTTGACCACGACTCCCATCAAGCGCGATTGCTCATCCACGACTGCCAGCGGGTGGTGATGGCCAGCAAACATCGCGAACAGGTTGTGCAAGGGCTCATCAGGCGAGACCCGACAGCAATCGGAGTGGATCAGACTGGAGAGATCCGTGAGGTTCTCACGCACGGCACGCTCGGCATCTTCTGCCGTCACGATTCCCAGAACGGTACGGTCGCGGCGCACCACGAAGAGACTGTCCAGGCCGTTTTCTCCCATCTTGCGCAATGCCGTACGGGGGCCATCATCGTCTCGCGCGGTGGCACGGACATCCGTCATGGCGGACTGGGCGGTCAGAATCCGCGACATGTCCACGCCTTCGACGAAGCGCGCGACATAATCGTCAGCGGGCTCGGTGAGAATGGTCTCGGGAGTGCCGATCTGGACGATTTCACCATCCTTGAGCAGGATGATGCGATCACCGATGGACAGGGCTTCATCCAGATCGTGGGTGATGAAGATGGTGGTCTTCTTCATCTTGTGCTGCAGCGCCAGCAGCTCCTGCTGCATGTCCTTGCGGATCAACGGATCCAGTGCCGAGAAGGCTTCATCCATCAGCAGGACGGTAGAATCATTGGCCAATGCACGTGCGAGCCCGACACGCTGCTGCATGCCGCCGGAGAGCTGATCGGGGTAGGCATCCTCCCACCCGTCCAGTCCTACCTGCTTGAGTGCATCACGCCCGCGCTGGAAACAGACTTCCTTCGCCTCGCCGCGCACTTCAAGGCCGTACTCGGCATTCTGTTGAACCGTACGATGAGGGAAGAGCGCAAAGTTCTGGAAGACCATCGAGAAGTGCTTGCGACGACAGCGCAGCAGCGATTTCTCATCCAGCTTGGCCACGTCCTGACCGTCGATCAGGATCTCGCCTTCTGTCGGGTCGATCAGACGATTGAGACAACGGATCAAGGTGGACTTCCCGGAGCCGGACAGCCCCATGATGACCAGCAGCTCACCTTCCATCACATCGAAATCGACATTGGACAGGCCCAGTGTCTGGCCGGTCTTTTCCAGAATTTCAGGACGTTTGAGTCCCTGGTCACGCAGAGTGAGCGCCTTGTCAGGCTGGTTACCGAACACCTTGCTCAGGTTGCGCACCCGGATCTTCGCATCGCGAGTGTCAGTCATTGGCTTTCCTGTTGTGAGTGCACAGGGAAGCGTGAACAGGCTTGATCAGTCACACGGCAGGCAACGCGCTTTCACGATGTTGCGCCGCTGAGGGTGGCATAGCGCCAATCAGGCCGTCATGCGGGAGGCACCCGTCATGACACTGCCTGATACTGAGCAGAATGCCACGTCATTCCCTGCGCCAATTTCCATAAAGGATTCTTATATTTAAAATAATGATACAGAGTTATTGATATTCACTCAAACAACAACACAGCTTTATACGACGAAGGTGGCATACCACCGATCATGCCCTGACACGCGCGCATCAGGCCTTGGATTCAAGCCTCAGGCGTTGCCAATCACTGGTGGGCTCATTGAGTCGGATACTCGCATCGATGACCTGTTCCTCCATGTTGTAACGACAGGTGAACCCCAGGTGCTTCATCAGTGCACGCATCGGGTGATTGTCCATCATGATCTTGCCTACCATCTCGAGAGTGCCCAACGAACGGCAATAGCGCAGCATCTTTTCCATCAACAGTCGTCCGATCCCCTCACCTTGCAGGTCATCACGAATGATCACCGAGAACTCCGTGCGAATGTTGTCAGGGTCATTCCAGACCCGCACCACTCCCAGCATTTCACGACGTGAGCCGCCCTCCTCCTGTTCACTGACTTCACGCTCGGCGATGAATGCCATCTGGCGGTCATAATTGATCTGGGCCAGCAGCGCCAGATCGCGTTGCGTCAGGGAAGCCTTGTGATGGAAATAACGGAAACGAATGCTTTCCTCGGACAATCTGGCATGGAAAGCGGTGATCAATGGCGCATCCTCTGCACGAATCGGCCGCACTTCCACCTCGGTGCCATCCTCAAGCCGCACCCACTCCCGCAGCTCTTCCGGGTACGGCATGATGGCGAAGCGCGCGGGCTTGCCCAGATCCAGCGTGAAATCCACCGCGACGGCTTCATCACGATTGAGCAGCAACGGATTGATCTCCAGCCCCCGAATGTCAGGCAAATCCGATGCCAACTGCGACAATTTGATCAACAAGGTACACAGGCGCGCGATATCCCGCTCGGGGTCCGGCGAGTGCTCCTCGATCAGACGCGAGGCATGACTGCGCGAGATGAGCTCGCGTGCCAGCGTCATGTTGAGAGGCGGCAAGGCAACCTGGCGGTCTACCAGCACGTTGACCTTGTAGCCCCCCAGCCCGAAGACCACCACCGGCCCGAACTCCTCGTCACGCGTGATGCCCGCACTCAATTGCAGCGAATGCTTGCCGCGACGCATCGGCTGCAGGCAGAACTCATGGATGCGGGTGCGTTCGCTGCCGCTGCGTCCCCGCTCGTCATCACGCTCGCTCACCTTGCTGATGATGCGACGCATGGCCAGGGCGATGTCTTCCGGGCCATTGAGATCCTGGACCACGCCAGAAGACAGACGCTGCGGGAAGCGGCGATAACGGAAGGGCTGGCTGTTGTGCTCGTGGACCACCCGCAAGGCGAAGGGCCCCGCTGCCATCTCGGCGTCTTCCTTGCCAGCCGCCTGCCTGAGAGCTGCAATGGCCTGCGCGGCTTCGGCGGCGTCAGACACATAATGACTGGCAGCTGTCGCGATGCCATAGGTCTCCAGTACCTGAGCCGTTTCAGAATGGGTCAGCCATTCACGACCGGCACGCCGAGCGCTGTGCACCAGATCATGTGCTCGGGCGCGAATCTCGGCGCTGGTGGTGAAGGACAGGCTCGGCGGGGTCTGCTGCAACAGGGACTGCACCCGCTGGTAATCCACCATCTGCAGGAAGGCCTTGACGCCCTTTTCAGGTGAGAGATAGGTCGGGATACCCGCAGCGTGGCAGGCATGACGTGCCGCCAGCGCCTGCTCGAGCCCCATCCAGCTGGTCAGCAGATTGCGCCGGAACTGCTTGCGATGCGTGATCAGGGCCTCGGCCGTGTCCTTGGATGGTGCAAGTCTTGTCGGCGCGTGCACGACGAGCACCGCATCGACTCCCTGATCATTGGCCACGATGTTGACTGCGGCAACGAAGTCTTCGGGCGTGGCATTGCCCCCCAGATCCACCGGATTGCGACCGGGCAGGCTGACATCCAGCTGATCCTTGAGCAGCGCATCCCGACTCTCCTTGCTCAGCTCGGCAAGCTTGCCGCCTCCCGCCATCAGCTTATCGATCGCCAGCAGGGCCGGCCCGAGACCATTGGAGACGATCGCCAGCCGATCGCCCCGCAGCGGTTTCATGCGATTGAGCGTCTCGAGGGCATCGAACATGTCCTCGCTGTCATTGACGCGTACCACCCCAGCACGCGCCAGCGCGACGTCCACGATCTGGTCGCGATTGGGGATGCCGGGGGTGACGTGAGTCCCGAACAGGTCGGCCTCGGGCGTGCGACCGCTCTTGATCGCCAATACCAGTCGGTTGCGAGAGGCCTCGCGCAGCGCAGTCATGAAGTGCATCGAGTCATGGATGCGCTCGAGATGCAGCAGGAGCGCCTGGGCATGCCCATATTGATTCAGGTAATCAATCAGGTCAGGCAGCATCACGTCGACGCTGTCTCCCAGCGTCACCAGATGGGAGAAGCCGATACCGCGCCCCGCCGCCCAGTCGATCATGGCATTGCCCAGCATCCCCGACTGCCCCAGATAGGCGACCTTGCCCTTGGCGACAGGCTGACCACTGAAGGAGGCATTCAGATTCCGATTGGGCACGCAGACCCCCATGCACTCCGGGCCCAGCAGACGTATACCACTGCCACGTGCCGCCTTGAGCAGACGGCTATTGAGACTCTCCTGATCCGGATGGATGCGCAGTCGCGCGTGGTCGGGGGCCACAGGCTCACGCCGGGCAAGCATTCCGAGCCCTTTTTCCGTCACGCGGGCCAGGGAGCTTGCCGGCGACGGTGCCACTCCTCCGGAGATCAACAACGCAGCCTTCACGCCGCGACGCCCCAGCTTCTCGACGATGCGCGGCAAGGTCTCGGCAGGCGAGCACAGGATGGCGAGGTCCGGCATCGTGTCCAGCTCACTGATCCGGCGCACACAGGGCACTCCATGCACCGTGTCGTAGCCCTTGGGATTCACCACGACAAGCGTGCCCTTGAACCCGCCTTCCAGCAGGTTTCTCAGCACCTGGCCGCCCAGTGAGTGTGTCTTTTCCGAGGCCCCGATCACCGCGATACTGGTGGGCTCGAAGAAATTGCGCAGAAATCGCATCCCCATGGAGGTGTCCTGTCAGCCGGTGCGCATCCAATGCGCGATGCCACCAGCATGCCGCGAAAGTGAGTGCCTGAACAGCAGCCGGCAGGTGCTGGAGTAGGTAGACCATCCGCCACTATCCGTGCCTACCAGTGAATCTTACTGTGAGGTTTCGAACTATCCTCAGTCTAGCGCCCAGCCAAACAGGCACATGCCGATGATCACCTCTTATATCTCTCATAGCGACTGTGGCAATCATTTCATGGGTCCGACACATCCCGAGAGCCCATTGCGCCTGCAGGCCATCCAGCGTCAGCTGGCATTGAGCGGCGTGATTCAGCATGTCCAGCAATACGATGCACGCCCTGCCACGCTGGAACAGCTGGCAAGAGTCCATCCGATGCGCCACCTACAGGCCCTCGACAAGTGCCCGCCCCAGGCAGGTCAGCTGCTGACGCTCAGCGAGGACACCGTAATGTGTGCAGACAGTCTGGTGGCGGCACGTCTCGCGGCAGGGGCCGTCGTGCGCGGGGTCGACCAGGTGATGCGCAATCAGGCGGACAACGTCTTCTGTGCCGTGCGCCCACCGGGCCATCATGCCGAACGCGCGGATGCCATGGGCTTCTGCTTCTACAACAACGTGGCAGTAGGCGCGCTGCATGCCCGCCAGCAGTACGGTGTCAGACGCATCGCCATCCTCGATTTCGATGTTCATCAGGGCAACGGCACGGTAGATATCTTCAAGCATGACCCCGACACGCTGGTCTGCTCATCGTTCCAGAATGCCATGTACCCCTGGCGCTACCTCGAGAGCCGCTGGGAGCACATTCACAATACCCCGCTTGCAGAAGGCTGTGGTTCGCTGGACTTTCGCCATGCCATCGAAGCGCAATGGCTGAAGAAGCTTGATGATTTCAAGCCGGAGCTGATCCTGATCTCGGCAGGCTTCGACGCGCATCGCGAGGATCCGATGGCCGAACTGTGTCTCGAGGACGACGACTATTACTGGATCACGCGCCTGGCGATGGACGTGGCCAGGCGCCATTGTCAGGGACGTGTCGTCTCGGTACTGGAAGGCGGCTACTGCCTGGAAGCGTTGGCACGCAGCACTGAGGCCCATGTCAAGGCACTGGCGGGTCTGCCGATGGAGGACGGGATATCCCTGCGTCATTCGCCGCCAGCCAAGCACGCGTCACCCAAAGTTCATGCAAGGCCAGATGAGCGTGATCATCCGCTGTTCTGAGTGACCAGACATGCAACTTCAAGAGACGCATCCCCTGTCGCCAGGAGCATCGTCGATGCCTTGCTCAGCTACACCGTGATTTCCTTGCTGTGATAAGCTGGCGAAAAAGTTTCCAATAGTAAACTTGTGAACTCCCGCCGCCATCGACCACAGCGAAGCTTCCCATGAGTACACCGACTGACAAGGATGCCGCGGTCCGGATCGCTTCCGGCCGCAAGGCCTTCGTTGAGCCCCTCAAGCTTGGAGAGAGGGTCAAGCAGATCCGCCTCGCCAATCATTGGACCCTCGAGGACGTCAGCCAGCGTACCGGGCTTGCACGCTCTACGCTGTCCAAGATCGAGAATGAACAGATTTCCCCCACCTTCACCGCCGTCCAGAAGTTGATCAATGGTCTCAATATCGACCTTCCTCAACTGCTGAGTCCTCCCAAGCGACAGAGCGGCACGCTGGGCAGACGTGATCTGACACGCCTCGGTGAAGGCAAGAGCCATCCGACTCCGACCTATGAACATGAGCTGCTTTCCTGGCAGCTGGCTCAGAAGCGCATGATTCCCTTCAAGACCCGGGTGCGCGCTCGCAGCTTCGAGGAGTTTCCCGACTGGGTGCGCCACGACGGCGAGGAATTCCTGATGGTGCTAGAGGGCAGCATTCTGCTGTATTCCGAGTTCTATGAACCCTTGCCTCTCGGGGATGGAGACAGCATCTATTTCGACTCCGACATGGGCCATGCTCTGGTTTCCACCAGCGAAGACGATGCCGTAGTGCTGTCAGTCTGCACGCGCAACGACGCCGATTGATGATACGCCCACTGGCGCAACGCTAAACCGTTCTCCAGAAGCATGTGACGTGAAAGATCTTTACCTCGCCAGAACAATGACCTGGCGAGGCAGATGAAGCGCCCACATCATCACCGTTTAGCCTGGTGCTAGCAGGCGATCTTGACTCAGTCATGTTGGGCGGCGTCGCCTCGCCAGATGAGCTGACCACATTCACGCAGGTCATACCCTCCCAACGACTGTGCCAGCTGGATACCATTGGGCGTGGACAGATAGTCCAGCAGGCCCTGGAAGAGGTCGCGGAAATAGACGTTGCGTGGCACGACCAGATCAAAGGCCTCTTCACAGACCGGCACGAATCCGAGACCGAATTCATTCGCGGCCGATAACGTCCCCGGCCCGACATCCACCTCCCCGCGCGCGACGAGTGATGCGACCTCTCGCTCCGAGTAGGCGATGGCGAGGGTATTGAGCTGCTCCGGGCGCATCTGATGGCCGGACAGCCACTCCTGCAGGAAGCGCTGCGAACCGGCCCCCTCCTGACGCACTACCCAGCGCCGTTGAGACCCGAACAGGCCGCCGGGATTGATCGGCAGGTGGCGATCTTCCTGACGAATGATCAGCCCCTGGGTGCGCCGAGCCAGCCGGACCAATACCCACTGACGATAACCATCGTGCCCGCGGATCAAGGCCGGATGGCGAAGCGACGCTTCCTCGGCACGCCCCCAGTGGATGGCACAGACATCGGCTCGCCCCTGACTCAACAGATCCAGCCCCAGACGTGTCCCGGTGACACTCATGCCATAGAAGGCACTGCCATCGTGCTGCTGGTTGAGTCGCATCGTCAGCGCTGCCAGCAAGGGGTCATCGCTACCGGTGATCATCAAGCGATCCGCCAGCACCCCATGATGGCTGGACTCCAGAATCCATTGCTCGACCAGGCGCCGCGGGAAAAGCCATTTGCCGGTGACCTTGGTGGCCGGCATGGTGCCCTCACTGGCCAGCTGATAGATCTTCTTTTCATTGAGGTGCAACAGTCGTGCGACCTCATGGACCGTCAGAAAGGGGTTGTCATGCATCGTCGCATCCCCGGGAACAGGCTGATTCATTGCTCGCCCCCAGAGCGAGACTTGCCGGCTTCACGAAGTTGATCACCGGCACGCAGTGGAGGGATGGCGTCCAGTATCATCCGACCGGCAGGGTCCACCACCTGGAAGTGGCTGCCCTTGGCACGTGCGATCAACAGCACCCCGAAGCGGCTGGCCAGCTCAACGCCCTTCTGGGTCACCCCGGAGCGTGAGACCAGCACCGAAATGCCCGCCTGCGCCACCTTGAGCACCATCTCCGAGGTCAGACGCCCCGTGGTGTAGAAGATATTGGCACCCCGGTAATCCGTCTCGTCCTCGCGCACGGGCGAGAGCCAGTTCAGGCCTGCCAGAGTATCGACGGCATTGTGGCGACCGACATCCTCGATGAATGCCAGCACCTCATCATCCCGGCACAGCGCACAGCCATGTACCGCCCCCGCCTTGCGGTAGGTGGCATTGTGGGCCGCGAGAGATGCCAGCAGCTGATACAGCACACTCTGCTGAAAGGGGCGATCATCAAGCGCCTCCAGCGTCTGACGCTCCAGCAGATTGCCAAAGACGGTTCCCTGGCCGCAGCCGGTGGTGACGGTACGCTTGCTAAGTCGCTGCTCGATATCCTCCGGCAGATGGCGCGTCACCACCGAGGCGCTTTCCACCTCCCAGTCCACTTGCAGCGCCTCCAGGTCTTCGATATCTCCCAACAGGCCCTGATTGCGCAGATAGCCCGCCACCAGCGCCTCAGGCTCGGCCCCCAGCGTCATCAGAGTGACGATCTCACGCTTGTTGAGGTAGATCGTCAGCGCGCGCTCGGCGGCGATCGACTGCGTCTGGCGCTGGCCTCGCTCATCCATCACGACGATATCCAGCGTGGTGGGCAATCGAGCATTGCTGATGACCGGAGGCATGGAGGTTTTCATGGCGTCGGGGTCTCCCTCTTCGAGCCGAATTGATGCCGGAGGGTGCCGCCACACGGCGAACCTGCCATGCAGGTTGCGGCATGCGTCGTCACCCAGCGCTCAAAGAATACCAGTCAGGCCGAGAGGCTGTCCTGATCCGGCAGCCATTGCGATCTCGCGTCATGCAATTCTCGACGCATGCGGCACGCTTCTTGCTAAAACCGGTAGAGCGTCGCATGTTCGTGAACGTACGAGCCACGGCGCTGATGACAGACTCGCCTTGGACCCGATACGCCGCCGACCACGACTCGGGTCACCCCCTGAACCACTTCCAGAACGCCCTCAAGTGATACGCCATGACCCAGCCACCCGACCCGTTGATGGACACGGCACTCGACGCCTCACGCGAGTCATCACGACCTGACGACACTCGCTGGCTGACCGTGACACTGGCCCCCTCGCAGCAGACTCTCGGCCGCTTCACTCTCGACACCTGGGTGATTTCCCGGATCGCGCCCGCGGATCACGGCGAGACCACGCCCCGGACGCCTGATCAAGCGGCGCAACCGGAGCCTCAACGCACTCTGCCCCTGCAGCTGCATCTCACCGAGCGCACCGACTATCGTTACAACCTGCGTTGCGAACAGCCGCGCCTGTTCGTCTTGTGTGAAGAGCGTGAAGCGGATGGCATGCAGCCAAGGGTCGTCACCGCCTGCCAGGAAGTGGCCTCGCATTGGCTGGATGGCGACCAGCTGGTACTGGATACCCCGATGCCTCCTGCCCTGATGGTCTGGCTGGAGGGCTATCTCGCCCGGCATGGTGAGCGCATCGATGAAGGCAAGAAGAAGAAGCGCAAGGGGGCGGGGCGCGCCAGTCAGACCGACACCGTGCACCCGGACACTGATGCTGCCAACAAGGAAGGGCCATGAGTCACTCCGACGACCGCGACCATGCCTCGCAAGGCCTGTTGTCCCGCTGGTCACGCCGCAAGCAGCGCGCCGAAGCCTCACGGACGACCACGGACTCTCCCGATGCCGCCGCTGGGCTGGCGACGGTCGCACAGCCCTCCACGGCCAATGACACCGTACCCACTGAGACCGCACCCACGGAAACAGAGGCCTGCGAGGCATCGGACGAGCCGGGCCATGCTCTGCACAGTGAGCGGCATGACAGCAAGCGGCATGGCGAAACGTCCGCTGAAGGCGGCAGTGAGACGACCGACGCCGAGGCCCTTGCACAGGAGGCAGATGAGCCCCCACCCGTCGTGGAGCTGCCAGACCCCGACACCCTGCTGCCGGATGCGGATATCAGTGCCTACATGCAGGCAGGAGTGGACCCGGCGCTGCGACAACGCGCCCTGCGCCGCATCTTCATGGGAGGCGAGCACTCCCTGCGCGATGGCCTGGACGATTACGATCAGGATTTCTCCCAGATGCGTCCGCTCGCCGCAGGTGTGGCCGAGACGCTGAGACGCTGGACTCGCGATGTCGAAGAGGGACTCGAGAAGCTGGAAGATGACGAGGCTGATTGCGTAGCCGCCAGCAACGCCTCGGAAGATCAGCCGCAGGATGAGGCGCCGGAGGCTGCACCCTCAACGGATGAGCAAGGTCTCGACTCACTGGATGAGACATCACCGGATCACGGCCCACAGACCCATCGCGAGCACGCGCAGGACAAGCACACGGATACTGATGCTGCCCTTGCGCATGACACGCATGCACGGCAAGGCGCATGGGACCAGACCAATGACGTCACGGCTGACGGACATGGGCCCACCCACAGATCGCCCCTACCACCAGAATGACACGCCTGCCCGCAGGCACTGAGACATTATGACCCAGCGCGAGCTCCGTATTCGGCATGCGGAGTCATTCCCTTGCCTCTCACATGACTTCCACTCCCATGCGAGAGGCGCACTGCCTGCAAGAATCCGCTCAACAGAGGCAGGTATCGTCTAGCAAGAGGACGGCACTGCCTCCCGATACCTGACCGTCTACGCCCGATGCTCATCGCTGGCCCTTCAGTCCCTGACTATGCTGAAGCCAGTCGCAATGACGCCGCCGTGCGGATCATCCGGATGACATCAGGCGCAAGACGTTGCTGGAAGCCCATGCACTTCCTTGAATGACCTTCGACCGCTGACCGGGCGCGAGCCTCGAGAATCAGCGGCGATCAGGAACCGTCCACCGCGCCACCTGACAGGCGCGCCAGGGGCGGAGCCGCCACGACCGAAATAAGGATGAGGATGCTCAGTTCAAGTCTCGAGAACGCCCAGCGCGCGCTCAACCAGCAAGCACGCCAACGCGCCCTGGCGGCAGTGCTCGGAGCCTCCCCCGCTTCCAGCCTGCCACTGCTGGCCAGTGATGCCGGCAGCGCCCCGATCCGCTATCGCAGCCAGGGCCGCACGCTGCTGATCGGCAGCGAAGCGCGCCTGCGTGCCCTGTCCAGCCTGATGCTGGCACTGCCCGCCACTCACTCCCTGTCACTGTCTCTGCTGATCAGCGAGCAGGACAACAGCGCACTGGTATCCCTCGACGAGCGGCATATCACGACGAGCGAAGCACTGTCCTCCCATGCCAGCACCCGCGAGGCGCTCTCGCTGAGCGGCCATCTTGGCCATTTCACGCTGCTGGCTGGCGGGGTCAATCTGGCGCGCGCACTGCTGTCCACAGGTGCCCGACAGGTCGAGACCTTCGACCTGATCGCCGATCTGGGTCACCAGCCCCTCAATCAGGCGGAACTTCCGCCGCCGGGCTATCTGCGTGCAGATGATACGGTGCTGGGCGAGCTGGATCGTCTCGCAAGCGACGCCAGCCTTGTCGAGAGCGGCGATCAGATCGCGAACCTGACCCATTGGGCGACAGAATTCGCCGGTCTGGTCGGCAGCTTCGACAAGCCCAATTACGTCAACGTCAATCTCGACATCTGTGCCCATTCAAGTGCGGGCAGCATCGGGTGTACACGTTGTCTTTCCTCCTGCAGCGCCGACGCCATCTTCTCCGTGGCGGGACGCCGCAACGCGCATATCGAGATCGACCCGTACCTCTGCCATGGTGCCGCCAGTTGCGTGAGTGCCTGCCCGACCGGCGCGCTGAGCTTTACCCAGCCGCCACTCGAACAGCGTCTCGAACAGATCCAGCGTCTGCTTGAACGCTATCAGGATGCAGGGGGCACGCAGCCGATACTGCGCTACCGCCTCGAGTCTGCCAGTGACCGCCACTCGCCGTTGGCACCTGAGGATCAGGAACGCTGCCTGGACATCGCACTGGATGAAATCAGCGCCACCGGGCACGACGAGTGGCTGGCCGCGTTGGCGCTGGGCGCCACCCAGGTCATCGTCGAACTGCCTCGGACACTGCCTGCCGGTCAGCACCAGCAACTCGAGCAGGAACAGCGTCTGTGCAATGCGTTGCTGGAGAGCATGCAACTGGCCACGGACACCCAGGGCTCCCCCCGTCTCGTGCTGATCACCGAGTCCGCCGTGCCGGCCTCGCCCATGACGCTCGTCAGTCCGCTCTGCCTCGCGCTGGCGCCCGGTGCCGATCGCGAAGAGGACGGCCAGCCGGGCCTGCCGATCGCGCGTGACTGGCTGTTGGGTCAACCGGATGCCCGACCCGGCAAGCGTGAGCGCCTGAATCGTGTACTGGATCACCTGGCCACGCTGGCCGCCGCTGACCTGGCGCAGACCGCCGTCGAGGTACCTGCCGGTGCGCCCTTCGGCGCGATTCAGGTCGAAAGCGACGGCTGCACCCTGTGTCAGGCCTGTGTCGCGGTCTGCCCGACCAGCGCACTGTCCGCCAACCGCACCTCTCCGGCACTGTCCTTCACCGAGGGAGATTGCGTGCAATGTGGCCTGTGCGAGCAGTCATGCCCCGAGAGCGTCATCACTCTGACGCCGGGCTTTTCCGCACAACCAGAGGTGCGCCGTGAACCGCGCCTGCTCAAGCAGGACACGCCGTTCCCCTGCATCAGCTGCGGCACCCCGTTCGGCTCCACCGCCACCATCACGGCGATGCAGACCAAGCTGGCCTCCCACGCCTATTTCCAGGGTGACGGTGCGCTGCGCCTCAAGATGTGCAGCGATTGCCGCGTGAAGGATATCTGGCACGAAATGGCCCGCAATCCCGATGCTCAACTCAAGGTCTGAGTCCATGCCTTCAAGTGATGACACTGATATGACACCTGATGATGGATCGTTGATCAGTCACAGTGCCGAGCAACAGGCACTGCGGGCCGATCTCTACCGCCTGCTGGCTCGCCTGCTGCGGGCAGCGCCCGATCAGCCACTCATCGACTTCCTGGCGGCGCTGGAGCCTGAGGCCATCACCATGCCCGGCGCGGATCAGCAGCAACTGCCCAGGGCGCTGGCCTCGCTGTCTCTCTCGGCGCGCGTCAGTGACCCTCGACGACTGGAGGACGAGTATTTCCAGGCACTGGTCGGGGTCGTGCAGGGCGAAGTGGTGCCGTATGCCAGCTGGTACCTGACCGGCTCATTGATGGAAATGCCGCTGGTGGCACTGCGCCATGACCTCAAGCGCCTCGGTTTCGAGCGCGAAGCCGACGTTCGCGAGCCGGAGGACCACCTGGGGGCCCTGTGCGAGGTCATGGCCATGCTGATCGAGGAGCTGCCCGGCGAACAGGTCAACTTCTTCCGTCAGCATCTGGCGAACTGGGGTGAGCGTTGCTGTGCCGACCTTGCGCGTCGCAAGAGTCCTTTCTATGCCGCGGTTGGCTATCTTGGCCAGGCATTTCTGGCAGCCGAACGACGCAATCTCGGAGAGACTCCCCAACCGACAGCCTCATTGGCGGACGTCGCAAGCCAAGACACCACTGGCTGGCAAGGCATACAACTTCCCCAATCGTGAGACCGACAGACACGAGCCGGACAGCACCCACAGCCCCGGCACACGCCATGGCCAGTGCTGGGGCTGATGCAAGACCCTGATGCAAGACCTGAAGCAAGACCGTGAGACACCCTTCAAGCGACAACGGATTCAGCGACGTTCGCCTTGAACATGACATGTCAGACAGGAGATCAGCATGAAGACTGATGACAACACGCAAGGCCAGGAACTGGCTCGTCAGGGCCGCCGCAAGTTCCTGAGGGTACTGGGAGCCAGCACCGTCGGGGCGGCAGCCGCTGGAACGCTGGCCGGGGCCGTCATCCCGGATCAGGCCGCGCCACAGGACGGCAAGACAGCAGACAGAGTGACCGACAACTATCGCGAGACGGATCACGTGAAGGCGTTCTACGCCACTCTGCGAGATTGACCTTCTGTCGGTTACGTCTCCACAGGGGAATCTGCCAGTGGCAACGCCGCCACCGCCAGTTCCTCCGGGAGAGTACAGACTCGCCTGACGGCGTGACCGATCAGAGACACAAAGGGCAGCGTGGAGTTCACTCCAGCCGCCATTGACAGCGACAAGACGGCACAGGGGCTCGCTGGCGAATGCCAGAAGAGCCACCTGAAGAACCGCCACTCCCGACACGGCCACCTGACCCGCCCAAGCGGTGCATGTCGTGTATCGGGTGATGAGGAGAAAGATGTCATGCGACTGACCCCCACCCCCTCCAGCACGGAGAGTACGGGACTCGGCATCAACCGCCGCCAGTTCCTGAAGCGCAGCGGTGTTGCGACCGGCGGCCTTGCCGCGGCCAGCTTCATGGCCACCCCGATGATGAAGCGTGCCGAGGCCAAGACGGAAGTCTCACAGGCACCTGTCGAGACCAAGCGTACGATCTGTTCCCACTGCTCCGTGGGCTGTGGCGTCTATGCCGAAGTCCAGGAAGGCGTCTGGACCAAGCAGGAACCCGCCTTCGATCACCCCTTCAACCGCGGCGCGCATTGTGCCAAGGGCGCCTCGCTGCGTGAGCATGGTCACTCTGATCGTCGTCTGAAGTATCCGATGAAGCTCGAAGGCGGCAAGTGGAAGAAGCTGTCCTGGGAGCAGGCCATCGAGGAAGTCGGCGACAAGGTGCTCGAGCTCACCAAGGAGCACGGCCCCGATAGCATCTACTGGCTGGGTTCGGCCAAGTTCAGCAATGAACAGGCCTACCTGATGCGCAAGTTCGCGGCCCTGTTCGGCACCAACAATGTCGATCACCAGGCGCGTATCTGCCACTCCACCACCGTCGCCGGCGTCGCCAACACCTGGGGCTATGGCGCGATGACCAACTCGTTCAACGACATGCACAATTGTCGTTCGATCCTGTTCATCGGCTCCAACCCCTCCGAAGCCCATCCGGTGGCGATGCAACACATCCTGCTGGCCAAGGAGCGCTCCAACGCCGAGATCATCGTCGTCGATCCGCGCTTCACCCGCACGGCAGCGAAAGCCAACAAGTACGTTCGCCTGCGTCCGGGCACCGATGTTGCCTACATCTGGGGCCTGCTGTGGCACATCTTCGAGAACGGCTGGGAAGATGAGGCCTACATCCAGCAGCGCGTCTACGGCATGGACGAGGTACGCGCGGAAGTCGCCAACTTCCCGCCGGACGTGGTCGAGCGCATCACCGGTGTCGGTGAAGCCGACATGCTCGACGTCGCACGTCGACTGTCCCAGAACCGTCCGGGAAGTGTCGTGTGGTGCATGGGTGGCACGCAGCACACCACCGGCAACAACAATACCCGCGCCTACTGCATTCTGGAGCTGGCACTGGGCAACATCGGCAAGTCCGGTGGCGGCGCCAACATCTTCCGGGGTCACGACAACGTTCAGGGCGCCACGGATCTGGGCCTGATGTCCCACTCCCTGCCAGGTTACTACGGCCTCTCCGAAGGGGCGTGGAAGCATTGGGCCAAGGTATGGAACGTCGACTTCGACTGGATCCAGAACCGCTACGACCAGACCGAATACCACGACGGCAAGCCGATGCACACCAACGGCATCACCGTCTCGCGCTGGGTCGATGGCGTGCTTGAGGACCCGGATCGCATCTCCCAGCGCACCGCGCTCAAGGCGATGTTCTACTGGGGGCATGCCGTCAACTCCCAGACCCGTGGACCCGAGATGAAGAAGGCCATGGCCAAGCTGGACATGATGGTGGTGGTCGACCCCTACCCGACCATCGCCGCCGTCATGCACGACCGCACCGATGGCGTCTACCTGTTGCCGGCCGCGACCCAGTTCGAGACCACCGGCAGCGTGACCAACTCCAGTCGCTCCTTGCAGTGGCGTGATCAGGTCATCGAACCGATGTTCGATTCCAAGCCGGATCACGAGATCATGTACCTGCTGTCCCGCAAGCTGGGCTTTGCCGACGAGCTGTTCCGCAACATCAAGGTCGAGGGCAGCGTACCGGTGGTCGAGGACATCACCCGCGAATTCAATGCCGGGATGTGGACCGTTGGCTATACCGCCCAGAGTCCCGAACGCCTGAAGGCTCATCAGAAGAACTGGCATACCTTCGACTTCGAGACACTCAAGGCACGGGGTGGTCCGGCAAATGGCGACTTCTATGGTCTGCCATGGCCGTGCTGGGGAACGCCGGAGATGGGCCATCCGGGCTCGCCCATCCTGTATGACACCTCCAAGACGGTGGCCGAAGGCGGTGGCAACTTCCGCGCCCGTTACGGCGTGGAACACAACGGCACCAATATCCTGGCCGAGGGCTCCTGGTCCAAGGGCGCCGAGATCGAGGATGGCTATCCGGAGTTCACCGACAAGCTGCTCAAGCAGCTGGGCTGGTGGGACGACCTGACGGCCGAGGAAAAGCAGGCGGCGGAAGGCAAGAACTGGAAGACCGATCTTTCCGGTGGCATCCAGCGCGTGTGCATCAAGCATGGCTGCATGCCGTACGGCAACGCCAAGGCACGTGCCCTGGTGTGGACCTTCCCGGACCCGATCCCCAAGCACCGCGAGCCGCTGTATACCGCGCGCCGTGACCTGGTGAAGGACTATCCGACCTGGCCGGATTCGGAGTCCATCTATCGCTTGCCGACGCTCTACGCCTCCATTCAGGAGAAGGACGTCAGCGCCAAATACCCGATCACCCTCACCTCGGGCCGCCTGGTGGAATACGAAGGGGGGGGCGAAGAGACACGCTCCATCCCATGGCTGGCCGAGCTGCAGCAAGAGATGTTCGTCGAGATCAATCCGGCGCTGGCCAATGACCAGGGCATCAAGGATGGCGACATGGTATGGGTCGAGGGTGCTGAAGGCGGCCGCGTGAAGGTCAAGGCGCTGGTCACCGAGCGAGTCGGGCCGGACGTGGTCTTCATGCCCTTCCACTTCGGGGGCCACTACGAGGGCGAGTCCCTGGAGTCACGCTACCCGGAAGGCACGGTGCCCTACGTGCTGGGTGAGTCCGCCAACACCGCGACGACCTATGGCTATGACCCCGTGACCCTGATGCAGGAAACCAAGGTCACGCTGTGCCGAGTCAGCCTCGCCTGAAGCGCGTTCCGACCCTGACTGTCGATCGCGTAAACGCCGAATCATCGAGCCAATCATATGTCGATGATCAGAAATATCCGGCCTGTCGCCTGAGCCACTCGACGACGGGCCGTGAAGGAGAAGCAAGATGGCCCAGATGAAATTCCTGTGTGATGCAGAGCGCTGCATCGAGTGCAATGGCTGCGTGACGGCCTGCAAGAACGCCAACGAGACAGAATGGGGCATTCAGCGTCGCCGTGTCGTGACCCTGGATGACGGCAAGCCGAGCGAAGTCTCCATCTCGGTGGCCTGCATGCACTGTGACGACGCGCCCTGCATGGCGGTCTGCCCCACCGACTGCTTCTACAAGACCGATGACGGCATCGTCCTGCACGACAAGGATATCTGCATCGGTTGCGGGTACTGCCTGTATGCCTGCCCGTTCGGCGCGCCACAGTTCCCGCAGCAAGGTGCCTTCGGCGAGCGCGGCAAGATGGACAAGTGCACCTTCTGTGCCGGCGGCCCGGCCGAGAGCCCGGAAGAAGAGTTCGAGAAGTACGGTGCCAACCGCATCAGCGAAGGCAAGCTGCCGCTGTGTGCCGAGATGTGCTCCACCAAGGCCCTGCTGGCCGGTGACGCCGAGACCGTCTCCGACATCTTCCGTCAGCGCGTGGTCTATCGCGGTCACGAGGATGGTGCCTGGTCGCCGGTCGACAAGGCCAGCCACCCGGAAACCTCGGCCAACCTGACCACCAGCAGCGTTCAGCAGGCGGATCACCTGGCCTACGACGCAGCCCGCAAGGGGTAAGGAGGCGACATGCGCGCGCACTTCACAGCTTCACGGTTGACCGTCGTCGCCATGTTCCTGTGTCTGATGCTGGCCAGCCTCTGGCTGGCCCCTCAGGCACTGGCCGCGAACCCTGACGGCGAGATCGGTCAGGCGGTCGGCACGGTGAATGCCGACACCTGGCGTCAGGTGAAAGATGGGGGAAATTCCATCGACAGTCGCCATGACTCCAACTACAGCCTGATCAACCAGAGCGGCGAGACCTGGCGACAGATCCGCAACCGCTGGATCTCACCGGGTGGCCTGATCGCTCTGGGCGGCATGCTGGCCGTGCTGGCGATCTTCTATCTGCTGGTGGGGCGCAACGATCTGGACCACCCCCGCTCGGGCAAGTTGATGCTGCGCTGGACGGCACTGGAACGTGCCATGCATTGGACACTGGCCACACTGTTCCTCACGTTGGCCATCACCGGCATCAATCTGTTGTGGGGCAAGTTCGTGTTCCGCAATGTCTTCGGGGATGTGTTCTGGGCCAACATGATCATGGCGACCAAGGTGATCCACAACTATGTGGGGCCATTGTTCTCGATCATGCTGATTCTGGTGCTGGCCAAGTGGCTGAAGCTCAACCTTCCCAAGAAGCATGACCTTGAGTGGTTCCGCCAGGGTGGCGGCATGATGAAGGGCAAGCATCCGGATGCCGGCTTTGCCAATGGCGGGGAAAAGGCCTGGTACTGGATTCTGGCGACAGTCGGTCTGGTGGTGATTGCCAGCGGCCTAGTGCTCGACTTCCCGATATTCGGTCAGACCCGTGACAACATGCAGTGGGCCAATGTCTTCCACGGCGTTGCCTCATTGATGCTGATCGCGGTGTCCTTCGGCCACATCTACATCGGTACCGCCGGCACGGAAGGTGCCTTCGAGGGCATGAAGACCGGCTACGTCGATGAAACCTGGGCCAAGCAACACCACAATCTTTGGTATGACGAGGTCAAGCAGGCCGAGGCGGCGGACCCGGCATCAGACCCCGCCACGGCACCTGACGACAGCCTGGCGCGTCAGCAACGCCCGAATTAGTCCGAGGCCAGACGTCCGCTGGATGAGTGACGATTCGCCCGGTCAGGTTCGCCTGCCGGGCGTTTTGCATTGATATCGCCTCTCCCTGCCCGTCGCCCGGCCTCTCGCACCGGTTCACAGCCCTGCATTAGTTGCGTAAAGTTTCAGGTATCTGGCCTGGTCTCACCAGGCCCCCTCTACCATGAAGGCCTGCGCCATGCCGCACCTTCTCAGGAGATTTCCATGAGCGACCCGACCCCCCAGACCGTCCAGGACCTGAACCAGCTGGACGAGCAGACCCGCACCGAGCTGGAAGCGGCCGCTTTCCGCCGTCTGCTCAAGCACCTGGATGACAACAAGGATGTCCAGAACATCGATCTGATGATCCTCGCCGACTTCTGCCGCAACTGCCTGTCCAAGTGGCTGATGGCCGCCGGCGAGGAACGCGGCGTGAGCTTCGATTATGACGCGGCGCGCGAGCACGTCTACGGCATGCCCTATTCCGAGTGGAAGACACATCACCAGGCCAAGGCGACCCCTGAGCAACTCGCAGCGCTCGAGGCTCGTCAACAAGGCAAGAAGGACTGATCATGAGCGGCAATGACGAACAGATCGGCCTCACCATCGCGGTATTGACCGTCTCCGACACGCGCACCGAGGACACTGATCGCTCCGGTGACGCCCTGGTCGAGAGCCTGACGGCAGCCGGCCATACCCTGCATGAAAAACGTATCGTCCCCGATGACATCTATCAGTTGCGCGCCGTGGTCAGCGAGTGGATCGCGGACCCGGCCGTGCAGGTCATCCTGACCACCGGCGGCACAGGCTTCACCGGACGTGATTCCACACCGGAAGCCATCCGCGTGCTGCTCGACAAGGAAATCCAGGGCTTCGGCGAGCTGTTCCGTCAGCTTTCCCATCAGGAAGTCGGCAGCTCCACGATCCAGAGCCGCTGTCTTGGAGGGCTGGCCAACCGTACCGTGGTGTTCTGCCTACCCGGCTCCACCGGGGCCTGCAGGACAGCCTGGAACGGCATCCTCAAGGAGCAGCTCGACAGCCGTCACCGTCCCTGCAACTTCGCCAATCTGGTGATCCCGGAGCGCGGAACCCATGCCCACTGACTCCTCTTCTGCACAAGAGGCATCCCGGGCGGGCCAGGCAACGACCGCCTGCGGCTGCGATAGCGTGCCGGTTGGCGCCAAGGGCCTGGCCCCTCTTTCCAGTGCCTTGTCCGCATTGCGCGAATGCTGTCCGGTAATGCCGGTAGAGCAAGTCCCTGTCAGCAAGGCCGCGGGGCGTGTCCTCGCTGAGGATATCTACGCCGAACTGGACGTTCCTCCTGCCGACAACTCACAGATGGATGGCTACTGTGCAAGAGTAGCGGATATCGGTGATGGCGCCTGGCTGCCAATCAGCCAGCGCATCGCGGCAGGCCAGCCCACCTCGGCACTCGCCTCGGCAAGTTGTGCACGGCTGTTCACCGGGGCGGAAATCCCCGAAGGCGCCGACGTTGTGGTCATGCAGGAAGAAGTGACACTGCGTGAGAACGAAGATGGCACCACGGAAGCCTGGCTGCCCGGCCCACGGATTCCCGGCGACAATATCCGCCGACAGGGACGCGACGTCACTCGTGGCACTCGGCTGATCGCCGCTGGCACTCGCCTGGATGCCGCGATGCTGGGCCTGCTCTGTGGTCAAGGATTGAGCAGGGTCTCGGTGCGGCGCAAGGTACGAGTGGCTCTGTTTGCAACTGGCGATGAGCTGATCGAACCGGGACAGCCCCTCGAACCGGGGCAGATCTACAACTCCAATCGCGTGATGCTCAGCCAGATGCTCAGCGACTTCGGGGCTGACGTGGTGCTTGCGCCACTCAATGTGGCCGATACCTTCGAGGCCACTCGCGATGCTCTTGCGACAGCGGCAGAACAGGCCGACTTGATCGTCACCTGTGGCGGGGTCAGCGTCGGAGAGGAAGATCACGTCCGCCCTGCCATCGAGGCGCTCGGCAGCCTGGATCTCTGGCGCCTGGCCATCAAACCGGGCAAGCCACTGGCGCTGGGGCGCATCCTCATCACGCAAGGCGACTCGGTGCGTGTGGTGGGGCTACCTGGCAACCCGGTGTCGAGCTGGGTCGGTGGCTGGCTGTTTCTTCGCCCCATACTGGGCGAGATGCTCGAGTGTGACGCACTGCGGACCCTGAGAAGCCTCCGGGTACGCTCCGCCTTCTCGGCCAACACCGCCATCCGTCAGGACCATCTGCGTGTCACGCTGACTCCAGCCGATGATGGCCAGCTTGAGGCTCACGCCTTCCCGGACCAGAACTCAGCCGTGCTCTCCTCATGCGTCGGCGCTGAGGCATTGGCCGTGATCCCTCCCCACGCACAGATAAGCCCCGGCGACAGTGTGGAGTGTCTATGGCTGGAGAGTTGAGTGATTTCCGCTACTGACCGGCATCCCCACCTCCTCTGACGCTGGAATGCGACAACCGAGTGACCCTCCAGCGTCATCTTGACCTTCCCTCTGAGTCCGGCACACTGACTGCTTTTATTCGTCAGCGTTCTGGCCTGCCAACCGCAGGCCAGAACGCTGGAATGTTCCGGACTCTTGAGCAAGGACATCTCAATGCCAGCCAATTCCTCGTCGCCTCGTGCGTTGTTGCGCCCACTCACCATGGCTGTGCTGCTTGCCACCGCTTCGTCATCCCTCCCGGCCTTGGCCAATGACAATGAAACGGCACCAGCCCCGGGAACATCCGTCACCGAATGGAGCTACTCGAGTGAGTCGGGCGACAGCGCCAATGGACCGGAACACTGGGGAGACCTCACCCCCGGCTACGCGGAATGCGCCAGTGGTGCCCGGCAATCACCGATCGACATCGACAGTCAGTCACGCCCTCTGGAGGAAACAGGGCCGAAGCTCGACTACCACTCGCCGCTGCTCGTCACTCGGGACACGGGGCACACCTTGCAGATCGAAGGGGCCAGCGGAAACACGATGACACTGGATGGCACCCCCTACACTCTGTCACAGGTGCATCTGCATGTGCCCTCGGAACACGCGATCGATGGCAAGCGCGCTGCCATGGAAATCCATCTGGTGCACACCACTCCAGAAGGCAAGTTGGCAGTACTGGCCGTGTTGGTCGAGGAAGGACATGACAACCTGGCGCTCAGCCGTCTGTTGAGCCGTCTTCCACAGCGAGGACTCTCCGAGACTCTGACAAGCGGACTGTCGGCCAACCTGCTACTGCCACGCGAGCATGCTGGCTGGCAATACTCCGGCTCGCTGACCACTCCGCCATGTTCTGAACCCGTTACCTGGTTTGTGATGAAATCACCGATCGAAGCCTCTCGGTCACAGATCGATGCCTACCTGGAGTGGCAAGGAGGGGAGAATTCTCGCCCTCTCCAACGCTGACGACACGATTTCCTCTCAAACCATGAAAACGCCACCCGGCAGGGTGGCGTTTTTTTCGTGAGCTCAGAAACATATTTCAAACGTTTAAGCAACGGACATTACTGACCAGCGGGCGCCTTCTTATAAGGATATCTTAAAGTAATGCGGTTTTTCGCCACGATATTAATCAGTTAGCGCCATTCCATGTACGCATCGATACGAAACCAGAATAATCATACCCAGGGAATGATCCAGATACGTCCTTGCAGCGTTCTTGAAAACACACTCCATACCGCCATGCTACCTAGGTATCAGTGGCGTAGGCAGCATTCGACGTGTTGAACAAGAAATCGAGAAACACAATAAAAACAAATCAAACGATATATAAACGCATATCATTCATGCGACAGTCCTAGAAAAATGAACCCACACATAATACTGTGTTAATCATTGATAATTAATAGAAAGTCGTAAAAGCACACAAGAAGTGCCATTGAGGTCAACAATATGCCAGTCAATGCCAAGGTCGCTCCGCAGGGTCAACTCGAAAGTCAGGAAGCTATCCTGCGTGAAGTCGATAACATCACCCTCAATGAAGCCTCGGATGTGAGCCTGGACCTCCATCCACGTGACATAGAAATGATGACCCGTCAAGGGGACAACCTGCTTGTCACTCTTGAGAACGGGGATCTGGTCACGATCGAGGGTTTCTACGCCGACCCCAGCGAACTCAGTCATCTGTATCTTCAGGGTGATGAATTCGCTGGAGAAATATTCCAGGTCGGCCTTGGCGAGGCCGGTGCCAGTGGCGCAGTCCCCTTCACGAGCACTGCGACATTGACCACGGCAGAGTCTGCCCTCGCCACAGCGGCTGCGGGAGCAAGCTCTGTCGGCGCCGGGGCGGAAGCAGCCACCGGCGCAGGGGCTGGCGCCGGCATCAGTACTGCCGGACTGGTGGCAGGCGGTGTTGCAGTAGCCGCCGGCGTTGGGGTTGCCGCAGCCACTTCTAGCGATAGCGCTTCCTCTGATGCGGACACGACAGCGCCCGATGCTCCTCTTCTGAGCGACACCAATGGCATGGTCCTCAGCGGCATCAGCGAGCCCGGTGCCACTATCGAAGTCATCAATGCATCCGGTGAGATCGTGGGCACCGCGACGGCTGATGCCGATGGCAACTTTGTCGTTGAGCTGGATCCGCTGCAGGAGCCAGGCACCGAACTGAGCGCCACTGCTACCGATGCCGCTGGCAACGAAAGTGCTGTCTCCGACACCCTGCTGGTGCCGGAAGATGCCGACGTCACCGCACCGAACACGCCGACCATCGCCTCTGCCACCGACGACGTGGAAGCCGTAACCGGCACCCTCGCCGATGGCGACAGCACCAATGATGCGACGCCAACCCTGACCGGCAGCGCCGAAGCCGGCAGCACCGTCACGATCACCCACAACGGTGAAGTGATCGCTACTGTCACGGCAGATACCAATGGCAGCTGGACCTACACCCCGACGACCGCGCTGACCGAGGGCGATCAGACCTTCAGCGTCACCGCCACCGATGCCGCGGGCAACGAAAGTGCGGCGTCTAGCGAGTTCACGCTGACCGTCGATACCACCGCACCGGGTGCACCGACGCTGATCGAGTCCGATGGCACCACTGTCTCCGGCACGGCCGAGGCTGGCAGCGATGTCGTCATCACCAACAGCGATGGTCAGGACGTCGGTAGCGGCATTGCCGAGGATGACGGCTCCTTCAGCATTGTCCTGGATCAGGCACAGGAAGATGGCGGGACGCTGACGGCGACCGCCACTGATGCCGCGGGCAATATCAGCAGTGATTCAGCACCGACCGTCGTGGATACCGGTATCGATGCCACCGCGCCGAACACGCCGACCATCGCCTCCGCGATCGACGACGTGCCTGATGGCACCAGCACCCTCGCCGATGGCGACAGCACCAACGACGCCACCCCGACCCTGACCGGCAGCGCCGAAGCCGGCAGCACCGTCACGATTACCCACAACGGTGAGGAAATCGCGACAGTCACCGCCGATGCCAATGGCACCTGGAGCTTCACGCCGGCGACTGATTTCGCCGATGACGAACACATCTTCAGCGTTACCGCCACTGATGCCGCGGGCAATGAAAGTGCATCGTCTGCCGACTTCACTCTCACCATCGACACCATCGCGCCGGAGGCACCGGTCCTGACTGAAACCGATGGTGAAACCGCCAATGGCAGTACGGTCAATGGCAGCGCCGAAGCCGGCGGGACCGTCGAGATCACCAACGGTGATGGCGATCGACTGGGCTCTGGCACCGTCGCGGATGACGGCACCTTCAGCATCACGCTGTCTCCGAAGCAGGATGCTGGCACCGAGCTGACGGCTACCGTCACTGATGCTGCAGGCAATGAGAGCCCGGCCTCCGACACCCTGCTGGTGCCGGAAGATGCCGACGTCACCGCACCGAACACGCCGACCATCGCCTCTGCCACCGACGACGTGGAAGCCGTCACAGACACCCTCGCCTCTGGTGACAGCACCAATGACGCGACCCCGACGCTGACCGGCAGCGCCGAGATCGGTAGCACCGTCACCGTCACGCATAATGGCGAAGTGATCGGCACGTCCACCGCCGATAGCAATGGCACCTGGACCTTCACACCAGGCACTGAATTCGCCGATGGCGAGCACGTCTTCAGCGTCACCGCGACTGATGAAGCCGGCAACGTGAGCGCGCCGTCTGGCGAGTTCACGCTGACGGTTGATACCACTGCGCCGGATGCGCCGATTCTGTCCGAGACCGATGGCGAGACCGCCAACGGCAGCACCGTCAATGGCAGCGCCGAGGCCGGGGGGACCGTCGAGATCACCGATGTCGATGGCGTTGTGCTTGGCACCGGCACCGTTGCCGATGACGGCACCTTCAGCATCACGCTGTCG
>NZ_JAQJIO010000040.1:0-399 GCF_027947415.1 Cobetia sp. MMG027
TACCGGACGTATCACGGGCACCCTGACGCCGGATGCCTCGCAGAATGGTCCCTTCGAGATCACTGTCACCGCGGATGATGGCAATGGTGGCACCGTGACCGACACCTTCATCCTGACACCGAGCAACACCGCACCGGTCGCGCAGGATGACGCCGCTACCGTCGCCGAGAAGGCGCCGGCCTCCGGCAACGTGCTGGATAACGATGCGGACGGTGGCAACGACACGGATACCCTGAACGTCAGCCAGGTCGGCGAGGATGCCGCCAATGTCGGTCAGCCGACTGCCGGTGACAACGGTGGCCAGTTCACCGTCAATGCCGATGGCAGCTATGACTTCGCGCCGGGCGCAGACTTCGATGACCTCGCGGTCGATGAAACCCGTACCACCACCATCAGCTA
>NZ_JAQJIO010000041.1:0-388 GCF_027947415.1 Cobetia sp. MMG027
ACCGCAATACGTAACGTGTCTCCTGCACACTCACCAGGCGGAATGCATAGAAACGCTCCCAAAGTGCTGACAAAGACTCCGAAGTGACAATCATGCTGACCATCGGGCTGCCTGATGTCAGGTGAGCCAGCGTATCGAGACGCCCTCTCCACTTGGGGTCGTCTCGCCCAATACGTAGCAATAGCGGTGACACTTGAAGCACTTCACGACGAGTTTTCGCCGAATCCTGATAAAGCGCTCGCCACTCTGCTGCGGGCCATGAGGATTGTACCCAGGAATACACAGTGTCGTGCCGAAAGGCGGCATCTACCAGTAGATAGACAGATGGCTGCTCAACATGAGCTAACCATGCTTCGATCATCTCACCAGTCTCTGCAGCCCAGTTGGG
>NZ_JAQJIO010000042.1:0-388 GCF_027947415.1 Cobetia sp. MMG027
GCCGCAATACGTAACGTGTCTTCTGCACACTCACCAGGCGGAATGCATAGAAACGCTCCCAAAGTGCCGCCAAGGGTTCCGAAGTGACAATCATGCTGACCATCGGGCTGCCTGATGTCAGGTGAGCCAGCGTATCGAGATGCCCTCTCCACTTGGGGTCATCTCGCCCGATACGTAGCAATAGCGGTGACACTTGAAGCACTTCACGACGAGTTTTCGGCGAGTCCTGATAAAGCGCTCGCCACTCTGCTGCGGGCCATGAGGACTGTACCCAGGCATACAAAGTGTCGTACCGGAAGGCAGCATCTATCAGTAAATAGACAGATGGCTGCTCAGCATGAGCTAACCATGCCTCAATCATCTCACCAGTCTCTACAGCCCAGTTGGA
>NZ_JAQJIO010000043.1:0-367 GCF_027947415.1 Cobetia sp. MMG027
GTGGATCCCTCGACGGTGATGGTCAGCGTGGCAGTATCGCTGTCGCCATCGGCGTCGGTGATCACGTAGGTGAACGTGTCTTCTTTCGTCTCGCCATCATTCAGCGACTGGACCGCCGGGCTGGTGGTATCGAGCACATAGCTGTAGCTGCCGTCACTGTTGAGTGTCAGCGTGCCGTACGTGCCTTCGACCACGGCAGCGTCATCGGCCGTGACGGCATTGCCGTCAACGCCGGTGACCGTCGTGGCATCCGCGCCCAGGGTATCGGCGGTGTCGTTGTCGCCATTGATGACGTTGCCGTCGAGGGCCGTGGTGGTGTCTTCGCCGATATTGCGCGCATCGTCATTGGCCGTCGGCGCGGTGTCGA
>NZ_JAQJIO010000044.1:0-363 GCF_027947415.1 Cobetia sp. MMG027
TGGGAAGTCTCCCTCGACGGCGGCACCACCTGGGATGCCCGCACTAGCACCACCTTCACGCTGGACGAAGGTGTCTACGCCGATGGCGTTGTGCAGATCCGTCAGACCGATGTCGCCGGCAACGTCAGCGACGCCGTGAACCTGGGCGCCGTCACCGTGGATACCACCGACCCGACGGGCAGCATCGCCTTCGTCGATGGTGACGATGGCCTCCTCAATCTGGCAGACATCAGCGCCGTCGATCTGACTGGCAGCATCGAGGCCGGCCTCGACAGCAGCAATGTCGTGATCACCATCACTGACAGCGCCGATCCGGCCAACGAGATCACCGTCGCCACAACTGACATTACGATCGACGGTGCC
>NZ_JAQJIO010000045.1:0-320 GCF_027947415.1 Cobetia sp. MMG027
TCGACGCCGCCCTGACCATCACTGACCTGGTAGCTGATGGTGGTGGTACGGGTCTCATCGACCGCAAGGTCATCGAAGTCCGCGCCCGGCGCGAAGTCATAGCTGCCATCGGTATTGACGGTGAACTGGCCACCGTTGTCACCGGCAGTCGGCTGACCGACATTGGCGGCATCCTCGCCGACCTGGCTGACGTTCAGGGTATCGCTGGCATCGACATCACTGTCATTGAGCAGGACATCTCCACTGACAGCATTATTCTCTGTCGTGGCATTGGTATCCTGCACCGCTACCGGTGCGTCATTGGTGCCAGTCACGGTGAT
>NZ_JAQJIO010000046.1:0-319 GCF_027947415.1 Cobetia sp. MMG027
CCTAGGAGATATCTGTATTCGATGATCCTGTAGCCTTGGCTGCGGGATTTTTATTTAATAAGTATCTGATAAATTCATTTTTGTAGCTTGGATAAAATTGGGTCCAGAGTGATTACTGTGAAAGATTCACTAAATGGCAATTATTTAGTAACAGAATGCAACGACCACTTCCTTGAAGTAGTTGGGCGAGAAAATGATTCTAGAGGAAGATTTAATTTTACTGCTTTTATAATAGGTATCGCAGTAACTACAACGCTAGGTTTGGCAGTTGCTATCATTTTAAATAAAAATGTTCCTGTGTATTTAGATGTAATGGCTA
>NZ_JAQJIO010000047.1:0-305 GCF_027947415.1 Cobetia sp. MMG027
AAGTTAGTTTATCGAGTAGTAGTGTCGGGTCTGTAGCTCAGTTGGTTAGAGCGCACCCCTGATAAGGGTGAGGTCGGCAGTTCAAATCTGCCCAGACCCACCAAAAGCTTCGTGCTTTTGTCGACACGGTTTGCCGACTTTTGGGGCCATAGCTCAGCTGGGAGAGCGCCTGCCTTGCACGCAGGAGGTCAGCGGTTCGATCCCGCTTGGCTCCACCATCAAGTTCCGGTTCAAGCTTCTACTACCTGATAATGCTGACAGTTCACAGTGACAAGCATATCGCCTTCCTCGAGAAGGTTGTGTGA